>NZ_CALGNH010000037.1 GCF_937958655.1 uncultured Winogradskyella sp. | reverse complement strand
AACATCTTTAGGTATAGGTGAAGCTTTAGTGTCTGCATTGGACGAAAAAGGAAAACCTACGCCGCTAGCTGCAACTATGATGCGCGCGCCTATGAGCCGAATGGATATATTAACGGAATCTGAACTAGGTAGTTTATTAGCGCAATCTCAATTAGCCAAAAAATATAATAAAGAGGTTGATAGAGAAAGTGCCTATGAAATGCTGAACTCAAAAATTAAACAAGCAGAAGCAGAAGAAGCAAAACAAAAAGCTAAAGAAGAAAAAGAAGCCCTTAAAAAAGCTGAAAGCAAAAGAAAATCAACTTGGAGCAGAAGACGAAGCACCAGACAAAACCCAATTGTAAAGGTATTATCTAGCCCAACAGTTATAAGAAGTGTTTTAGGTATTTTAACCAAAATGCTTAAATAAATTTAAACCCTAAATCATAACCATGAGACATACATTTTTTACTCTACTCTTATTTGTACTTATAATAACAAGTTGTGCAAAGGATAAAAATCCTAATCCATTTTTAATAGAAAAACACCATATTGGTTTACTCACAGACTCAACCCAAGTTAAAGATCTTAAGTCCATTTTTATAAATGACTCCGTTGTTAGATATATAGCAGGAGATGAATTTACAGGATCTGTTAACAGCATTGAAGTTTTTGAAAAAGGCGGTAGAAAATTATTAGATTTATCACCTAAAGAAGCTTTAGATTCTACATCCGTAATTTCTAGCGTTAGAATTATTGACGAACGTTATAAAACTGAAAAAAACATTTCGGCTTTAAGTACATTTAAAGATGTAAAGGACGCTTATAAGATTTCAAAAATTGACAATCTCATCAATTCTATCGTTATCTCAGTTAACGAAATTAATGCCTCTTTTACAATTGATAAAAAGGAATTGCCTGGGAGCTTGCGTTTTAACATGGACGCTACTATAGATCCTATACAAATACCAGAAAAAGCAACCATTAAATTTTTTATGTTACACTGGTAATTTAGTTGTCCTTAAAGCCTAATTGATAAATGAGCATAAAGAAAAAATACACCTTACAAAAGTCTCCGTTTGTAGTACCAACAGACGATGGAAAAGTAATTAAGGAACACTTTGGATTGGCAAGTGATGGCAATTCTAAACTAAGTATTGCTTACATGGTTGCACCAGCAGGTTGGAGCGAACCTTTTCAAACTCCAGAATTTGATGAATATACAATTATCATTAAAGGCAAAAAGCAATTTATTATTGAAGACGAAATTATTGTGCTTGAAGCTGGGCAATCCATAAAAATTGACAGAAACACTAGAGTTCAATACTCTAATCCATTTACCGAACTTTGCGAATACATTGCGATATGTTTACCAGCATTTTCAATGGCATCTGTTAACAGGGAAACCCCTTAACATGAGTAACTTTATTATAAAATCTATAGGAAACCTCTTAAACTTAACCAGTCTATTTGCGCCTAATTATGCCTCAAAAAAGGCACTTACCTTATTTGCCTCGCCTCGAAAAGGCAAATACACAGACCAACAACTAAAAATTACAGACTCTGCAGTGCATGTGGAATTAAGCCATAACAATTTAAGTATTGTAACCTACCACTGGCAAGGCAAAGGAAAGACCATCTTACTTGCTCATGGCTGGGAGAGCAACACCTCGCGTTGGAACTATATTTTAGAAGATTTAAAATCTCAGAATTATAATATTGTTGCTTTAGATGCACCTGCACATGGACGCTCTGGCGGCAAACAATTTAATGCAGTTTTATATGCTGAGTTTATAAATATAGTGGCTAAAAAGTTTCAACCCGAAGTTATTATAGGGCATTCCGTAGGCGGAATGGCAAGCGTATTTAGCATTTATAATTTTAAATTAAATTCGGTTAAAAAAATGATACTTCTCGGTGCACCTGCTCACTTTTATGGTGTTTTTTCTCGGTATAAATCCATGATGGGTTATAACCAAAGCATTGCAGACGGATTAGATGCCATAGTACTAAAGCACTTTAACAAACCTGTGTCTTATTTCTCTGTCGCTAACTTTAGTAAAGCTATTGAAGCTAAAGGCTTAATAATTCATGATAAAAAGGATAAAATCATTCCTTATGAAGATGCGCAATTAATTGCTAATTCATATAAAAATTCAGAATTTATTAGTACAACAGGATTTGGGCATAGCTTAAAAGATGCATCTTTAACCCCTAAAATTATAGCATTTATTAATGGATAATCTTTATTGTACTTTTGTGCCATGTCAGAAAACCTAACAAGACTAAACAAATACCTCAGCGAAGCTGGTTATTGCTCTCGTCGCGAAGCAGATCGACTCATCGGTGCTGGCCGTGTAACCATTAACAATACTATCCCAGAAATGGGAACTAAGGTAGCACCAGGAGATATCGTTAAAGTAGATGATAAAATTATAGGCGGACGACAAGACGATTTTGTGTATTTAGCCTTTAACAAACCTGTTGGTATAGTTTGTACTACAGATACACGTGTTGAAAAAGATAATATCATTGACTACATCAATTATCCTAAACGTATTTTTCCTATTGGAAGATTAGATAAACCGAGTGAGGGTCTTATTCTCCTAACAGACGACGGAGACATTGTTAATAAAATTTTACGCGCAAGTAATAACCACGAGAAGGAATATATTGTTACTGTAGATAAACCCATCTCTCAAACCTTTGTAGAGCGAATGGCTGGTGGCATTTACATTGAAGAGCTAAAACAACGGACTAAAAAATGTAAAGTAAAAAAAATTGACAAGTACACCTTTAGCATCATTTTAACACAGGGTTTAAACAGGCAAATACGTCGTATGTGCGATTATTTAAATTATGATGTTAAAACACTTAAACGTGTTAGAATAATGAATATAGAACTCAATAATTTACCGATTGGAACCCACAGAGAACTCACTAAAGAAGAGTTTAAAACATTAAGTACGCTTATTAGTGATTCTAAAAAGACGTTTAATCCAAAGACTACTAATAGAAATAGAACTATAAATTAATATTTGGTTCATTATAAATGACCTATAGTACACAACCATTATATATTACTACCAATAAAAACACTCTAAACCTATGTCAACGCTTTCGCCATTTCATTTAGCCATACCTGTTTCTAACTTAGCTGAATGTAGAGATTTTTACACTAAAATTTTAAATTTTGAAGAAGGACGAAGCAGCGACCATTGGGTAGACTATAACTTCTTTGGTCACCAATTAGTCATTCACTACAAACCGAAAACAAAAGAAGACACACATACCAATGCCGTAGATGGTAAAGATGTTCCTGTACCTCACTTTGGTGTTGTTTTACCTTGGGAAACTTTTGAAAAATTTGCAAGCTCCTTAACCTCTAAAAATATTAAATTTATAATAGAACCTTACATTAGATTTAAAGGCCAAGTTGGTGAACAAGCTACCATGTTTTTTAAAGATCCTTCTGGCAATGCTTTAGAATTTAAAGCCTTTAAAGATAGGACTCAATTATTTGCTAAGTAAATTGTAAAGCGTACTATTAACCCAGTAGAATTACTAAAATACACTTTAGAAAACTACGAGTTACGCATTAAAAATTATCTCAATTTACTTATTATGAAGTCTGTGCTGTTCTCTTGCTAGTAACGTATTCTTTAATAACATAGCTATAGTCATTGGTCCAACACCACCTGGTACTGGTGTTATAAAGCTTGCTTTTTTACTACAATTTTCAAAGTCTACATCACCTGTAATATAATACCCTTTTTCAGAATCATCTGGCACTCTGGTAATACCAACATCTATAATAACAACATCATCTTTAACCATCTCAGCCTTTAAGAAATTTGGAATACCCAAAGCCGATATAACGATGTCTGCTTGGGAAGTGATCTGGGTAATATTTTTGGTATGACTGTGTGTTAAAGTTACTGTAGAATTACCTGGAAATCCTTTTCGTCCCATTAATATACTCATAGGACGGCCAACAATATGAGAACGCCCAATAACTACGGTATGCTTCCCTTTCGTTTCTACTCCATATCTGTCTAAAAGCTCTAAAATACCGAACGGTGTTGCAGGTATAAACGTTGACATATCTAGAGACATCTTACCAAAATTCATAGGATGAAAACCATCAACATCCTTATCTGGATGCACAGCCATTAAAACCTTTTGGGTATTAATCTGTGGTGGTAATGGTAATTGTATGATAAAACCATCAATATCTTTGTTAGTATTTAATTCCTCTATAGCGTCTAAGAGTTCAATTTCACTAGTTGTATTTGGCAAACGTACCATTGTAGACTCAAAACCAACACGCTCGCAAGCTCTTACTTTACTACCAACATAAGTTAAGCTAGCACCATCATTACCAACAATAACTGCAGCTAGGTGCGGCACTTTTTCTCCATTGGCTTTCATTTTATCAACCTCAGCTTTTATCTCAGCTTTAATGTCGTTACTTGTTTTTTTTCCGTCTAATATGGTCATTTTGTTTTGATTTCTCGCTAAGACGCAAAGGCGCAAAGCTGATTGAAAATATAATAATAACTTCTCGACTATGCTCGAAGTGATTGCTTACCGTATACTTTTTACTGCCTACTATCTCGGCATATTCTTCATCATCTGCATCATGCGTTTTCCGCCTCCACCTTGCATCATTTTCATCATTTTGCTCATCTGTGTAAATTGTTTTAAAAGCTGATTTACTTCCTGTACAGAAGTCCCAGAACCCTTGCCAATTCTTTTCTTTCTGCTAGCGTTTATAATAGATGGATTTGTACGTTCGGCTGGTGTCATAGAATGGATAATGGCTTCAATACCTTTAAATGCATCATCATCTATATCTATACCTTTCATCATTTTACCAGCACCAGGAATCATACCTATTAAATCCTTCATGTTACCCATCTTCTTAATTTGCTGAATCTGTTTTAAGAAATCATCAAAACCAAACTGATTTTTAGCAATTTTCTTTTGAAGTTTACGCGCTTCCTCCTCATCAAATTGTTCTTGTGCACGCTCAACAAGCGACACTACATCACCCATCCCTAAAATACGGTCTGCCATACGAGACGGATAGAAAACATCTATTGCCTCCATCTTCTCACCAGTACCAATAAACTTAATAGGTTTGTTTACTACTGATTTTATTGATATGGCCGCACCACCTCTAGTATCACCATCTAATTTGGTTAAAATAACACCATCAAAATTTAAGATGTCATTAAAAGCTTTTGCCGTATTAACTGCATCTTGACCCGTCATAGAATCCACAACAAATAGTGTTTCTTGCGGTTCAATGGCTTTATGTATGTTAGAAATCTCGGTCATCATAGCTTCATCAACAGCTAAACGACCCGCAGTATCTATAATTACTACATTATGTCCATTAGCTTTGGCGTGCGCTATACCTGCTTGCGCAATGGCAACAGGATCATTATTACCTTTATCACTGTAGACCTCTACTTTAATTTGCTCACCAACAACATGTAATTGATCTATTGCTGCAGGACGATAGACATCACAAGCGACTAATAAAGGCTTCTTCGTTTTTTTATTTTTAAGAAAATTAGCCAGCTTACCAGAAAATGTTGTCTTACCAGATCCTTGTAAACCAGACATTAAAATAACACTGGGATTCCCAGAAAGATTAATACCTTCGGCATCACCTCCCATAAGTTCAGTTAATTCATCCTTTACAATTTTAACCATTAACTGCCCTGGCTGAAGGGTCGTTAATACGTTTTGACCTAAGGCTTTTTCCTTAACTTTGTTAGTAAACTCTTTGGCTATTTTAAAGTTAACATCGGCATCTAAAAGCGCTCGTCTAACTTCTTTTAAAGTTTCTGCAACATTAACCTCTGTAATACTGCCGTGACCTTTTAAAACGTGTAACGCCTTATCTAACTTATCACTTAAATTATTGAACATGTTTTTTTAGTATTCAGTCGCAGTATTCAGTAAACAAATCTGGTGCGACAGGTTGTAATTTATAAAGATGCAAATTTAAGAATTTAATGATGATTTACGAATACTTTACCTAAGATTAGAAATAGGCCGTTTAAAGATTTTAGTTTACCTAATTCTATAATCCAAAAAATTATAACGCATTTAAGTTTAAGAGTTAATTTTTAGTGCTTACATTTAAACTAAACTATGCACTGTAAGCAATAAATACCAACCTTTTTATGACTGATAAAGAATTATATAAGCTTAAGTATCCTATTGGAGAATTTAGCAAACCAAGTCGTATTGAGTCTTCTCATATTAAAACATGGATTCAGATTATTGAATTGTTTCCAAATGAAATAAAATCGATGACTAAACATCTAACCGAAGACGAACTTAATTATAAATATAGACCAAACGGTTGGACCATTAAACAGGTGGTGCACCATTGTGCAGACAGCCACATTAATAGCCTCTTAAGATTTAAGCTTGCACTCACAGAAGACACACCAACCATAAAACCTTATTACGAAGATCGGTTTGCTAATTTAATAGACTATTCGCAACCTATAGAAACCGCTGTGTCTATTTTACAAGGTGTGCATAAAAAATTAGGATTGCTTTTAAACAACTTAAATGCAAATGACTTAAAAAAAGAGTTTGTACACCCAGAGCACAATAAACACTTTTCGTTAGAAGAAACTATTGGTGTATATGCCTGGCATAGCGAGCATCATTTAGCACACATACAACAAGCCATTGACCACAAAGGTAGATTTAACTAAACCAAATAAAGTGAAGTGATCTCAACGACTAATCGTCTTGTTTTTTAATATTCTTTTGAATCTTCTCAATAGCAGTTTCAATAGATTTGTCGGGTTCTATAACATTGTATTTTCCCCAAAAATCAACATCGGAAAAGCCTGAAATAGCATCTGATATAATAACACTAGGCTTCAATCTTTCTTTGGGGTTTATCTTTTTATTATGGGTATTAAGCTCCCAATCTGTTATGGCTAATTCGCTAGATAAGGCATACACCTTATTAAATAACTGACGTTTTTTATTTACTTTAAACCTTAAGTACAAACTAGCATAACTATAAAACCAAAGATCATCTTTTCTTTGGTAATCTACTTTGTAGGTGGCTTCTAAAGGGTAAACCACAATACTCTTTGGTTTCTTCTTCACTAAAAGGTTTTTAGTTTTAGCCTTATTGCTCACATCCAAAGCATACTCCGCACTAACTAAGCTTATAGCCTCTGCATCAATATAAAGCTTACCATAATAGTTAAGATTTAAACCACTAGTTCTGGGTTTAAAATTTACCACAAAGACCTGCCTATTATTAATGGAGGTTGGCGCATCAAAAGAAAATATGTAACTATTAAACGTTTCTGTAGTGAAAATAAATTCCGGATATTTCATAATATCCAAATACAGGGTTGAGAAGGGGCCGCCTTGTAGTTTTACAGACACAGTGTCTAGGCGTTTGTAGTCGGTGCTCTTTCGTGCTTTGCCTAGTTTTACAATATCTGGTTGGTTAGTGCTATTAGGTTGCTTTAAGATATTTATTACAGCTTCTGTAAGGGATACATTACGATTTCGTCGTTTTACACTTTCGCGATAAAACCCTGTCATGTATAGTTCGTTTTGGCGCTCTTTACGCATTCGTTTATCAAAAACCAGCTTCACCAAATTTGAGGCATCCTTGTAAGCTGCAATGTTAACTTCAGAAAGGGCAGTCACAGCTTCCTTTAATTGTATTAAATTATTGTTTTCCGTAAGGCTATTTTTAGACACAGTTTGTGTTGTGTAACCGAGTAATGACACAACAATCTTAAACTCCTTAATAGCGCTTGGTACTTTTAACAAAAATTCACCTTCTGAGTTTGTAATGGTACTAATGTTTGAAACATCTACAATAAGACTAGCGGATTCTAATGCTTTTTTAGTTTTACCATCAATTACTTTTCCTCGGTATTCTATGATACCGTTTTGTGCATTTAAAACGCTTAATGAGGATAGTATTAATCCAAAAGCACAAAAAAGTTTTAAAATAAAGTGAATTTTCATCGTTAAAATATTAGTATTTAACACCTACTAAGATAACGAAAAGAAAAGTAAGATATAAAAACGAAATAGTTAAAATTACATACGCTCTGGCACATCTATACCTAAAATACGAAATGCATTTTTTATAGTTTGACCTACCTTTTTAGATAGCCCTACTCTAAATTGTTTTTCTATATCAGAGTCTGCCCCAAGTATAGACACATTTTGGTAAAACGAATTAAAATCTTTCACCAAATCGTAAGTGTAATTTGCAACTAAAGCTGGGCTATGTTGCTCTGCCGCATTTTGAATTACATCTGGAAATACTTCTAATTGTTTTAATAGTTGCTTTTCTTTTTCGTGTAATACAACGTCATTGATATGAGCATTTGAATTATCAGATTTTCTTAATATAGACTGTATTCTAGCATAAGTATACTGAATAAAAGGCCCTGTATTTCCTTGAAAATCTATAGACTCCTTTGGATCAAATAAAATACGTTTTTTAGGATCTACTTTAAGGATATAATATTTTAGAGCACCCAATCCTATAGTTTTATAAAGTATTTTCTTCTCTTCTTCAGAATATCCTTCGAGCTTTCCTAAATCTTTTGAAATGTCTTCAGCAGTATCTGCCATTTCTCGGATTAAATCATCTGCATCTACAACTGTACCCTCTCTACTTTTCATCTTTCCGCTAGGTAAATCTACCATACCGTAACTTAAATGAAATAAGTTCTTGGCCCAGTCAAAGCCAAGTTTCTTTAAAATTAAAAACAATACTTTAAAATGATAATCTTGCTCATTGCCTACGGTGTATACCATGCCACCAATATCTGGATAATCCTTTAGTCGTTGTATTGCCGTACCAATATCTTGCGTCATGTAAACCGCAGTACCATCACTACGTAATACTATTTTTTCATCTAAGCCATCTTCTGTTAAATCGCACCAAACAGAACCATCGTCTTTCTTAAAAAAGACTCCTGTTTTTAAACCTTCTGCAATAAATTCCTTCCCTAATAAATAGGTTTCACTTTCGTAATAATATTTATCAAAATCCACACCAATGGCTTTATACGTTTTTTCGAAGCCATCATAAACCCAACCATTCATTTTTTTCCAAAGTGCAAAGACCTCTTCATCACCAGCTTCCCATTTACGCAGCATATCTTGAGCTTCTAAAAGTATCGGAGCATTCTTTTTGGCATCCTCTTCAAGTTGCCCTTGTGCTATCAATTCTTTAATTTCAGCTTTATAAGCTCTATCAAATTCCACATAATAATTACCAACAAGCTTATCCCCTTTTAAACCTGTAGATTCTGGTGTATCTCCATTACCAAAACGTTGCCACGCCAACATACTTTTGCAGATATGAATCCCTCTATCGTTTATGATTTGTGTTTTATAAACTTTTTTTCCTGATGCTTTTAAAATTTCGGCTACAGAATACCCTAAAAGCACATTTCTTACATGCCCTAAATGCAAAGGCTTATTAGTGTTTGGTGACGAATATTCGACCATAACAGCCTTATGGTCATTGACAGCTTCAAATCCATAGTTATCTTGATCCTTGATAGCATTAAAAAAATCGATATAGTACGAATCATCAATTTCAATATTCAAAAAGCCTTTAACAACATTAAACCCTTTTACCACATCCACATTATCCTGTAAGTACTGACCAATTTGCTCACCAATAACCATTGGGTTTCCTTTTAGCACGCGAAGCATAGGAAACACAACTACAGTAATATCGCCAACAAATTCCTTACGGGTTGCCTGAAATTCTACAGCCTCTAACTCCGACTGAAACAAGGCTTTTATGGCAGTTTTTACATGTATTTCTAGGTTTTTTTGAAGCTTCATATCTTGCTTGTATTTTGGCATTTAAAACGCTTGCAAAGATAGATGTTTTATTATTTTATTTAGGCTTAAAATAATTTAACGTCATTCACTTAATTGGTATACTAAAAAACCATTCCTATGCCATGCTTAAGATTACTATTTTAATTAAGAATGGTAACATTATAAAATTAGTGAGTAACCAAAAAGTAACCGCTTAAATTGGGATAAAAAACGATATATCAATTTACAAAATACAAACCTACTAAACTAATACACAGTTTATTACAATATAAATGCATTTCATCGATAAGATGGTAGTTTTTCTATGATTTGTGCCGTTTATCGAATCAGGTGTTTTAATATTAATTTCATTTTTCCTTTCAACTAATTTATTAGCTTTAAAACCCGATAATTAGTGTATTTAATCTCATTATGGCATTTTTGATATGCTATTAACAATGTCCCCAAACATTAATGAAGCTAAATTATCTAACATTAACCATGTCGTTATTATTTAGTGTTGACTTACTTTTTACATCCCTCTATAAAAGTTACATACACAAAAACATAATTTCTGGTTTTATAACCGCTAAGAGATGAAGCAGTTTTTCTTTCTAACTGCATGTCTTATGACGTTATTTATCTTTTCACAAAATGAAAAGATAGATGACCTTACCGTACAATTAGCCTACCAAGAGGCTGATTCTATTAAGGTAGACCTCTCGTTAGAGCTCATACACGAACTTTACGTTATAAAAGATTACCCAAAAGCGCTTAGGTACCTTAACCAAACGGCTAAACTTTCTGAAAAATTAAACTACACCAAAGGCCTTGCTAAAACTACTTACTACAGAGCGTTAATCTACACAGAACGTAATGATTATTATAACGCTATTGATAATTATCGAAAATCGCGTTTATACCACCAAACACTTAAAGATACACTGGGAGTAGCTAAAGTGAGTAATAGTATAGGCTTACTAGAAATTAAGCGTGGTAACTACAGTAATGGTTTAAAAAACTCATTATCTGCAATTTCAATTTTTGAAGCACGAGGATTAAACGACCAATTGAGCTCTGCTTACAATAACCTTGCAGAGGCGTATGCTAAAACAAATACTATTGATAAGGCTATAGAATATAACACTAAAGCACTAGAAATTAGAAAGCAAATTAGTGACAAAAAAGGCATTATTGAGTCTACAAAAAACATAGCTGATCTCTACTCTGAAAGAAAAGAACACCGAAAAGCTATTGAGTATTTTGAAAACGTATTAGTATTGTTAGACCCAAAAAAGGACCAAGATACTAGAGGTGAAATTTTACCAAAACTCGGTAACGAATATTTAAAATTTAATGAATATAAGAAAGCTTCTGACTATCTATTAGAGGGTCTACGATATAATCGTAAACAGAACAACAAAGAAGGTCTTCTCCGCTCGCTGAATGCTGTAGGAAATTTAAACCTTCAAAAAGGCAAATTAAAATTGGCCGAAAACCAATTAAATGAGGCGTATGCCATTGCACAAAAGATTGACGATAGTAAAGCTCTTTTAGAAAACTACCGATTACATATTGCTTTAGATTCTACACGTGGTTATTTTCAAAACGCGTTTTTTTGGCAAAATAAATTTTATGACTTAAAAGAAAATCTTTCAAAAACTAAAACACCTTTACCGCCTTATACCGAAGTGCCATCAGAGATAGACACCTCTGATGCAATGGCTATTGACCAAGACACTGCAGTAAAAGAAAACTCTGAGAAAAGCTGGCTACATAATCCTTATGTAATTTACGGTACCTTAGGTCTTTTAGCCTTACTCTTAATTTTATTTATAAATAATTTTATAAGAAGTAGAACGCGTAAAATCCAAGTTGAAGAACTTAATGAAAAATTAAAACAAGAACAAATTAGAAGCGAAGCTATACTAGAACAAACACATCATTTAGAAGAAGTTAACCAAGTAAAAGATAAACTCTTCTCTATTGTATCTCATGATTTAAAAGACTCTATTTCGTCTATTAAAGCCTTTTTAGATTTGCTAAAAGAAGATAGCATCTCTAAAGAAGAGTTTAGAGAGCTTATCCCAGAGTTAAGTGATAATGCCAACAACGCATCTTCACTTTTATTTAATTTATTAAACTGGTCTAAATCTCAAATGCAGAATTTAGAACCAAAACCAGAGTTGTTTAATATACAAGATGTCTTCCATACAAAGATGGCTTTAGTGGAGCAAAAAGTTGAAGATAAGCGCATTGTATTAATTGATGAATCGCAACGCGATTTCATTTACGCTGACCGCAGTATGGTAGAAATTGTGATTCAGAATTTAATTACCAATGCTGTTAAATTTAGTCGTATAGGTGATGTTATAACCGTGTCTAATCAAGAGGTCAATGGCAAAGCGCTGATCTGTGTAGAAGATACTGGTGTTGGGATTTCTCGCAAAAACATAGACAAACTCTTTAATGCCAATAAAAACTTTACAACTATTGGTACTAAAAATGAAAAAGGTACTGGTTTAGGCTTAACAATTGCGAAAGATTTAGTTGAGCTTAATGATGGAAGAATCTGGGTAGAAAGCACCGAAAACGTAGGCAGTAAGTTCTTTATTGAGTTACCAAAAGCAGCACCGCAAGAGTAGGTATTACGATTAACCCTTAGGTAGAAAAACTTCAGCCATCATACAACGTGCACTCCCACCTCCACAAGTTTCTATGGTTTCTAATGAACTAGATAGTATTGAACAATACTCCTCAATACGATTGATTTGATCTTGAGTTAAACTCTTATGAGCCGACTCACTCATCACCAAATAACGTTGGCTATTAGTTCCTCTTAGCTGTAACATATTACCAGCAAATTGATGCATTTGCTGTTCAGAAATTGAAATAATTGCTTTACCATCTTGCTTTAAGTGTTTCACAACGTTTTTGCGTTCCTTTTTATCATCTATAGCATCTAAACAAATGACAGCAAAATTCTCCGCTAAACACATCATTACATTAGTATGGTAAATAGGAAGGCGTTTACCATCTACCGTTTGGTTAGCAGTAAAAATAACAGGCGTATATTCAAAATCCTCGCAAAACTCAATAAAAAGCGCTTCGTCAGCTCTCGCAGAAAGGGCACAATACGCCTTTCTATTTACACGATCCATAATAATACTGCCAGTACCTTCTAAGTAAACACCTTCGAGTTCGGCAGACGTATAATCTATAATATTTTCTATCTTAAAACCTTCTTCTTCAAGACGAATAAATACTTCATCTCTACGCTCTCTTCTTCTATTCTCAGCAAACATAGGGTACTTAGCAACATCACCATTATTATGAAAACTCACCCAATTATTAGGAAAAATAGAATCTGGTGTATCCTGAATGAGATCATCTTCTAAAACAATAACATTAATACCTACAGCCCTTAACTTATCTACAAAAGCATCAAATTCTAATTGTGCCTTGGTATTAATTTCAGTATTCTTTAAATCAATAGCCTCCTGAAAATAATTATTAACGGCCGTTTGTTCGTTCATCCTAAAAGACACAGGACGAATCATTAAAATAGTGTCAGTTGTTTGCTGCATTTTAAGCTTATAAATAATGATGCGAAATTAGTCTTTTTTCTGATCCAAAAAATACACGTCAAATAATTTTATAGGATAAAATCTGTAAGTTTGAAGTACAATCTTATAACTTATGAAAAAATTATTGATTCTATTAGTACTAATTACCTCGTGTTCAGATAGTACAGAAAAAAGCACAAGTCCAACCCAACCAAAAGATTTAATTACAGTTTTTGAAAAAAGTAATGGTCTAGAAACTGCAACATACGAAGAGACTATTCATTATTATACAGATTTAGCAGCGTCATTTTCTGAAATTTCAATACAAGCCATTGGAGAAACAGATTCTGGCAAACCGCTCCATATTATAACTTTAAATATGAGCGGCTCTAGTAGTAATGATTTTAACAAACTAAGAACTAACAATAGACTTATACTCATCAATAATGGTATACATCCAGGAGAATCAGACGGTATTGATGCTACAATGATGTTGTTTAGAGACCTAGTACAAGGTAAAATTGAAGCGCCAAAAAAAACCGTTTTAGTAACAATACCTATTTATAATATTGGTGGAAGTTTAAATAGAAATTCTGGCACAAGAACCAACCAAAACGGTCCAAAGGCATACGGTTTTAGAGGCAACTCCCGCAATTATGATCTCAACCGTGATTTTATAAAATCTGACACTAAAAACGCACAGACCTTTGCTAAAATCTTTCATTTAGTTCAACCAGATATATTTATAGACAACCACGTCAGTAATGGAGCAGATTATCAATACACATTGACACACTTATTTACACAGCACAATAAATTAGGCGGACAACTAGGTAATTATCTCCACAATGATCTAATGCCACTCCTAAAGCAAAAATTAAAAGCAAAATCTTGGGACATTACACCTTACGTTAATGTATTTAATCGCACACCAGAATCTGGCTTTTCACAATTTTTAGATTCACCACGTTACTCAACAGGTTACACAACACTATTTAATACATTAGGTATGATGGTAGAAACACACATGCTTAAACCTTATAATAAACGAGTAGCAGGCACTTACGAATTAATGAAAAGCATGATAGAAATTACAGAAGAGCAAGGCGGTAGAATTTTAGAATTAAGACAAAACCAAGCTTCAACTTGGTCGGTAGGTAAAACATATCCTTTAGCTTGGCAGGTAGATACGACTCAAACTTCTACCATACAATTTAAAGGTTATGAGGGGAAGATGATACCAAGTGAACTTACAGGTGCACAACGCTTAAAGTATGATACATCTAAACCATTTACTAAAGCGGTTACGTATCAAAACTTTTTTACACCAAGTCATAAAGTTATAATACCTGCAGCTTATGTAATTCCGCAAGGCTGGCATACTATTATTGAATTATTAAAACTCAATCAGGTAGAATTAACAACGATTAAAAAAGACACAACATTTACTGTAGAATCTTATAAAATTGAAGACTACCAAACCCGAAGTAATGCTTATGAAGGTCATTATCCACATTACAATACAACAGTAAAAATCTCAGAAGAAAAGCTTCATTTTAAACAAGGTGACTACATTATTAATACAAAACAAAGAGCAATGCGCTACTTATTAGAAACGCTAGAGCCAACAGCACCAGATTCATTTTTTAACTGGAATTTCTTTGATACTATTTTACAACAAAAAGAAGGATTTTCTCCTTATGTATGGGAAGATAAAGCACAGGTACTATTAGAAAACAATCCAAAACTTAATCTCGAATATAACATTAAAATAAGTTATGATGAAACGTTTGCTAACAATTGGTATGCACAACTAGACTGGATACATAAACAAAGTGAAAATTACGAAAAAGCACATTTACAATATCCTATTTACAGAATTAAATAAACTAAAAAGCCACCATTTACAAGGTGGCTTTTAGAAATTAACTATTAATAATTATAGCAACATTAATTAACTTGAATCTTAGTAGTAAAGTTTCTAAATTCTGAACTTAACTGTACAATATAAGTACCAGAACTTATATTACTCATCTCTATCTGATGTCTATCACTTGAGATGGTATTAATAACTCCACGTTTTAATAATCGTCCTTGCATATCTAATATTGTATAGTTTACAATCTCATCTTGCAATAGAAGTGTATTAATATTCAACGTTGTTTTAACAGGGTTAGGATATACCGATGTTTCTGTAAATTCAGCCAACATAGCATCTTCAAAATTCTGGTAATCATCATACTGATTAAGCCAATCATTTACTAAATCACCTTGTGGATTTCTTCCAGCTTCTGCATAACTACCATATAGATTACAGAACCAACTTGGCAATACTAAATTTAAAGCACCGCGTACGTCTAGTGATGCACAAATATCTCCACCACCTTGTTGCAATAAATGTACGACATCAAAAGCTGTTGTATAACCAAACTGAACTATACTTAAATCTAAAGTTGCTGGATCATAGACTAAACTATGAATTCTATAGAAGCCAGCATGATTCACTGTAAATTCAGCTGTCGTTGATACATCTAGAATAGTAAGATTAAAAGCATTGGTTAAAACAAATAGTTGATTATAACCCTCTGGTATTACAGGTGCTTCTACTTCGTCAGCATAAATTGTAGCAACTCCATAATCTAAACACTGTATCGGATGATAAGAATACAACGTACCAGCGTTTGCAGTACAAGTATCTTCAGCCGCATTAACGTGGATTGGTGCTCCTGCTACATCTAAGGATGCACATAAGTCACCTCCTCCTTGGATTAATAAACTATTAACATCAAATCCTGTTGTGACTCCCAACTCTACGATACTTAAATCTAAATCGCTTGGGAATACTAACGTATGGATCGTGTAATCACCTGCTTCGGTGACTGTAAAGTTTGGTGTTGAATTAACCTGCTCAATAACTAAGTCATCTCCACTTGTTAATACAAAGATATTACTGAAACCTGCTGGTATATTGATATCACCGTTTGGTGTCGCACTTAACTGTGCTTCTCCATTCAGTAACTCTACATTACTATCAACAGCCGTTAATGTGCCCGCATCTGCTGTACATGGCTCTTCTCCAACATGGATTGGTGCTCCTGCTACATCTAAGGATCCACATAAGTCGCCTCCACCTTGGATTAATAAACTATTCACATCAAATCCTGTTGTGACTCCTAACTCTACGATACTTAAATCTAAATCACTTGGGTAAACTAAAGTATGAATCGTATAATTTCCTGCTTCGGTTACCGTGAACTCTGGTGATCCGCCTACTTGCTCGATCACTAAGTCGTCTCCGCTTGTTAATACATAAAGTACTGCAAAGCCTGCTGGTTGTACTAACTCTCCTCCTGGTGTCGCTGTCAATGTCGCTGATCCATTTAATAAATTTACACTATCTGCTGTGGCATGTAACGTTCCTGCATCTGCTGTACATGGCTCTTCTCCAACATGGATTGGTGCTCCTGCTACATCTAAGGATGCACATAAATCACCTCCGCCTTGGATTAATAAACTATTAACATCAAATCCTGTTGTGACTCCTAACTCTACGATACTTAAATCTAAATCACTTGGGTAAACTAAAGTATGAATCGTATAATTTCCTGCTTCGGTTAC
>NZ_CALGNH010000036.1 GCF_937958655.1 uncultured Winogradskyella sp. | reverse complement strand
CTCCAAAAGCAATATTAAATACACTTGGCGTGTCTTTGGTGTTAAATGCTATGTTAGCGTCTAGTTGAAAATTTGGAGTCCAAAGATAAGCACCACCAAATCTAAAAATATTATCTGCGTAAAAATCGCTATTAATGCCTTGGGCTTCACCAAATACAACCCATTGTGGTGTAAAAGAATGAGTTAATGTTAAAACATACTGAAACTCTGAGAAATCAGAACCAATTCTGTCTTTAATTAAATTCATAACAAATACCCAACCTCCGTTAAAATTATTTTGGGTAGCAATCATCACTTTTGGACTAATACCTTCTACGTCTGGTGCCGTATAAGGATTGTTTTTAGAGTCAAAATTTGCACCAGCATAAACTGATACTGCTGGTATAAGTGATTTCCATTGAAATTTCCTGTTAGCGTGGTAACTGTATAAGTTAGGTTTTGCTTCCTCGGCATTTTTATAAGGATCAAAAATTAGATATTTAGCACCTAGTGTTAAATTTCTAAAGTTAGCTCGTGGGTTTTCAGTAGGTATCTGACTACTAAAATCTGTACGTGTATCATTCTGATAAACGCCATCGAGTTGCAATTCTAATTGCTCAAAAAGTAGACCATAGCGAACGGCAAAATCTAAACCAAAACCTGAAACCTCGTAATTCAAAGGAGTGTGTTTTTCATCTACAGTAAAAGCTCCTGCCTCAAACTGAACTACATTAGTACCAACCGAAAACGCACTTTCTGATACACCTGGGCGGTTAGAGTTAATCACCTCTGTGTATTGGGCATTAAGATTTAAATAGGTAAAAACACATAAGAAAACAAAAATAGATTTGAGTACACGCATTGGCTTTTGGTTTAATTTCAAATATATATAATTTATACTTTTTTTAATGAATTATAACGGATTATACGTAACTATAATTGTATTTTTGATACTTATATTTTAAAATATTATACTTAGCATCCATTATGGGATTACTTAGGACTGTTTTAATCATATTGCTTATTTGGTTTGGTTTAAAGATTTTAAGCCGACTTTTTGCCCCTATTTTAATGAAATTTGTTGCTAAAAAAGCCGAAGAACGCTTTGGGCAGCAATTTGGTAATTTTCAGAACCAAGCGCAACAACGCCATGCACAAAAACAAAAAGAAGGGGAGACGGTAATAGATAAAATGCCAAAACAAAATAAAGCGTCTAACGAAAAAGTAGGCGAATACATCGATTACGAAGAAATTGATTGATTTAATTTGTATCTGAGCTAAAATTTCATTAAAAATTAATTACTTTTCAGCATCGGTTTGTTAATTTAAATTTCATGTCATTTTCTTATAAACGTTTTTTACCGCACTGTCTAGTTTTAATAGGTTTTGTGATAGTTTCCTTAGCCTATTTTAGTCCTGTTTTACAGGGTAAAAAGATTTTTCAGAGCGATATAATGCATTACATTGGTATGGCTCAGCAACACAAGGACTTTGCTGAAAAAACTGGTGAAGAAGCCTATTGGACCAACAGTGCTTTTGGTGGTATGCCAACGTACCAGTTAGGTACTACCTACCCACATAATTATATAAAAAAGCTTGATTTAACGTTGCGCTTCCTTCCAAGACCTGCTGATTATTTGTTTTTGTATTTCTTGGGGTTTTATATTTTATTACTATCACTTAAAGTTGATTTTAGGCTAGCTGCACTTGGTGCTTTGGCCTTTGGTTTTTCTACATATCTTATAATAATTCTTGGAGTTGGCCATAACTCCAAAGCACATGCTATAGCTTACATGCCTATGGTATTAGCTGGTATAATTCTAACCTTTAGGCAACGTTATATTTTAGGTTTTTTATTAACAGTGGTAGCTTTAGGTTTAGAGATTGTTGCTAATCATTTTCAAATGACGTATTACCTCTTATTGCTTGTATTGGTAATGGGTGTAGCATACTTAGTCGATGCCTACCGAAAAAAGGTACTGCCTCATTTCTTTAAATCCGTAGGGCTGCTTACAATTGCAGTTATTATTGCTGTAGGTTTAAATGCTACTAACATAATGGCGACGCAGGAGTATGCTAAAGAAAGTACACGTGGAAAGAGTGAGTTAACAGTAGCGCCAGATGGAACACCAAAAGAGGTATCAAATGGTTTAGATAGAGCTTACATTACAGAATATAGCTATGGTTTGGCCGAAACTTTTAATTTGTTTATCCCAAAGTTTATGGGAGGTGGTAACACAGAAGATATTGGTAAAGATTCTGAAACATATAGCACTTACATGACGATGGGAGCTTCGCCAATAGAGGCTTTAGAATTATCTAAAAAAGCACCAATGTATTGGGGAGACCAACCCATTGTAGAAGCACCTGCTTATGTTGGTGCAGTTATTATATTTCTTTTTGTTTTAGGCTTGTTTTTAGTGAAAGGTCGTTTAAAATGGTGGTTAGTTGGTGGTACAGTTTTATCGTTATTACTGTCTTATGGGAAAAACTTAGGTTTTATAACCAACTTCTTTATTGATTATGTACCACTTTATAATAAATTTAGAGCAGTGAGTTCCATACAGGTGATTTTAGAACTTTGTATCCCTGTTTTAGGTGTTTTTGCTTTGGTACGTCTCTTTAACGATTTTCAAAAACAAGAAGAAAAACTAAACGCACTAAAATATACCGTACTAATAACTGCAGGCTTATGTTTAGTATTTCTATTATTTAAATCTACATTCTTCGACTTCAAAAGCTATAGAGATCAAAATATACCAGAAGCTTTAGTTGAGGCTCTAATTAGTGATAGAAAAACCTTATTTAATGCAGATACTATTCGCACGCTGCTTTTAATAGCGCTTTCGGCCGGGACCATTTATCTTTTTTTAAAGAAAAAGCTGTCTGAAAATTTAGTCGTAGTAGTATTTGCAGTTTTAATAGTATTTGATTTGGTGTCTATTAATAAAACTTATGTCAATAACGATGATTTTGTTTCAGCCTTAAGTGTTGATAAACCTTACCAACCAACAGCTGCCGATAAGCAAATTTTAAAAGATAAAGGCCATTTTAGAGTTTTAGATATGTCATCTGATGGTCAGCGTCGTCCTGGTAGAGCGGCTTACTTTCATAATTCGTTATTTGGTTACCATGCAGCAAAATTAGGACGCTATAATGATGTACTGGAATTTCATATTTATAAAAATAATATGAATGTATTAAACATGCTTAATACAAAGTACATTATTGCCGAAGATAAAGGACAGGTATTTCCTTATGATAATCCCGATGCTAGTGGTAACTCATGGTTTGTAAATGAGATTAAAGAATTGGAAGATGCTAATGCTGAAATTAAAGCCTTAGATAGTTTAAATATTAAGTCTACCGCAGTTACAACAATGCCAATAACTACAAATAGGTTTGAAGTAGATTCAGTAGCTTCAATAAAATTAATTGAATTTAAACCTAATTATTTAAAGTACGAATCCACTAACTCAAACAAAGGTTTTGCAGTATTTTCAGAGATTTATTATAGTAACGGTTGGAACGCCTATATTAATGGCGAGCCAGTACCACACATACGCGTCAATTATATTTTACGTGGATTAGAGGTGCCTGCAGGACGTCATATTATAGAATTTAAATTTGAACCTAAAGTTGTTGAAACCGGAAGTAAAATTGCCTTAGCAAGTTCTGCTATGTTTGGGGTATTACTATTGTTAGGTATATTTTATAGTTTTAAAGCTAAAGACAAAGAATAATAACTCAACTTGCTTATGCAAGATTAAAATCCCTTCCCTTTAGGAAGGCTAGGATGGGCTCAAAAGTACTCATAATTCTTTATTACTGGCCACCAGCCGGTGGACCTGGTGTGCAGCGCTGGTTGAAATTTGTAAAATACTTGCCACAGTTTGGTATTGAAACAATTGTTTATTGCCCAGAAAACCCAAGTTACCCTATAAGAGATGAGAGTTTAGTAGATGAGATTCCTAACGGAATTACAATCTTAAAACAACCTATAAAAGAGCCTTATAAATTGGCTCGCTTATTTTCTAAAAAAAGTTCTAAAACCATTAGTTCTGGTGTAATTCCAAAATTAAAAAAGCAATCTTTTATAGAACGGTTAATGCTTTACGTACGTGGTAATTATTTTATACCAGACGCACGCAAAAATTGGGTAAAGCCTTCTGTGGCCTTTCTCTCTAATTATGTTAAGCAACACCAAATTAAAACTATTATTACTACTGGCCCTCCGCATAGTTTACATTTAATAGGTTTAAACTTAAAAGAACAATGTAATGTTAAATGGATTGCAGATTTTAGAGATCCTTGGACAACTATTGGCTATCACAAAGACTTAAAACTTACAGCATCATCTAAAGCAAAACATAGGCAATTAGAGAAGCAGGTCTTAAATAATGCAGACCAAATTGTAGTAACTAGCAATCATACCAAAAATGAATTTAAGACAAAAACAAAAAAACCAATTACAATTATTACAAATGGTTACGATTCTCATTCGGTAAGCAAGGTGGAGAAGGACAAAAAGTTTACACTATCTCATATTGGTTCGTTGTTATCTGATCGTAATCCTAAAATTTTATGGAAAGTACTTTCAGAATTAAGAGATGAGTATAGCACTTTTGATAATGCATTTCAACTAAATTTAATAGGTGTTGTAAGTGATGATGTTGTGGCCTCTATTGAAGAATATAACTTAAACAAACATCTAAATATTGTTGGATATGTAAGTCATAACGAGGCTATAAAGTACCAAATGCAATCACAGCTTTTATTACTTATAGAAATAGATTCTAAAGACACTAAAGCTATCATACCTGGAAAAGTTTTTGAATATATAGTCTCAGAAACACCAATAGTGGCCATTGGGCCAAAAGATGCGGATGTTGAGCACATAATTAAATCCACAAATACAGGTTATTATTTTGGATACCAAGATAAGCAGGCTTTAAAAGCACAAATTTTAACTTATTTTGAAGCTTATAAGGTCAATAAATTAATCGTTAATGCTGTTGGTTTAGAGCCCTATAGTAGAAAGGCTTTAACACAAAAAATGGCGAAGCTTATTAATAATTTGTAGTCTAAATTGGGATTATATTTGATTAACTTATAGATACGAGAAATCCCGCAAGGTGCTCTTAGGCATTCCGTATGCGGGATTTCTACTAACCAACCAAAAAAATCATGTTTTGTTGTTTATCCTCTAGTACGTCTTGTATTAGATCTAGTAGAGGTTTGGCTACTTCTTCTACTAGTGTTAGATCTTGTCGATACTGAAGATGACTTTCTTTTGTTTTGAACAGAAGTACTTCTCTGTCTTTTGTTTTGTGAACTTACTTTATTATATGTACGATGTTTAGTCGTGTTTGGTTTCCTTACCGAATTATTAGTTTGGCTTCCTAATCTATTAGACACACTAGTTCTGTTAGAAGTCACCTGCCTTCTTTCATTTCTTGGTGTATTTATAGATCTAGAGCGAGTTGTGTTTGCCGAAGACGCTACTCTTGGCTTAGATCTTGTTGATCTCACAGTTCTATTTGTATTAGCTCTAGAATTTGATCTCGTTCTTACACTTTCACTATTATTTCTAACCATTCTGTTAGCATTTCTATTAGAACGTACTCGTGTATTTGTACTTCTATCTATAGTATTAGTTCTTGTGTTAGCTGCTAATCGCGTACTTCTCGTTCTTGTAATTTCCGTATTTCTGCGAGTTACAGTTCTCTGTATAGAGCGCTCTCTGCTATTTCTAGGTGACTGTACATATCTATTATTAATACTAGAATTACGTCCTCCTATGTTTGCATTTCCACGTCTTCCGTTAACCACATTAAAATGTCTTACATTATTTCTGTATGGTCTGTAGTATACATGTCTTACAGGTGTGTAAAACTGTCTGTAAGGATTAACATTAACAACACAATAATTTACTGGTGGTACAGCATAAAATCTGTGCCAAGGTCTCCAAACATAAGCTCTATTGAATCTGTTTATAAATCCATCATATCTCCAAAACACATTGTTTCTGTAAAATACATTTAGTCCACCAATTCTGCTTATTCTGTTAAAGCGATTATAATTTATAAAGATGTTACCAATTTGATTAACTCTACCAAAATAATCATAGAAAATAGGCGTATTTTCAATCTGAATAATTGCTCCAAAACTATCATACTGTACGTATGGATTGTAATTAAAGCCAGAGTTAAAACTTAAAGTAAATCCTGGTGTATTTACTCCAACATTAACGTTTGGTCCATATTGCGGAATATAAAAGTCAAACTGACCATCTCTAAACACAGAGAATTCTATACCTCCTTCGTTAAATATGAAAGAATTGTCATAACCTCTCACATAATTATTTACTGAAGCTTCAGCTTCTAATGTTGATGTGTTAGTTGCGAATGCAGTACTGCTCATAGCAATTAATCCTGCAAATAAAAATAGAATCCGTTTCATAAGTCAAGGGTTTTAAAATTAAACTCAATAAGTAAGTTACAAACAGCGTGCCAAAAAACTAAATACGTATTTATATGGCGTTTAATAGCAAATAAAAAATCCCGAAGCATTGGGGTGTGCAATCGGGATTTAGATCTCAAAAAATAAAGAGATTATTGTTTAAGCTTTTTTTGCTTTTTAATCTTTCCATTTTTACGGTAATAGTAAAAATCGTTATCGTTGTTCCAGTTATCATTCCAGTCATCATCAAAAGTCTGAGAATGCCAAATGTTTACTCTATTGTTAAAATTAACAAAGCCTCTTGTGTCCACAATTTCACCGTAGCGGTTATAGATAATTCTGAGTCCTCCAACTTGTTTTAGTTGACCTCTTCGGTAATTCATATAAACAGAGCCAACACGTTTTATTCGACCTTGTCTATCATAATTCATAAATACATTACCAATACGTCGCACGCGGCCAAGTCTATCGTGTCGTATTAAAACACCTCTGTCTCTGCGATGGTATTGTGTACCTGGTGCTCCATAGGTGCGGTTGGTACGACGTCTATTTTGTTTGTAGTAATAATCGTCATTGTTTGGTGATGGAGCTAGGATTTCGGTATTAAAATCGAAACTGCCATCTGGAAAAATTAAGAACTCTACACCACGTTCCACAAACGTTATTGGTTGCGAAAAACGATAGCGCGCATATTTTGAATCTTCCCCATTTAAAACAGCATCTCCTGCTGTTGTTGCTGTAGCTGATGTTAGTCCTACCAACACCACTGCTAAAAAAAGTAGTTTACTTTTCATAATATATAGGTTTTTAGATTTGCCCAGTTACTAACGCATTTAGAACTTTTGGGCTTACGCTATGTGGCTAGTAAAACCAATTAGCATGCCAAAAAAGTAACATTCTGATTTACAAAGTATTGAATGCCGTTTAAAGCCTTTAAATGTTATTTTTTTTTGCTTAAAACTTAATAAAAGTGTTTATTTTCATTATTTTCAACGCAGACTAACCATTACTTATAAGTACGCAAATGGATACTTGTCAAAATTGTGAAAAACACTATGAATCTGGTTTTAAATTTTGTCCACATTGTGGGCAAAAAACCAATGATATACTTACGCTTGGCGTATTATTTTATAATACTATTAGTAATTACTTTTCTTTTGATGCACGTTTTCTAAAAAGCTTTATTCCTTTAATGTTTAAGCCTGGTTACTTGGCAAAAGAATTTATTAAAGGGAAACGTTTAAAGTATTTGCACCCTGCACAGATGTACTTGTTTGTTGCAGTTATTTTCTTTTTTCTTTTTAATTTTTATGTGCGTGAGGGCAGAGTAGAGCTCGATAAGAATATGCAACGTGTCTTGGCCAGTAGGTCTGAAAGTTTAGAGCAAAGCACAAGTGTTATCCCTAAAGACACCGTAGCTATTAATACGTATTTAAAACCAATTAGCGATAACGGGAAAGCTATAGGAATCAATGACGAGGATTTAAAACGTTTAGACTCTATGTCTAATATTAAGGTTCCTAATACTACTAATTATGTTGATTTTGGTTTTAATGAAACAGAAATGGACTCACTTATAAGAATAGGTAAAACTAATGAAGAGCTCTATATCTTTATGGGTATGGAAGAGGACGCAGGTTACGTTCAGCGTAAGTTCTTTAAACAAATTCTTAAGTTTTATAAAGACATGGGACTAGGACAAATCTATCAGAACTTTATCGATAGTATTCCTTTAGCAATGTTTTTTTTGTTACCAATTTTTGCGTTTTTGTTAAAGCTGTTTTTTTATAAAAAAGGACGTTATGCACATCACTTGGTGTTTAGCTTTTACTATTTTTCGTTTTTGTTTTTAGTGTTTAGTATCATATTTGGACTTAATAGATTGATGTCAATACCAGATTGGATAGACTGGCTAGTGGCATTATCAACATTTGTTTATCTGCTTTTAGCGGTTATAAAATTTTATGGACAGCGCTGGTTTCTTAGTTTTATTAAAAGTGGTGTGGTAAGTTTTTTATTCTTATTGTTGGTGCTGCCGTTATCGTTTACAATTCTTGGTGTTATTGCTTTCTTCTTTTATTAATCCTTTTATTTAATTCAGAAAACAACGCTAGAGGACTTTGCGTGCCATATAGGAACATTTAAAAACTCACTTAACGTATGTGCATCATCAATAATAGATTTTAAATTGCCGTGGTCAATTACATTTTTTCGGGAGTTATCGTCTAATACTAAGTTGAGTTCAAAACTTTTATACGAGCCATTATCACTTTTAACGTGCTCACCAATAATTTGTAGTGCCTCGATTCTATTAAGTTTTATATAATCGTTAGAATTTTTTCGATTTGAAGAATATAATTTAAAATTATAAGTACTATAGTATAAGCCTAGCTGTTTATCAAAAACTCGTGGTTTATAAAAACTGTAAAACATAAAGCTAGCTACTAACATAAATATAAGACCAACTGCAATTATAGCCCAACTAGCATTTATAGAATCACCAGAAAATGGAAAAAAGGCAAAAAATAAAAGTCCTAAGCCTAAAGCAAAAAACATAAAGCAAAACAGGGCAACACCTATATAGGGTTTGTAAATATATTTACTAGGTGATGCTTTAATTAAAACGTTTGTTTTAAAACTTGCACCACCAGGATTAAGAGGTTCGGTTGATACTAAATCGTTAATATGACTAACGTTGTTAGTATTACTTTCTCTAGCCTCAATAACTTCTTTATGAAAACCTTCTGGCAAATCCATATTTATAATTTGTCTTGTAGGTATTTCCCAGTAACCGATTTTTTATTAGAAACAATGTCTTCTGGTGTACCAAATGCTACGAGTTTTCCACCATGTTTTCCACCTTCTGGTCCTAGATCAATGATGTAATCTGCACATTTAATTAAATCTATATTATGCTCAATTACAATTATAGAATGGCCTTTTGCAATTAATGCCTGAAAAGATTTTAGCAGCTTTTGTATATCATGAAAATGAAGCCCAGTCGTAGGTTCATCAAAGATAAAGAGGGCGTTATCGCTTTTACTGCCTTTACCTAAAAAGGTTGCCAATTTTATACGTTGTGCTTCACCACCAGAAAGGGTAGAGGATGACTGACCTAAAGTAACATAGCCCAAACCTACATCTTGTAAAGGTTGTAGCTTATTTTGTATTTTAGTTTGCGTATGTGTTTTAAAGAAATCAATAGCATCATCAATTGTCATATTAAGAAGATCGGCAATGGATTTACCTTCAAAATTAACTTCGAGTACTTCTTTTTTAAAGCGTTTTCCGTTACAAGTATCGCAGGTTAAATGTACATCGGCCATAAACTGCATCTCTATAGTAACTTCACCTTCGCCTTTACAAGTTTCGCAACGACCACCATCTACATTAAAACTAAAATGCTTGGCAGCATAGTTGCGTATTTTACTCAGTTTTTGTGCTGCGAATAAGGCGCGAATATCGTCGTAAGCTTTAATATAAGTCACCGGATTAGAACGCGAAGAACGCCCAATAGGATTTTGGTCTACAAATTCCACATGCTTAATGGTACTATAATTACCTTTTATTTCAGTAAACTGACCAGCTTTATCGCTAAACCCGGTAAGTTTTTTTTGTATAACAGGAAATAAAATCTTTTTAATTAATGTACTTTTTCCGCTACCAGAAACTCCTGTAACTACCGTCAACATTTGCAGTGGAAAAGTAACGTCTATGTTTTTTAGATTATTTTCCCGAGCACCAACAATGTCTATATGGTATTTAGATGTTCTACGTTTTGCTGGGACCTCAATCTCTAGTTTGCCATTAAGGTACTTTGCGGTTAATGTATCTGAGGATAGGATATCTTTAAATTTACCTGTAGCAACGACTTCGCCTCCAAAAGTGCCTGCCTCTGGGCCAATATCAATAATTTCATCAGCAGCTTTCATAATATCCTCGTCGTGCTCTACAACAATAACGGTATTGCCTAAATCTCGTAAAGATTTTAAAACCTCGATTAACCGTTCGGTATCTTTAGGATGCAACCCAATACTTGGCTCATCTAATATATACATTGAGCCTACAAGACTACTGCCTAGTGATGTTGCTAAATTAATACGCTGACTTTCTCCGCCAGAAAGGGTATTAGATCTTCTGTTTAAGGTGAGGTAATTTAATCCTACATTAGATAAGAATTCTAATCTGGTATTAATTTCGGTCAATAAGCGTTTGGCAATTTTAGAATCGTATGTATTAAGTTCTAGTGCTTTGAAGAATGAAGACAATTCATTTAATGGTAAATCTACCAAATCTGTAATGGTATATCCATTTATTTTAACATAACTGGCTTCTTCTCTTAAGCGTTTGCCTTTACAAACATTACATTTGGTTTTACCGCGATAACGAGATAGCATTACACGATTCTGAATCTTATAGGCTTTAGATTCTAGCTCAGCAAAGAAGCTGTCTAAGCCTTCAAAATATGTGTTACCAGACCAGATTAAGGCTTTATGCTTATCGCTTAATTCAAAATAAGGTTTATGTATCGGAAAGTTAAACTTGTGCGAATTATTTACCAATTGGTCTCTATACCAACTCATACTTTCGCCTCGCCACGGAAAAATTGCGTTTTCGTAAATAGATAGGGCTGTATTGGGTATTACCAAATCATCATCGATACCGATAACATCACCATAACCTTCACATTTTGAGCAGGCTCCATAAGGATTGTTAAAGCTAAAAAGATGTGCGTTTGGCTCAAGAAAAGTGATACCATCTAATTCAAAACGGTTATTAAAGGTCTTTTGCGTGTTGTCTTTTAAAGCTTCTACGATACAAGTGCCTACACCTTCAAAAAAAGAAGTTTCAACAGCATCTGCCAATCGGTTACGAAAATCGTCATCGTCTTTATAAATTATTCTATCTACGACTAAGTATAAATCCTTGTCTGATTTTATGTTTTCTTGTAATGCATCATCTATACGACGTACGTTGTCTTGGTATTTAATACGTGCATAACCTTGTTGTAAAAGCGTTTGTAATTTGTTTTCAACAGTTCTACCTTCTTCTAGTTGGATTGGGGCGAGTAGTAATAATTTAGAACCGCTTTCAAATTTTGAAATATAATCGACAACATCCGTTACTCTATGTTTTTTTACTTCTTCGCCAGAAATAGGAGAGAAGGTCTTACCAATGCGTGCAAATAATAACTTTAAATAGTCATAAATTTCAGTCGTTGTACCAACTGTTGAGCGCGGGTTTGTAGAATTAACTTTTTGTTCAATGGCAATAGCTGGTGCAATACCTTTAATGTAATCTACTTTAGGTTTGTTAAGTCTTCCCAAAAATTGGCGCGCATAACTACTTAAGCTCTCAACATAACGTCTTTGGCCTTCCGCATATAAAGTATCAAAGGCTAAACTAGACTTGCCAGAACCCGAAAGCCCAGTAATAACAACTAATTTATTTCTTGGTATAACAACATCAACATTTTTTAAATTATGCAGTTTAGCACCTTTAATTATAATATTTTCCTTTGGGTTTACGTCTAGAGTAGTAGTGCTCATTGAGTGTTTATGGTTCTAATTAGGCAAAGATACTACATCTATTTTATCTATAAAAGGAACATTTTAGCCGATAAAATGTTAAAATTTAGTAGTTTTTTTTGTTTTTATGGAATGATTGTTGTTATATTGTAATTGTTATAAACAATAAAATACACCTGCGTATCGCATAATTTTACTTTTAGAAAACTTTAACCCCTTGCTAAGAAGCCCTTGCTTCTTACTACTAAGAGTAATAATTATGAATAAAGAACTTATCCTAGACGCAGAGTTAGTTAGCAACTACATTAACGGTAATGAAAATGCACTTTCGGTATTAATCGGTAGACACAAACAAAAAATTTACAGTTTTATTTATTCTAAGGTATTTGATAGAGACGTTACTGAAGATATTTTTCAGGATACCTTTATTAAGGTGATTAGAACATTAAAGCGCGGCAAGTATAATGAGGAAGGTAAATTTTTACCTTGGGTAATGCGGATAGCTCATAATTTGGTAATAGATCATTTTAGAAAGACTAACAGAATGCCCAAATTTGATAATGCAGGCGAGTTTAGCATCTTTTCCGTCCTAAGTGATTCTAGTTTAAATGCGGAAAAAAGTATGATTAAAGACCAAGTAGAATCTGACGTAAGACGTGTTATAGAAGAGCTTCCTGAAGATCAAAAACAAGTACTTGTTATGCGTATGTACCAAGATATGAGCTTTAAAGAAATCTCAGAACGAACAGGTGTGAGTATTAATACAGCACTGGGTAGAATGCGTTATGCGCTCATTAATATGCGTAAAGTAATTGAGCAAAATAATATAGTATTAACCAATTGATACAATAAAGTGTTTTAAGAGACGTTTTTACCATATACTAACCCATTAATTCTAAATATGGAAAAAATTTACTCTAACGCTACCCCAAAAAATGAAAACCTAAAACCCAAAGACGAAACTATTAGTTTTCTTCTTAATTATTCTAAGGCTTTACGTGTTATAGATTATAATAAATTGAAGTTTGAAGCACTTCTAAATTAGATTAGTTAAAATCCTGATGTTAGGCATCAGGATTTTTTTATGAATAATAATTCTTCATAATTAAAGGTATTGAGGTATTCTTTCTGTAGTTTTTTTAAAAACTGAACTAGTTCTTTATACTTTGGGTGATTTTCTAACAAACCATTATTTAAATTTTCATCGTGCAAAGTTATCACAATATACCAGTGGCCTTTTCGGGATGAATAGTTGTCCTCAAAGGCGGTAATGCCTGTTTTTTCTTTGAGTACAAGATCTGTAGCCACTAAACCTATATTTGCGATTTCATCGCTGCGCTCAGCTTCATAATAGCTTAGCGTATACTTATTATTCTCAATGGTTATTGGAGTGTTTAATCCAACATTAGTATGGTTAAGGCTGTATTTAGTGTTTAGATAATTGTAAAACTCATTAGCATCTTTTGGGTCTTTAAAAATGTAAGAGGTTTCATTTGGCAGTGTGCGCTTAAATTTTTGACCTCTTACTATTTTATAACCTTTGTCCTTAAATTTAGGAGCGATTTTATAAGGAATACAGGACGTTGCTACTATTAATAAAGCTATAGCGATTAAGTTTTTCATAATTGGTAGTTTCCTCAAAAGCAACAAGAATTGTACCGAAAATGAAGTTGAAATCGAAGCCGAAGACGAAATTGAAATTAAATTTTTAAATTTTTAAATTTCCCTTCTTGGGTATAGTCTCTTACGTTTAATAACTTTAGTGACGAAACGATTAAGGGTTGGGTTTATTAGCAAGACAGAAAATAATTCCTATTTCTTCTTTTTATAATAATCCTCTAAAACCGATTTTCTGCCAATAGTCTTAGTAATAATGTCTTTGTCTAAATCCCAACCGCGTGCAGGAGAGTATTCTCGGCCATACCAAATAATTTGTAAGTGTAAATCATTCCAAAGTTCTTTTGGGAATAGGCGCTTAGCATCTTTTTCGGTTTGTACCACATTTTTACCATTAGTTAAATTCCAACGGTACATCAACCGATGAATATGTGTATCTACAGGAAATGCAGGCATACCAAAGGCTTGAGAGAGTACAACTGCTGCTGTTTTATGGCCTACGGCAGGTAAAGCCTCTAATGCTTCATAAGTTTGTGGAACTTTACCATTGTGTTTGTCTATAAGAATATGAGACAAACCATAGATACCTTTACTTTTCATTGGAGATAGCCCTACGGGTTTTATTATTTCTCGAATCTCTTCAACGCTTAGCTTAATCATATCATAAGGATTGTCTGCTCTTTCAAATAATAGTGGTGTTATTTGATTAACACGCACGTCGGTACTCTGTGCAGACATTAAAACCGCAATTAATAGGGTGTAAGGGTCTTTATGGTCTAGTGGAATAGGTATTTCTGGGTAAAATTCCTTTAACGTATTTATAACAAATTGCACCTTTTCTTGCTTGGTCATACATTGTATTTTTGTTGAAACAAAATTAAAGTAATTATGACGCATTTAAAAGTAGGTGATAAAGCACCAGATTTTTCAGCATTAGACCAAGACGGAAATACAGTAAATTTAACGGATTACAAAGGGAAAAAACTTGTTGTTTTCTTTTATCCAAAAGCAAGTACGCCTGGTTGTACTGCAGAAGCTTGTAATTTAAACGATAATTTTGAAAAATTTCAATCCCAAGGTTACGAAATTTTAGGTGTTAGTGCGGACAGTGCAAAGCGTCAGTCTAATTTTAAAAACAAATATGGTTTTCAGTATCCCTTATTGGCAGACGAGGATAAATCTGTAATTGAAGCTTTTGGTGTTTGGGGTCCTAAGAAGTTTATGGGTAAAGAATATGACGGCATTCACAGAACAACGTTTGTAATTGATGAAGATGGTGTTTTAGAAAACGTAATTACAAAGGTTAAAACCAAAGCACATACGGATCAAATTCTAAGTAATTAATTTTGAGTTATGTAATAATAAAAGCGACCTTTTTTGTTTAATAAACTTACAAAAAGGTCGCTTTTTTACAACGAATAGGCGTGCTATTTATGCACAACCTCTTCAGTTTCGCAGCCAAATAAACTCTTTTCTTTAATAATCTTAGCAACACCTTCTGGTAGCATAACTTCCCAACCGTTTTCTCCGTTTGCAATCATTTTAAGAACGGTTCTAGAGAAAACAGATAGTATAGATTTATCAAAATCGTTAATATCTACAACTTTACCATTATATTTAAAGAATTTATAAAGTTCTTTCATTCTAGGGTGAACCTTAAGATTTTCGCTAGTGGTTAAGCTACCATCCTTATTTTCCATTGGATAAAGGTATACTCTAAGATCTTTGTAGAATAATTTACCAAAGGCTTCTAAAATACCACCACTTAAATGGCGGTAATATTTTTCGTCAAAAATATCTACTAGGTTGTTAACGCCTAAGGCTAGACCCATTCTGTTTTTAGAATATTGCGAAAAATACTCAACGAGTTTGTAATATTCTTGAAAGTTGGAGATAAGCACAGTTTGCCCTAAGGAGCAAAGCAATTTGGCTCTGTCCATAAAATCTTGCTCGTCAATTTCTCCTTCGGCACGCAGGTTAGACAAGGTAACCTCAAAAATAACCTGTGTTTTGTCTTTGTTAACCTTATTTTCTTTAATGAACATTTCGTAGGACTTCTCTAACATGTCCATATTCACCTTTGTTACAGGTCTAAAACTTCCTCTTAAAGCTAAAATATTTTTTTTGTAGAGTACTCTTGCAGGTAAGACGTTATTGCCATCTGGTGCAAACATTACGGCATCGGTCATTCCATTTTTAACGAGCTGAAGACTCATTAAACGGTTGTCAACATCTCTAAAAACAGGACCAGAAAAATTTATGGTATCTATTTCTAACTGATCTTTTTCTAAATGGTCGTAAAGATAGCGTAGTAACTTTCTAGGCTGGTTGTATTTGTAAAAGGCACCATAAATTAAATTAGTGCCTAGTTTACCTAGTGTTTCTTGCTGTAATCTTGCATCATTTTCTTTAAAGCGAATATGAATTACAATTTCGTTATATGCTCCTTTAGGTTCTACCTGAAAGCGAATACCAACCCATCCATGACCTTTGTATTTTTTCGCAAAATCAATGGTTGCCACAGTATTAGCATAGGTAAAAAAAATCTTATTAGGATTATTATCTCTAGGGATACGCTCTTCCATTAAGTTGACTTCATGCACCAGCATTTTACGTAGTCTAGCTTCAGTAACGTAGCGTTTGTCATTTTCTATGCCATAGATAGCATCACTAAAGTTTTTGTCGTAAGCGGACATAGCTTTAGCTATAGTGCCAGATGCACCACCTGCTCTAAAAAACTGACGCACAGTTTCTTGGCCTGCGCCAATCTCTGCAAATGTGCCGTAAATGTCTCTGTTAAGATTAATTCTTAAGGCTTTATCTTTGAGTGACGGAATGTTCTCAATTTCAAAATCCCCTTTATACGTTATTTCTTCCATCAATATTGCAATTTCATAGTACAACAAAGGTATTAATTTAGTGTGGCAAACAAAAAAATAAGCTTACTTTTGTTAGAAACTTAAAACCTTTTGAAAGTAACTTTTTTAGGTACTGGGACTTCACAAGGAATTCCAATTATAGCTAGTAATCATCCTGTTTGCTTAAGTAAAGACCCAAAGGATAAAAGACTTCGTGTTTCAATATTGATAGAATGGAGTACCTATACTTACGTTATAGATTGTGGCCCAGATTTTAGGCAACAAATGTTAAGGGCAAACGTCTCTAAATTGGACGGGATAGTTTTTACCCATGAACATGCAGACCATACTATGGGATTAGACGATATCCGTCCATTTTTTTTTAAACAAGGCGCTATACATTTGTACGCGCACCAACGCGTTTTTAAGGCCTTAAAAAAAAGATTTGATTATATTTTTACAACAGCACCAAAGTATCCTGGTGTTCCTAGTGTTGTAGAACACACCATTGAAAATAAACCATTTACTTTGAGTAATTTAGAAGTTATTCCTATTGATGGTTTACATTACAAGCTACAGGTGTTTGGGTTTCGGTTTAAAGATTTTGCCTATCTCACTGATATGAAAACAGTATCTAGTGCAGAAATGAATAAGCTTAAAAATTTAGATGTGCTTGTGGTTAATGCACTTAGAGAAGAACCTCATATATCGCATTTTAACCTTGAGGAAGCACTAGATTTTATAGACATGTTAAAGCCTAAAAAAGCGTACTTAACACATATAAGTCATTTGTTAGGTTTTCATGACGACGTACAACAAAACCTGCCAAAAAACGTTTTTTTGGCATACGATAATTTACAAATTACGATTTAAATATTATGAAGGCACGCGTGTTTATGTACCTGTTTATTTTTTCAGCTTTGCTGATTGTTTTTCAACATGTGAACTCTAAAAATATAATTGACAAATACGAAAAGGATATTAGAAAGTATAAAAAAACTGTAGAAGATAAAGAAAAAGCTGTGGCAACACTAGAAGCTCAAAATTTTGATCTTAGTTATTTTAATATTGAGCATAATGACAATGCTTTAGACTATTTTGTGGCCCAAGGTTATAATGTAGACGAATTAATAAAAGCTATTACCGAAGGTCTTTATAATATGAATGATTATAAAGGAGATGATCATCCTATAGTGCCTTTTGTGTCTTTAACAGGTTCTAAATTGCTGATTAATAAAGTTAGAATTTTAAATCATAGGTGGATTGTTGCAAATTTTACAGATGGAACCTATTGGGGCGAAATTTTTGTAACCTACAGTATCGATGATCATAATGACTTACAGTATAAATTAGCTGAGAGCTTTATATATCCTAAGCTCGATTAAATATACTGCTTTAACCAAGCTTTAAAATCATAAAAATTTTGTGGTGCTACGCCATGGCCAACAGGGTATTCTTTGTAGCTATTATTAATACCTAAGTCGTCTAAAAACTTTGGTGTTTTTTTTGCCCAATCTATAGGGATTACTTGGTCTACAGAACCATGAGAACAAAAGAAGTTTAAGTGCGCTACATCTTTATTTTTAATTTGATCTGGTAAAATAGCTTCATTAATATAGCCGCTTAATGCTACTATATTCTTTATTTTTTTAGGATATCTAAGTGCAACGGCATAACTTAATATAGAACCTTGGCTAAACCCTAAAAGTGTAACGTTTTTTGAATCTACAGGGTAGGTGCTGCAAGCATAGTCAATAAATTCTGATATTAAGTTTACCGACTGTTTGGCTTGTTCATCGTCGCTCCATTTTCCGTTTACAGCGTCAAAATTTATAGCATACCAAGCATTTCCATAGGGCTGCATAGGGTATGGAGCTTGTAAAGAAATTATAAATAATTCATCAGTAAGTTCTGGTGCAAATGAAAATAAATCATTTTCATCACTTCCATAGCCATGACACATAATTAAAAGCGGTGCATTTTCTTTTAGCGATGATGCCCTTGTGATATAATTAAGTTTAGTCATAGTCTCTATTGTCCTATAGTTTTAAATACGTTCTGAAAGATTTTGCCAAGCAGTGGAATTATGTTGGTTTTACCTGTAATGGCTCCAAAGATGCCGTAGAGGTATAAGACAGAAAAAAATATCCAAAAAGACATGCTCACCATCATGCTATCAAAACTACTAACTACCGATGCAATCATAATATAGAGTAGGCCTAAGCCAAGGGCTTGTCTTAGATGAAAATAGGTAAACGGATTCTTTTTATCTTGGTTCATAATAAAGGCGATCAGAGTACCTAACAACGTTAAATAGGCCACTAAACTCATAGTTTTGCCTTCGTCAATTGTTCTTTGGTTCATATTACTTTAAGACGATTTTGTTGTTGGCAATAATACCGTAGGTTTTTCCTTTGAGCGTCATACCTAAGAAAGCACTATTTTTAGATCTTGAGGTTATATCTGATTTTACAAATTGATAAGTGCTTTCAGGATTAAACAGTGTGAGGTCAGCCGTCTCACCTTCGCTTATAGTGTTTTGTAAAACACCAAAACGGGCTTTGCCTTGAGTGAGTAAACTAATTGCTTTTTTTGTAGTGAAAACTGTTTGAAGCGCACCAAAAGCAGATTCTAAACCAATAGTTCCGTATTTGGCATGGTCAAATTCTAACTTTTTATCTTCAATATCTATTGGATTGTGGTCTGTGGTTACCATATCTATTGTGCCATCTTTTAAGCCTTCTATTAAAGCATTACAATCTTTTTGAGTTCTTAATGGCGGTAGTACTTTGTATCTGGTATCAAAATCATTTAAACGATCATCTGTAAGAATTAGGTTATGAATGGCTACACTGCAAGTAACGTCTAGCTTTTGCGCTTTTGCGGCTCTAATCAGTGCTACGGATTTTTCTGTGGATATAGTTGGGATGTGGAGTTTGCCTCCGGTATATTCTAACAAAAATAAATCTCTGGATACGTGCAATTCTTCTGCTAGCGAAGGGTTTCCTTTTAAGCCTAAACGTGTACTGTTAATATTTTCATTTACAATGCCCAATCCCGATATCTTTGATTCTTGAGGGAAAGAACATACTAATCCATTAAAATTGCTTGCGTATTGTAGTGCAATTTTCATTAGATTAGGATTACTTACAGGTTTTTGATAATCATAAAATGCCACAGCTCCTGCGTTCTGCATATCGTAGAGTTCTGCTAAATCTTCACTTTCGCTAGCCATGGTTAAAGCACCAATAGGGTAGAGGCTTGTCGCTTTATTTTGAGCTTTAGATTTTACAAATGTAATGTCTGCATAGCAGTCAATCACAGGATTAGAGTTGGCATTTAAGGCTATAGCGGTAAAACCAGATTCCGCAGCGGTTTTTAGACCATTATCTATGGTTTCGCGTTCTTCATAGCCAGGTTCACCAAAGGATACGCTACTATCGAACCAACCTTTTGAAACATGAAGGTTGTCTAATGCTAGCTCTTGGTAATTATTAGAATTAGAAATACGCTTAGAAATCTTAGAAATACGGCCTTTTTCAATTAAAATATCTACCGTTTCGTTGTGAAAATCACTTTTAGAATCAACGATAGTGGCAGATTTTATGAGTGCGTTCATTTAAGATATTTTAGTAGAAGTATTTCTATAATTAAAAATACTAGCGCAAAAATAACAAACCATTTCCATAGTGCATTAATAGTTGTGTTACTTTTTATGTCATTTATAGTTGAAGCTAAACTATTGTCTGCAGAAGCGCCTTTAATGGCTTCAATATCATGGTAATTAAGATCGCTCTCGTTTCTTTTGTAATTAAAACTTAATTTCTGCAAAAGGGTTTCTTTATTTTTTACATTTAAAATTCCTGCGGTATTGGGATAATCTTCAGTTTCTAAGACTACAGACTTGCTGTATGTTTTTTGCAACGGAATTACCGAAGCGTCATCAGAGGATAATGTTAATATATCATCTTGACCCAAAGTAGCATTTACGGCTATCTTATTGGGTTGTGCTATGGTGTAATAAAGCTCTGGTAATTTTAAGCTTTGTTTACCAATATTGTATAGAACAGGTACAATTAATGGTGAATTTTTAAAGTTTGAATTTTTAATGTTTAACGCAGACGAAAAAGCGTATGCTCCAAAATTTCCTGATAAAAAAGGACTACCATCTTCATAAGATAAAATGCTATTAGTTGTAGATGTTAAAGTATATGATCGTTCTGCCTTTGGGTATTGAAAGTTTGTGACTTTAGAGTAAAACGCATTTGTTAAAAGCGGATGATTATAATTAATTGTCGTTATACGTTTTACGGTATTGTATAACGCTTTAAAGTATGGAATTTTTAAAGTTTTAAATAGTTGATTGTAAGCACCTAAGTTTATGCTATTTGATGGTGTAATTAATATGTGTCCACCATCTTCTTTAAACCTGTATAATGCCATTTTTAGGGCTTCGGAAATTGTTTCGAGTTCATTTAAAACTATTAAATTTTGATCGGGAATGAGATTGAAATTTAAAGCCTTAAGATTAAATGATTGATAGTTAAATTCATCAGTCGTATAAATACGTCTTAAAAAATTATCAGGCGTATTTTCATTTATAGCCAACACCTTAATTTTTGGTTTCGCACTTATATTAAAATAAAATGTGTTGTCATACTGCAATCCAACATCTTCAATAACTAATTTTCCGTTAATTATAATGTTATTAGGTATAGTAAAAGTGGCTTCTGCGTTATTATTAATATCTACCGCACTTTTTGCTAATAAAGTCTCTTCATTAAATAATGAAATAGTAACATTCTCTACAGATGTTCCCTGATTAGAGAGTTTTACATTAAGATCTAAGGTTTCTGCTGTGGTGTTTGCTATGTACACACTATCAATACTAATATTACTTGCTAATACCGACTTAGGTTGCACTAACTTTAGATTAAAACTACTATCCGTTTCAAATATTAACGGAGTGTCTTTTGTTTGAAAGTCGGACACCAGTACAAGATTCTTAGTAGACGTACCATCTTTTGAAAATAATTGTTTTCCTTTTAATATAAGTGCATCATAATTGAGTTGTGTCGGTGAGAAATTCAACTGAATTAAATCATTTTTTAAGGCCTTAATTGTGGTGTTTTTGAACGTTTGAGTATTTGTAAAGAGACTAAAGTCTTCATCCTCTGGTAACGTGTTAATGATATCTTGTATAGCTTCATTTAACAGTGTTCCATTCTTTCCTTTAGCTTGCATACTATAGGAATTATCTAAATAAATAACCGTTTCTTGGGTGTCATTAAAATTCTCGGTATTTGGTATAAAAGGTTGTGCAAATGCTATAATGGCAGATGCCAAAATGAACATGCGAGTTAACAACGTTAACCATTTCTTTAATTGCGAGCTTTTGCGTGTTTGCAGTTTTACAGCTTTAAGAAATTTTACGTTGGTAAACTGAACTTTTTGAAAACGACGTAGCTGAAATAAATGAATAAGAATAGGAATAACTAGTAAAAAAAGCGCGTAAAGTAATTCGGGATGTTTAAACTGCATTCCTGTGGTCTAGGATTATTATTTAAGCCAAATATATAAAATGAAAAACGATAAAAGTATTTCGCTTTTGAGAATTTTAACAAAAGAAAAAATAATCAGTCATAGCGTGCATGTTCTGCTTTTTAAAATAGGCTTTGATGTCGTTTTGTTCGTCTTCATTTGCGACAGTTACAATACTTTGCGGTTGCTTTAGCTCTGTGATGTAGTTAAAATTTAAAAGTTCTTGTTCGTAAATATGCTTTCCAATTTTCTTTTCATTATCGCAAATCCAATAAAATGGGATATTATTTTTAATAAGAAGTTTAGCAACCGTTTTTCCTTTGTTTCCGGCTCCCCAAATGGTTAGTGGTCGTTTAGAGTCATAATCTAACTCTAGGAAGTAGTGCACTTTTATGTCTAGGAAATAATTGATAGCATAATGCTCGTGGGTTCGAGATGTTCTTGTGCTGTAATCTCGCCAGTGGAGCAATATTTTATCGCAAGGAATACATTTGTAATTGGCTTTGTAAAATCGAAATGTTAAATCGTAATCTTCTGGGTAGCGATTGGGATTAAAACCATCGCAGGCTATAAAATCTTTACGATGAAGCATCCAGCACGGAGACGGAACTACACATTCCTTATAGATTTCAGAATAATTGCTTCCGGTTTTAGTTAATTGATTAATCCAGTGTTCATAGCGCGCATAGCCATCACTTACACCATCTGCTCTAAAGTACTTTACTTGTCCTACAGCTAAATGTTTTTTTCCATATTTTAATAAACTGTTTAGCATTGTTTCTAAACGATGTGGAGTCATAATATCGTCACTATCCATTCTTGTGATATAATCCCCTGTGCTGTGAGTAAATGCTGTTTGCAATGCAGGAATTATCCCAGTACTCTTGTTTTTATGGAGCTTTATGCGCGCGTCAGTTTTTGAAGCTTTATTTATAATTTGATGAGAATTATCGGTAGAATTATCATCTATAAATATAGCTTCCCAGTGTTTATATGTTTGGTTTGTAATAGATTCTGTACATTCTAATATAAAAGCTTCTGTATTTTTAAAAGGTATTAATATGCTAATTAAGTTCTGCGACATAGCACGAATTTAATAAAACCCTTAGATTTAAGACCTAAAGATTGTAGATTTGTCTTTCAATAAAAAAAAATAACTATAATGAAGAATTTTGTAGCCATTTTGGGCTTAAGTGCCCTTCTGGTAGGTTGTGGATCGGCCAAACCAAAAGTAGATGATTTAGCTTTAAATAATCCTATTGAGACAGCTTTAGATTTAACTGCAGTTGTAAATGATAAAGTCCCAGTTACTATTAATCCTGGTCGTTTTACTACCGAGACTGTAACTTACAGGTTACCACGCGTAGTGCAGGGTACTTATTCGGTAAGTGATTTTGGTAAATATGTAGATGATCTAAAAGCGTTAGATTATGATGGTAAAGAGCTTAAGGTTAAAAAAATAGATACAAATACTTGGACTATTGCTAACGCAACAAAACTCGATAAGTTAACCTATTATGTTAACGATACCTTTGATATAGAGTCCACAGGTGGTATTGGAGGAGAAAACCCATTTTCGCCGGCAGGTACTAATATTGAAGACGATAACTATGTATTAAACCTACATGGATTTATTGGTTATTTTGATTCTTTAAAAAATAATCAATATACCTTAAACGTCACTGCTCCAGCAACGTTTGTTAGAACTTCGGCCTTGCAAGGTAGAGGTGAAACATCTAGCCCAGACGGAAAGTCTATTACCAGCAGTTATTCTGCTGAGCGCTATTTTGATATTACGGATAATCCAATGATGTATGGTAAATTAGATGTTGAAGAATTTATGGTTGGTGATATTAAGATTGTGCTGAGTGTATATTCACCAAATAAAGTACATACGGCTGCAAGTCAAAAAGAGACCGTTTATAAAATGATGCAAGCACAAAAAGAGTATTTAGGCGCTGTTAATAGTACACCACGTTATGATATTTATTTGTATTTATCTGACGGGTCTGAGACTGCTCCAAAAGGTTTTGGTGCTTTAGAGCATCATACGTCTACAGTTGTTGTTTTACCAGAATCATCTAGCAAAGAAGGTTTGGCTGCCTCAATTATTGATGTTGTGGCACACGAGTTTTTTCATATTGTAACTCCATTATCTGTGCATTCTGAAGACGTCCATTTTTTTGATTATAATAAACCAACCTTCTCTAAACATTTATGGATGTATGAAGGGGTTACCGAATATTTTGCACAGCATTTTCAGGTATACGAAGGTTTAGTAGAACCAAGTACTTTCTACAATACAATAATGGGTAAAATAGCAACATCTAAGAATTTAGATGATGCTATGAGTTTTACGATTATGAGTGAAAATATATTAGAAGAACCCTACGCTTCTAATTATTACAATGTTTACATGAAGGGTGCACTAATCGGTATGTGTATTGACATTTTAATGCGCGAAGGAAGTGACGGTAATAGAAGTATGTTATCCTTAATGAAAGCGTTATCGGCTAAATATGGGAAGGAAAAACCATTTGTAGACGATAATATTATTGCAGAAATAACAGAAATGACTTACCCAAGTGTAGGTGAATTTTTAAAGACACATGTAGAAGGTGATGTGCCAATTAATTACAACGACTTTTTTACTAAAGTAGGTTTAACTTTAGGAGAAACAGAAGTTGAAACTAACTATATATTTGCTGGTGGACAGAACATTATTTTTGATGCAGATCAAGAAAAGGGAGCTATTTTCTTTTCGCCTGTAGCATTAAAGAATTCATTTTGGAAAGCACAAGGCGTACAAGTTGGCGATGTAATAAAGAAAGTAAATGGCAAAGATTTAACATTACAAAATGCACAGCAAGTTATAGGAGGTATGTTTAGTTGGCAAGCAGGGCAAGATTATAGTTTAGAGTTAGAGCGTAATGGTAAAACTATAAACTTACAAGGTGTATTAGAAAAGGCGACTGCAACGAGCGAATCATTAGTAGAGGATAAGAATGCTACTGATGCGCAAAAAGCATTGCGCAATGCGTGGTTAAAAGGATAGTGTAAATGGTTATAAATTCACATGTTTTACTCAAAAATAACATAAAAAAAGCTTCCAAAACGGAAGCTTTTTTTATTTTTAATTGTAAAGCTAAACGTACTACCCTTATCTATTTCTGAGGAGATAAAAATAGCACCGACTAACTTGTTAATAAGGCTTTTAACTCTGTTAAAACCTATTATGGTGCTAGATTTATTAAAATCGTTTTTAATTGTTTCGAATAATTCAAAAACCCGTTCTTGTTGATGACGTGGTATTACAATACCATTGTCCTCAACACTAAATCTATGATATTGATTTAAAGATTCATAGTTAATTTTAACCTTTCGATCTGTTTTGTAATTATACTTTAAAGCATTATCTACCAGATTTACGAGTATTTGATATAAGGCATATTTATTACTATTTTTCAATTTTATGATTACTATAAATGAGTTTATCACCGGCTTTAAATAATAGTTGTTTTATAGATTTACAAATAGTGTTTAATTCTATGTCTTCTTTTTTCGCCTTTACTAAAGCTGTTGATTTATAGTGTTTTAAAATGCCATCTATATAATCTTTAAGAATGGTGGCAGATCCTTTTATGGAGTTTACATAGTCTTTAGTTTCGTTAGACAATGCACTGTTTTCGTCGTCTTTCATAAGATCTGTTAAAGCCATAATATTGGCTAGAGGAGATTTTAAATCGTGAGAGACATGGCTCGCAAAAGCCTTAAGTTGCTTATTGCGTAACTCAAGTTCTTTTTTACTATCTGCTAAAGTTTTATTTTGCTTTCGTAACTCAAACAAATGCACCACCTGTTTAGAAAGCGTTTTTAAAGCATCTTTTTGTTGTGGAAGTAGTGTTCTAGGCTTATGGTCATAAATACATAAGGCGCCTAAAGAATAGCCTTCTGGGTTTATTAGAGGTACACCAGCATAAAATATGGGTTTGTGTTCTAAAACAAGCGGATTGTCTATAAATCGTTTATCTTTTCTAGCATCTTCAACAATCATAATATCATCTTGCAATATGGTATGACCGCAAAATGAAATATTTCTTGGCGAATTATTAAACGGAATACCATGATGGTTCTATGAGGTTATTGCATAATTAAAACCCCTCAAAAACACCCAAACCGAATAGCGCAAAATCATATTTAACAGGGTCTATAGGATTTAAATTTCTTAGATTAGTATCGAGTTCAGCTAGGGCTTTACCATCATTTTGTTTACGTTTTAAGAGTCCGAGCTTACGAGCCACATTGCCAGAATGCACATCTAACGGACAACTCAATTGAGAAGGTGAGAGGCTTTTCCATATACCAAAATCTACTCCAGAATTATCGTTACGTACCATCCATCGTAAGTACATATTGATACAGTTAATTTAGATAACTAATCAAAATGTATAAATTCATCTCTCAACAATTTTATACCTAAATCATAGTCACCACCTACGACCTCCAGACCTTCAAAATCGTCATCGATAGTCCATCCCATTTCTTGCGCTAACTCTTTATCTTCTTGCAACTCTTCTTCATTAGTAGCACTTTTCCTGTACCTCGTTAACAATAGCCAATTCATTGCCGTCCTATTAGTAGTAAATAAAAAACGTTCATTAGACAGCTTGTAATCAATTTGGAATATATAATACCCTTTTCCAAAATCGTCAATATTCCAATGTACTGTAATCCTTTTTATTAGTGAATGTACTAATGCTTTTAGGTCAGTGAAGTCAATATTATCCGTGTAATCTTCAAATATCTGTTTTATGCGTTCTCTTCTTGTCTCATTATTTGCAACCGCTAGCTGTTCCTGTATTGCTACAATTTCTTCTTTGTTCTGCTGTATCTGCTTTTTGACATTGAGGTAATTTTCTTTTACAAACGGGTCATCTGTAAAATCTGGGTCAAGCAATCTTTCACCTGCTAGTTTCAACTTTTTTTCCAAAATTCCAGACAAATTTTGTTTATCACTCAGTCTTTTTTGAAGTTTTGACTGTTCTGTACTTTCAGTTTTTTGCTCTAACAAACCTTTTTTAAAATCTTCTTTATGGAATAGGTGCTTCACGATAAACGTTTCAATTTTGGCTAAACTGATACCTCTACTTAGGGTACAGCTAGAATTGGGTGGTCTTCGACCCGTACACTTGTATGCATTATCGTTTCCTTTGGGGCGTTTTTTACCCCTATATTCCTTACCGCAGTGACCACAATAAATGATACCATTAAGTAAATAACTGTATTCTGGGCGTTTACCAACGTTCTTTTTATTTTTCTTTAAATTTTTGTTTACAGCTTCCCATTGGTCAACCTCAACAATAGCAGGTATATCAAAATATTCATCCTTCCATTTCCGTTTTCCTTTGTACACTGTATTTACAATCATATCGTAAATTACATTTCCACGCCATTTAACGGCTTCTTTGGAATGTTCTGTTATGTTCTTGGTGTATTTGTCTATTCGTGTTATCGTGCCTTTAAATCGATTAAATTTTGTTGGAGTATTTTCCTTGTTGAGTATGTTGGCTATGGTGTAAGTGCCATTTCCTTCTAAAGATAAGTTGTAAATCCTTCTGATAACTTCGGCTTCCTCTTGGACAACCTCATAGAAACCATTTTTATCACGTTGATAGCCGTAGGGCAGCAATCCGTGCGTCTTTCCATTAGAAACATTCTTGTAATGTGCTAGTTTAACCTTCTGGCTTGTAAGTGATGCGTACAATTCGTTTGAAGCACTTAAAACCTGTGTTAAAAATTTGTTGTTTGGGTCTTCGAGATTAAATTCCTGTCCATTAGGATAGTACAAACATTTTCGTTCAATCATTATGTGAACAAATAAATTCCAGACCATTGAGTTACGCTCTATTCTAGACTGGTCAATAGCATAAACTGCTGTAATACGCCCCTTGTCAATATCATCGTATAATCTCGCAAAACTTGGTCTGTCCTTTATTTCATTTTTCGTACCACTTATGGCTACATCCTCATAAATCTCTGGATTGTCATAACCCAAGGACTTTGCAAAGGATAATCCTTCTTCACGTTGCACCTCGATTGATGCGCTCTTATCGTTGCTACCACTTCTTCGGCAATAAATTCCTAGCATTAAATAAAAATTTACTCAAAAATATTAAAATAGCTTATACGGTTGATATAGATGGTAGTATTTATTTTAAAATGAAATGGATAAACTACAAGACCAAATACGGCTAAAGCAAACGGAACTCAATCTAGCAACTGATGCAAACAAAAAATCCTCAATTCAAAATCAACTGAGAATACTCAGATTTAGACTTGAAATTGAGGAAATTAGAGATAAAATCAATCGTATTGAACAGCTTTAAGCACTTCCTATCCGTTCCAGATAATCACCGTCATTTTTTAGGTTATTCCCCATTATATCCCAGTCCTCACCCCTAAAACCATTCTTGCAGATGTAGAATATGCCGGCTTTTTCTCTTTGAAATGGTTGTACATCTATTCTAGCCTTCGGCACACTGCGTTCTAACATTTGTTTCAATATATCTGATGAAACACCTGCTTTTACAACACAATGGTTGTGATATCCTTTCCTATTTGTAAATGGTTCAGAAACAAAGAACATACGTGTATCACCACTAAATGCATAATCATCAATCGTACTATAAGCCTTACTCATAAATTCATAACAGATTTTATTTGAAAAGTCCGCTTCATAGGCTATAGTCACAAAGTAATCCCATTCCAAATAACTCAACTTTCTTTCAAATGACCTATGACTATTCAAGCATTCTATGGTATTTTTCATTTGCTTATTAGTTTCTATTATGGAATACACAGTATCACTAACAAATTCACTTAAAAATCTATAACTATGTAAATATGGTCTTTGGTCTAACTTGAATAATCTGGTATTACCCTCATTTATAAATTTACTTCTACGTCTATTTACTGTTTCAGTACAGATATTTCCTATATCTGCTATTTCTTTTGTGGTATAAAAATCTTTTACTATCATATTTCTCTTTTTCTTTAACAATTAGGTACAATAATCCCTTATACAAGGATAAATAGTACTCAATGCTACAATCGTAGTAAAAAAACATACAAGTGTCAATGAAAAACACAGGTAATTCGTAAATTTTTAGTGAATAGTTTATCTAAAACGACTTTTGTTGCCTTAAATCTAAATATTTGACAAAAAGTGCTAGAAATTTTTTTGACTAATCTATCCTATCCAAATTATCGATTTTTAATCAATGGTATTCTAAGAACGGTGACAGCAAGAAAAAATTTATAGTACGTTTATCAGGTAGGGAGGTACGGTTATCATTAAATATGGTACGATACCTCATCAAATGAATAACAAGTAAAAATAAATGTTAATTTTGGCTCGTGATTAAAACAGTAATAGTTGATGATGAACTAAATGCAAGGGAGTTTCTGGAAAAACTTCTACAACGGTATTTCCCAGACAAATTTGCTATTTGTGCAAAATGTAGTTCAGTAGATGAAGCCTTGCAAGCAATAGATGAGCATAGACCAGACCTCATCTTTTTGGACATACAAATGCCTGATAAAAATGGTTTTGAACTACTAAAAAGCATCGATACCGTAAGTTTTGAGGTTGTCTTCACCACCGCATTCAGTGAATTTGCTATTAAAGCCATAAAGTATAGTGCCTTTGATTACCTACTCAAACCCATAAACTACATTGATTTACTATCTACGGTTAAACGTTTTGAAGCTCAGCAGAGTACTAAACAAAAAGCACATCGTATTGAACTACTACTTAATAATGTAGGTAATTTATCTGCTGATTTTCAAAAGTTAACCATACCTACTGAAACAGGTTTTACCCTAGTCAATAAGTCAAACATTTTGTACGCTCAGGCAGACGATAATTACTGTTTGATATATTTAGTAGATGGAACTACCATAACTGCTTCAAAAACGCTCAAAAGCATTGAAGAACTAATTACTGCACCCAATTTCTTTAGGGTACATAAAAGTTATTTGGTTAATCTTAATTACATCAAACATTTTCATAAGGCTACGATGCAAATTGAATTAGTCAATGCCATTAGAATACCCGTATCACATCGCAAACAATCTTCTTTTGTACAAGCCATTACTCAAAATAGTTAGACTATTTATTCTGTGCCTTTGGTGCAGTCTGGGTTTTGGACAACAATACCCATCCACGCATTTTGATGTTCGAGATGGATTACCTAACAATGCCGTTCGTACAATTTTAAGAGCTTCTAATGGTGTAATTTGGTTGGGTACTGATAATGGAGTAGCACAATTAAAAAACGGCAAAATAAAGCGTTTTACGCATCCAGACTTACCATCTGCAATGGTATGGGATATACAACAGGATGGTGACGGAGCGATATGGCAAGGAACGTATGGTAAAGGACTATTTAAAATCAATGATAGTACCATTACCAAGTATGATACTTCCAATGGACTTATAAGCGACTACATCCGTAAGATATGGGTTAAAGATGGTGCAGTTCTAGTAGGTACTGAGAATGGTTTATCTGTTCTTAAAGATGATAGTTTTACCAACTTTGAAATTACAGAACCAAACGAGAAATTACAGGTGCAAGACTTCTTCGAGTATCGAGATGAGGTCTATTTCATTACGCTTAGAGCAGGTATATACAAGATAAAAAACCTTGCAAGCAACCCTACTATCGGACAGACTACCAATACTAAACACCTTTTTGCACTTGGCACATCTGGAAATCTCGCTTACGTGAGTAAACCCAAAACCATCGACGTTTACAAGATAGAAAATCTCATCTATGGTGGTAAATCATTACGCTCTGTACCTTCAAGTATCGTTTGGGATTATGCACCTGTGAATGAGAATACGGTTTACAGTGCAAACTGGGGCGCACACACCGATGATGGTGGTGCTTACAAATTAGACCTTGACAATTTCCAAAATCAAAATAAATCCTATGGAATACCAAGCACCGCTATTTGGAGTATTCTCTATGATAAGGAATTGGATGTTCTCTATGTAGGAACACTAGATGATGGCTTGTATCGTGTGGATGTTTCCAAAAAAGTATTATACAATCCTACAACTGAAAAGGTAATAGGATTTATGAAAAATGATAGTTTAACCCTTTTAGCAACTGCAAAGCAAGTGAGCATAACGACCTCGCAAAACCATTTTAAGATTGATGCACAAAGCTTTATAAAGCACGCTAAAGATAATTTTAAACCAACTGAAATTTTAGGATTACAAAAATTATATAGGCTGAGAGAAAATATAAATATCTCTAGATTTAAAATTCATTCAGTAAAACAAGTACAGGATAACATTTGGGTGGCAACTAATTTGGGTATTTACAAAGTTGACTTGCTAGGCAATATCAAAGCGTACTATCCTGTTTTGTCCGAAGTCTTTGAGGTTAGACCCGATGGTAAACTCATTGCACCTGTTTTGTATAATGGCGTGTTTGTTTTTAAAAGTTCCACAGAATTTACTTTTTATAAACCTCAACAACACAATACCCCAATCGATGTAAATAGTATCACAACCATAGGTAACACTACTTACTTCCTATCCCGTTTTATTGGGTTGTTTAGCTATGACGGTAACGACTTTAATCATTTGATTAAAGACAAAACCTTATCCTATATGACCACGCCTAATGGTGACGGAAATACATACCTTGCAGAAACTTCTGGAACGATTATAAAATATGACTTAAACAGTAATACTGTTATTGATACGCTTTCGCAAAAGCGTTACAAAGGACAATCCATCCAATTTTTGAAGTATAACAAGGATAGGTTACTCATAGGTACTGAACGTGGTGTAAATATTGTTACCGATAGCACGGAAATACTCATTGACCAAGACCAAGGCATCACAGATTTGTTTGTTCAAAATGCAAGCATTTCAGATAACATCCTTTCTGTCGGCACAAACAGTGGTTACTATTCCATAAACCTCAACAAGTTTGCAATACCCAAAACCGACTTAGACATACAGCTAGACAAGGTCACGGTAAATTATCAACCTTTTACGGTTGACACGAAAACCATTGACCTAAATCCAGACCAAAATACGGTATTGCTTTCCGTTAGTATTCCTAACCATCCGTATCCCAATAAATTAGAATATAGCTATTCAATTGATGGCAATAAGCATATAGCACTTTTAGAACCGAAATTACTGTTACCATTACTGCCATCTGGACAACATAAAGTAAATCTATTAGTAAAGGACTTGCATTATGGTACAACTTACTCACGGAACGTTTTAAATATTCATATTGCACAGCCTGTATATCAACGGTGGTGGTTTTGGATGCTTGTCTCTTTGGGGGTTTCTGGTTTTGTGTTTGGGTGGTTTTACTTTCGCTTAAAGCGAAAAAACAAACAGCAACAACAACTAGCTGAAATAGAACAACGCTTAACTGCAACCAAGCTAGAAGCCTTACAAAGCCAGATGAACCCACATTTTACCTTTAATGCAATGAACAGCATCCAGAACTACATCATTGATAACGATGTGGATAACGCACTGTACTTTATGGGTGAATTTTCTAAGCTAATGCGTGCCACTTTAGACCACTCAGCACAATCCAAAATTACTTTGGAACAGGAACTACAGTACATACAACGCTATGTATTGATTGAAAATATGAGGTTTGGAAACCGAGTACAGTTTGAAATGAATATAGATGACTGTGTAGAACCTAGCGAGACATTTATCTTACCATTGCTTTTACAACCCATTATAGAAAACTGTTTTGAACACGCTTTTACAACTAAAATCGTAAATCCTAAAATTGCTTTGGGTATTGCTGAAATAGGTAATAAACTACAACTTACAGTCACCGACAATGGCAAGGGATTACAGAAAAACAAACAAGCATCCTTACACCAATCCAAAGGCATTAAACTCATTACAGAACGTTTAAACCTTGTACAAAATATACAAAACCCTATTATCATTAAATCGCTCGAAAATGGCACAGCGGTAACGATAACTTTAGATACAGCTACGAT
>NZ_CALGNH010000035.1 GCF_937958655.1 uncultured Winogradskyella sp. | reverse complement strand
TATGTATAATATTTGGGGCTTCAATACCATGAAGAATCATATTCATAATCCCAATGACGTACGCTAAATTCTTTTTTTCTTTTCCGTACAATGTTTCTTCTTGTAAGGTCTTCAAATTGTCGGTTGTTTTTTCCATGCGCTTATACATGTATTCGTATGCTTCGCATAAGAAACCACAAGAACCTGCTGCGCCATCGTAAATTTTTTCTCCAATTTGTGGATCAATCACATTAATCATGGCACGAATTAATGGCCTTGGTGTGTAATATTGCCCACCATTACGACCTGCATTTCCCATGTTTTTAATCTTGGTTTCGTATAAGTGGCTTAGTTCGTGCTTATCTGTTGAAGCACGAAAAGGTAACGCATCTGCATATTCTAAAATCTCACGTAAGTTGTAACCGCTTTGGATTTTGTTTTTCAGTTCAGAAAATATTTCTCCAATCTTGTACTCAATCGTGTTTGCAGAATCTGCTTCTTGCTTAAACTTTGCGAGATATGGAAACAATTTACCATCTACAAACTGCACCAAATCTGGACCTGTTAAGGCTACGTGATGGTCTAATTTTCCGTCAGCATCTTTTGGCATTGCCCAATTTGGCCAACGGTATTCCTTATTTAAAATAAATTTGTAGTCTTCTCCTTTTAATTCGGCTTCGTCTGCTTTGTCTTGTTCTAATTCGTCCAAGTAGCGTAAGAACATCACCCAAGAGGTTTGCCCAATGTAATCTAATTCACTATCTGCGCCTGAATCTTTGTAAAGCAGGTCGTCTATATTTTTAAAGGTTTGTTCGAAATTCATTCTTAGTTTTATAAACAAATAAAGCGTCTCGTTCTGAGTCGCTATTATTAATTAAGGGAATTTAAAGATAATAAAAGCCCTTGGGAGTGCAAGGGCTTATTTAACTAAAATTATTATTGTGGACTTGGATCAGATTGTCCTTTACTAATACTAAAAATATTATAGCCAATACCAATTCCAAACTATCTTCTCCCTTGATAAATCCAATTTTTACCCAAGTCTCTTGCAAGAAAGTCAAAGCCCATAAATAAGCCAAATTGTACACGATCTATATCTTTTATAAGACCAATGGTTGGTGTTAATGCCGCTGCATTAGTAGCCGAAGTAATATTACCATTAGTAGTTTCACTATCTACTGGAACTGAGGTAATGCTAATACCAGAATAGAGACTAACAAACTTCCTAACTTTAAAATTCAACCCTATACCTGCATTAAAATTACCATAAAAATCCAATGGTACGTTATCACCATTACCTGTTCTAATTTTAATTGGTATAGTCACAGTACCAAATTCAATATCAATCATTGCTGGTATAACTTCCGTGTAGGTATCAAAGTCTTTTTTACTTATAGAAAAGAAGTTCTGTTCACCATCATCAGTTCTTACGTATGCCAAATTTCTTTGTATAAGCATCTCTTGATTACTTTCATCGCCAGATACTTGTCCAGTTAATAAAAGTTATTATAATCTTGTCATCTAAAATTTTATCAATTTCAAACTCCCATCCTTTTTGAGCAATCATGATTTTTGGAATTGTCCGTTCATCATCTTCATCTTCTAACAATAAATAGGGATTGCCTTGAAAATCACACTCTGTTACTTCCGTACCAAACTTAAATCTATGAACCTTATCTTTATAAATTTTTGATGATTGGCCAAAAGCTAGAATACAGTAACAGAATAAAATTAATGTAGTTAATGTGTTTTTCATAATCCATATAATTTAATTGATTAATACTCAAAATTATAAATGCACCACATAGCAAATCATACCCAATAATGGGTATATTGTCTCTATTGCGCAGTCAACAACGAATTATGTAAGTTCTTATCCGTTTAAAGGAACGGTTTGACGGGAATTATAATTTAAATTAAACAACTTGATAACACACTGGTTATTAATTAGGTAAACAACCTGAAAAAATCTGTAAACTGTTAAAATAAGTGCTTCGAAGAATTAGAATTAAACAAGATTTAAAAGATTACTGTAGCTAATCGCTTTATAATCAGCAATCACCAAATTGGCCAAACTATAATCTTGCCCTGTAGAATGCACACTTTTAAACGCAGTACAGAAGATGCCAGCAGCATGTGCCGCTCTTATGCCATTGGTAGAGTCTTCAATAACCATACAATCTGCCTTTGAGAAACCTGTATGCGCTGCTGCTTTGGTAAAAATTTCTGGGTGTGGCTTGGATTGCTTTAAATCCGCTCCACTAAACTTGCCTATGAAATACTGGTCTAAATCAAAACGCTTAAAAATGCGATTAATATTAGGCATTGAAGCTGAGGATGCCACCACCAACTTTAGCCCATTGGCATGGTAGTCTTTTATTAAATCCAGCACACCATCTATCAAGGCTAAGTCGGTATCATTTTTAAACAGATATTTAAAATGTTGGCGTTTTAATGTTACTAGATATTCTGGTGTGTAGCTTAAACCAAAATGGCTCACCAAGCGTTTGCAGATATTTATCGTCGATTGCCCTGTGAATGAAGTGTACAAGGCTTCGTCAACCGTAATTTGCACATCGCTAAACATTTTAAAATAGGCTTTGCGGTGTAGTGGTTCTGTATCAACGATGACACCGTCCATGTCGAAGAGTACGGCTTTGAGCATTTGGATTTTTTGTTTTGGTGAAGATATAAAAGTATTGATTAGAATGGATTAGAATTATGCTGTAATCCTTTTTAAAATTACACCTCTAAAGTCCTCTCAAGAGGACCATACACTAAATAGACTTTTGAACTTTGTAACCTTGAGACGATTTTAAGGATGTTAATCAATAATGCTATATAAAGATATAAAAAATTACAATCTATCATCTATAATACGCTGCACCACTTCAGGATTCAACAAGGTACTTGTATCTCCCAACTGATCCATCTCACTGGCTGCGATTTTACGTAAAATACGACGCATAATTTTACCTGAGCGTGTTTTTGGTAAGCCTTCTACAAACTGAATTTTATTGAGTTTTGCTATAGGCCCAATACGATCGGTAATCAGCTGATTGATTTCTTGTCGTAAATTATCTTGGTTTCTACCTTCGCTGCTGCCCTTAAGTGTAACATAACCGTATAAGGCATTACCCTTAACATCGTGCGGAAAACCAACTATGGCAGACTCTGCTACTGCTTGGTGTTCATTTATAGCATCCTCTATTGGTGCGGTGCCTAAGTTATGCCCAGAGACTATAATAACATCATCTACACGTCCTGTAATTCTGTAATAGCCGACTTCATCTCGTAATGCGCCATCACCTGTAAAATACATATTATCATACGCAGAAAAATAGGTGTCTTTATAGCGTTGGTGATTGCCCCAAATAGTGCGTGCTATGGATGGCCAAGGGTATTTAATACATAAACGTCCTTCCACTTGGTTCCCTTTTATTTCTTCACCTTTTTCGTTCATTAAAGTGGGTTGAACACCTATAAATGGTAAGGTCGCATACGTTGGTTTTGTTGGTGTACAAAATGGAATTGGCGAAATCATAATACCGCCAGTTTCGGTTTGCCACCATGTATCTGCTATTGGGCTTTTCTTCTTGCCTATATTTTCATTGTACCAGTGCCAAGCTTCTTCATTTATGGGCTCTCCAACTGTACCTAACACTTTAAGAGAGGATAAATCGTGTTTTTCTACAAAGGCATTTCCTTGCTTAGCTAACGCTCTTATAGCCGTTGGTGCGGTGTAAAATTGCGACACTTTATGCTTTTCTACAATGTCCCAAAAACGTCCATAATCGGGATAACTCGGTACACCTTCAAACATTACTGTTGTTGCTCCATTGGCTAATGGGCCGTAAACAATGTAACTGTGACCTGTAATCCAGCCTATATCTGCTGTACACCAATACACATCCTCCTCGCGATATTGAAAGACATTTTTAAACGTATATGCCGTATAAACCATATAACCACCGCAGGTATGCATCATCCCTTTTGGTTTTCCGGTAGAACCAGACGTATATAGAATGAACAAAGGATCTTCAGCATCCATAATCTCTGCCGTATAATCTTTATAGGCTTCATCTAAAAGGGGTTGCAACCAATGGTCACGGCCTTCTTTCATGTTAATTTCTGAATGGATTCGTTTTGCAACCAATACGGATGTTACACCATTACAGTCTTCTAAGGCTTCATCTACAATACCTTTTAAATCTATAGTTTTAGCTCCACGATACGAACCGTCTGAGGTAATCACCATCTTGGCGTCGCAGTCGTTAATACGGGTTGATAATGCCGTTGCCGAAAAGCCTGCAAAGACCACAGAATGAATGGCTCCAATCCTAGCACAGGCCAAAACTGAAACGGCAAGTTCTGGAATCATTGGTAAATAAATACACACACGATCCCCTTTGTTTATCCCTTGTTCTTTTAAAACATTAGCAAACCTGCATACACGCTCGTGTAACTGTTTATAAGTAATATGCTCTGCTGGTTCGTTAGGATTGTTAGGCTCAAATAAAATGGCTGTTTTATGAGCTCTAGAGTGTAAATGTCTGTCTAAACAGTTTTCTGTAATGTTTAGTTGTGCTCCTTCAAACCATTTAATTTCGGGTTTTGCAAAATCCCAACTTAAAACTTTATTCCATTTTTTTCTCCAATAGAAATGTTCTTCTGCTATTTCTTCCCAAAATTGTTCGGGTTGTGTTACTGATTTTTTATAAACCTGAAAGTACTCTTCAAATTGTTTTATGTGGTAGTTACTCATTCTAAAATTTGTTTGATTTCAATTTAGCAAAATATTGTTTTGCTTCTATAATAACCTTGGGCGCTAAAATTAAGGTGGCTATCATTGTTGGTATAGCCATTAAAGCAAATATACCATCAATTAAATTAATCATCATACTTAAACTCGTTGTTGCGCCAAGCAATATACTTGTAATGTAAAGATAATTATAATAGTGTTTTTTATGAGTACCAAATAAAAAAGACATGCACTTTGTGCCATAGTAGGCATACGAAAACAAAGAGCTCATACTAAAAACCGTTATACAAATGAGCAAACCGTATTTACCATACCCAGGCATAACGGCACTAAAAGCAGACGCTGTAAGACTAACGCCATTGTTAGCTGTTGTTTCCCACACTCCAGTAACCAAAATCGCTAGCGCTGTTAAGGTGCAGACTACTAAGGTATCTATTGCTGGACCTAGCATAGCCACCAAACCCTCGCGAATAGGCGCATTAGTTTTAGCTGCTCCATGTGCCATAGGTGCGGTACCAATACCTGCCTCGTTAGAAAATGCGCCACGTTTAATCCCATGTAAAATCAAAGCACCCAAAACTCCTCCCATAAAAGTGTCGTCTTTCGGATAATAATTAGCAGCAAAAGCATCTGTGAAGATGAGCTTTATGTAATACCCTAAATCATTTCGATGTGCTATTAAAATTATAAGAACAAAAACAAAATATAAGACCACCATACTAGGAACGAGTTTAGAGGCTACAATTCCTATACGCTTTATGCCTCCTAAGATTACTAAAGCCGTTATGCTTACCAATACGAAGCCTATAATTAAATTTGAAAACAAACTAACCTCTACTCCATTAGGACGTAACAAAATATCATTTAATGCTTGGGTGAGTTGATTAACATTAAACACTGGTAATGCTCCAATTAAGCCACAACAACTAAAAAAAATGGCTAAGGGTTTCCAGTTTTTACCCAAACCTTCAACAATAAAATACATAGGTCCGCCTTGGATTTCGCCAGCACTATCCTTGCCTCTGTAAAGAATAGCCAAGGTTGAGGTAAAAAACTTGGTGGACATTCCTACTACGGCACTAATCCACATCCAAAAAACCGCACCAGGTCCACCTATGGAAATGGCCACTGCAACACCAGCTATATTGCCCATACCAACTGTTGCCGAAAGCGCTGTTGTTAAGGCCTGAAAGTGTGAAATTTGTCCTAAATCGTTAGGGTTATCATATTTACCTCTTAAAACAGAAATGGCATGCCCTAAATATCTAAACGGGAGAAATCTTGAACGTATCAACAGATACAACCCGCCACCAATTAATAAAATTAACAAGGGTAATCCCCAAGCTAATGATGAAAAATCACTGAGCAATTGATCCAATGCGTCCATAGCCTATAAATTTACTAAACGCATTAAACTTATAACTAAAATGTTGAGAATTATTTTATGAATGACATCATAAAATATGATTGTTTCCAATAAAAAAGTAAATTAGTTAAATCATAAATTACTATTGATGCCTAAGAGACTTTACCGTATATATGTTGTAGAATTATCCAAACGGATTTATACTGAGAATAAAAAATTTAGGCTTGCGAATCCGCAATATAATGGTGTTTTAGAATGTCTTTATGTTGGCATGACCAGTAAAAGTCCGAAAGAACGATTTAACCAACATAAAACAGGTTACCGTAATTCTAAAGGACACAAACTATCTTCTAATATTGTAGAAACGTACGGACTCTACTTAAGACCTAGTCTTTACAATCATATCGATCCATTTTTAAACAGAAAAGAAGCTATTGAAGCAGAAAAAGGCATTGCCCTAGAGTTAAGACGCGAAGGTTATGCAGTTTGGTTTAATTAGTACTTAAAAACTTTCTCAGGGCTTCCTCGTAAATTTTTTCGTATTGTGGCACAACATTATGAATGCTAAATTTTTTGGATTGTGCTTTAGCATTAGCTTTAAACCTATTTAATGTATCAACATCCGATAAGATTTTAATGGCATTGTTAGACATATCCTCAACAGCATTAACATCACTTAAATACCCAGAAAAACCATCTTCATTAACCTCTGGCAAGCCTCCTGAATTTGTAGAAATTACAGGTACACCACTCGCCATAGCTTCTAAAGCCGCAAGTCCAAAACTTTCAGTTTTAGAAGGCAACAAAAACAAATCACTAAAACATAATATTCTGTCAATTTCATTACTATTTCCAAAGAATACTATTCTATGCTTTATACCCAACTCTTCGGCCAAGCGTTCTGCACCTTCTTTCTCTGGTCCCTCGCCTACCATCATAAGTTTTGCAGGTAATGATTTTTGAATATTATAGAAAATTTTAATGACATCTGGTATTTGTTTTACCTCGCGCATATTACTTATGTGTGTTATAATAAGCTCATCGTCGTCTGCCATAATTTCTCGCTGACAATCCGTAAAACCATGCACATGCTTTTCTATATCAATAAAATTTGGTACAACATAAATATCTTTTGCGATATTAAAAAGTCGCTTTGTGTCTCGCTTTAAACTTTCCGAAACTGAAGTTACAGCATCCGATTTATTGATACTAAACGTTACTGCTGGTTTATAAAAAGGGTGACTCCCAACTAATGTTATATCTGTGCCGTGTAAAGTGGTTACTATAGGTACTTTTATGCTTTCGTCTAGTAACATTTGCTGTGCCATATAAGCTGCGTATGCATGTGGTATGGCATAATGTACGTGTAATAATTCAATATTATGCAGTTTTACCATGTCTACTAATTTACTTGATAAAGCTAATTCGTAGGGCTGATATAGAAACAATGGATATTCTGGCACATGCACTTCGTGGAAGTGTATATTCTTACTTAGTAATTCTAATCTAACTGGCTGACTGTAGGTTATAAAATGAATTTCATGACCACGTTTAGAAAGCTCTATTCCTAATTCTGTGGCTACAACTCCACTGCCTCCAAAGGTAGGATAACATACAATCCCTATTTTCATTTAGACGTTATAATTTAGTGCGGTTAAAATTATACTTTTTAAATGGTTAGGTTTAAATTTTAATATTTTTTAACGAATTATATAAAAACGCTTTAATCGATTATCGCTTCATAAATGAAACGCTGAATCTCTGTTCTTATATTTTCTCGCAAGAGTAAATTTTTACCAGCTTCAGGATACGTTCTATTGGCTAAAAATATATAAATAATTTCTTCATCAGGATCTGCCCATGCATACGTCCCTGTAAAACCAGAATGCCCAAAACTATTCATAGAAAGGCAACCACAGGTTGGACCGTCTTCGCCAAGTTGTGGTTTATCAAAACCTACACCTCTCCTATTATCATTACTACAATAGTGGCAGGTATTAAATTTGTCAATAGTTTCTGGTTTAAAATAGCGCTTGCCGCCATAAAACCCTTTTTGCAAATACATTTGCATAATCTTAGCCACATCATTAGCATTACTAAAAATACCTGCATGCCCACCAATACCTCCTTGCATTGCCGCACCCATATCGTGCACATAACCATGGACTTTAGCATGTCTAAAGTAATTATCGACCTCTGTCGGCACAATATTTTGTAAACTAAATGATTTCCTAGGATTGTAAGTGGTATAATTAGCACCCAACGACCGGTAGTAGCGATCTTGAGTTATTTCGTGTAGAGATTTATCATAAAACCCCTCTAAATACTCTTTTAACAAATAGTAGGGCAAATCACTATAACGGTACCTTAAACGCGATAGTAATTCTGTTTCTTTTATAATTTTTTGAATGGAATCTTTATAATCACTGCGTAGAAACAATTTATTTGTAACTTCTACATTAAAATTACCATTACGGCTTGTTCTATAATACTTAGGATCTGGTTTTTTGGTTACTGTGTCTAATGTCTTATAATAAAACGGAACCCATGGTCTCAACTGTGCATAGTGTGAGAGCATTTTTTTTAACGTAATATTTTTTTTGTTTGAATTTTTAAAATACGGTAGTAAATTCCCGATTTTAGAATCTAATGATATTGAACCTTGCTCCTCTAACTCCATAACCACAGGTAGGGTTGCTAAAATCTTTGTTAATGAAGCTACATCATAAATATCGTTATAATCTACTTTATTCTTTTTAGCATAGGTATGATAGCCAAAGTTTTTATTGTAAATAACCTTACCCTTTCTTGCAACCAATAACTGAATACCTGGTGTCATACGCTTACCGACTGCATAATTTGCCACAGAATCTAACTTGGTTAATTTGTGAGAATCCATACCAACACTTTCTGGGAGGCCATAGCCTAAATTCATTAACGAATTAAAACGTTCGCCAGTTCCTAATGGAAAGTATGGCCCAGCACTTACTGGTAATTTTCCTTTAGCTCCTATGGCTCCAAAAATTAATTGTGCTGATTTTTCTTGAGTGATTTTACTATTTTGGTAGCTCATTACAATACTTTCTATATTCTCTATTGAGCTTAAATCGTTTAAGGCGTAAGGTCTGGCAAAAACATCTAAAATAACCGTGTTTGTTCTGCTTATTTCGTAAAGCCACGCTAATTCCTTTTGAGTGAATTTATAGCCTTTCCAAGGGTTATCGTTAGATTTATGAAACCCAATGATTACCGTATTATAATTTTGTAATTTACCGAGCAGATTACTAAGATTTTCCGCCTTTATATGATGAACTTTTGTATATTTTTTTAGTGTCGTATAAAAATGTGAACCTTCTGCATCACCAAAATCTACATACGCTATAGTTTTTGTTTCAAGATCTCGTAATGGTAGTAATTTGTTTTTATTTTTAACCACAGTAATAGCCTGTTCCATTAGTGTTTCATAGAGCAGGTCGTCTTTTATTCTATTAAGATCGTTTTTTAAATTACTGAGCTCAACGGGAGTATACTGATGCAAACCAACCTTATATTTAGCACTTAAAATCTTCTTTACTGAATGTGCTAAACGCTCTTCTGTTATAACACCATTGTTGTAGGCTTCTTTAAATTTAGCGACTCCCTTTTCAGTATTTTCAGACATTAGCATGACGTCATTTCCTGCTAAAAAAGCCATGAGATCAATTTCCCCTCCTGTATTACTGGTTTTGGAAGAACTACCATTTACACCTCTAGCTATATAGTCGGCGGCACCCTTCATGGTTAAGGCATCTGTAAAAATGAGTCCTTTAAACCCTAAAGAATCTTTTAAAATATCTGTGACAATGTGTTTAGATAATGAGGACGGAAAGCCTTTTCTGGTTTCTAAACTCGGTACATTTAAATGTGCTACCATTACACTAGATAATCCTTCTTTAATGAGCTGGCGATAAGGGTATAATTCTACAGAATCAATTCGCGATTCACTAAACGATACTGTAGGTAAGGTTTTGTGTGAATCGGCTTCTGTATCTCCATGCCCTGGAAAATGCTTAGCATTGGCTAACACACCTGCTGATTGCATTCCTTTCATAAACGCTAATCCTTTTTCGGTGACATTATCTCTGTCTTCTCCAAAAGATCGGTTGCCAATGATTGGGTTTTTTGGATTTGTATTAATATCTACAACTGGTGCAAAGTTGAAATGAACGCCTAAGCGTTTGCAATGTTCACCAATTTGCCGTCCAGTCTGCTCAACAAGACTGTTATCTTTAATAGCACCAAGGGTCATATTCCAAGGAAAAGCATAGGTAGAATCTAAACGCATACTTAAGCCCCATTCTGCATCCATACCTACCAATAATGGAATGTTAGAAACCGATTGTAGTTTGTTATTTAATTTAGCTTGCCTATACGGTCCGCCTGTTGAGTAAATAACACCTCCAATATGTTGCTTTTTTATAAGGTTTATAATTTTTGCATTCTGAGCGTCGTTGTTTTTAGACATTACTTGTACCATAAACAACTGACCTATGCGCTCTTCTGTAGACAGTGAGGTATAAACACTATCTACCCACTGCGCTTGCTTTACAGCATCTTTAGCAGTAAGAGGATTTTTTACAACAACCTGTGAAAAACTTAAATTTATGCAAAAGCAGAAAAGAATAAGGGACAAATACCGCATGAATAATTATTGAAATTTATTTAGTATCAACGAATATTATGCCAAATTAGCATAATTAACATGAAGTAAAAAGACTTTATGATACTTTTATAAATGACGTAATTAACCGTTTAAAATTACTCATTTAAAAGATCTATATGACGATCGTGGTATCCTAATAAGTACAATACACCATCTAAACCTATACTAGAAATAGCACTTTGGGCATTATCTTTTACCTTAGGCTTGGCATGAAACGCAATACCTAAGCCTGCTAAATTTAACATCTGCAGATCATTAGCTCCATCACCAACGGCTATGGTTTGCCCAATATCTATGCCTTCTTTATCGGCTAATAGTTGCAAGTATTCTGCTTTTTTATTGCCATCAACGATATCTCCAAGATAACCACCTGTAAGTGCACCATCTTTAATTTCTAATTGATTGGCAAAAACATAATCAATATCTAACTTTTTTTGAAGGTAATGCCCAAAATAGGTAAAACCACCAGATAGTATGGCCGTTTTATAACCATAGTAATGCAAAGTATCTATGAGACGTTTTGCACCTTTAGTAATAGGCAGTTGTTCTGCAACATCTTTTAAAACCTCTTCAGACAAGCCTTTTAGAAGCTTCATGCGTTGTTTAAAACTCTGATTAAAGTCTATCTCTCCTTGCATGGCAGATTCTGTAATGGCTTTTACTTGCGCTCCTACACCAGCGCGTTCTGCCAACTCATCAATAACTTCGGTTTGTATTAAGGTAGAATCCATATCAAAACAAACCAATCTTCTATTACGTCTAAACATGGTATCTTCTTGGAAGGCAATATCAACATCTAATGCTTTGGAAATTTCCATAAATTTTGAAGTAAATTCCGCCTTGTCGTTTATTTCTCCCCTTATGGATAATTGTATAGAAGCTCTTTGGTAATCTTCTTCTTTTACTAAAGACATTCTTCCTGTTAAACGCTTTATAGAATCTATATTTAAGTTCTTTTCAGAAATAACTTTGGTAACCTCAGAAATTTGCTGTGCTGCAAGTTTTTCTCCTAAAATTGTAACAATGTAACGGTGTTTGCCTTGCATGCCTACCCAACCTTCGTAATCTTTTAAAGTAATTGGTGAAAACTTTGCTGTAATCCCTAACTCGTAAGCCTTAAACAATAAATCTTTTAATACGGCTGCGGATGTCTTACCAGATTTAATTTCAAATAAAATACCTAAGGACAAAGTATCATGAATGTTAGCCTGACCAATATCTAATATTTTAGCATCGTACTCAGCTAAAACACTTGTAAGACTAGAGGTTAAACCAGGTTTATCTTGTCCTGAAATGTTTAATAAAAAAATATCTGTTGCCACAGTTAATGTATAATTTAAGATTGGTAAAAATGGTTATTCTGCTTGATAAATAAAAATTATTGAACATGAAAAATCACCAATAATTTATAGCAAAATCTAAGAATACTTTAAAAGACGTTAAGGCTTAATAAATCGACTATGCCAACTCTCTTTTGCAGGCACTTCCCAATTCTCTTTAAATTCCGCTATATTGGTAACCAAATTATTAAAAACAATTGTATTTTTTGAAACTGAATTGTTTTTGGCCATTTTCTTGAATTCCAATAATGGCTTGTAAGCCACAAACTCACCCTGCTTAAAGGACACATTCATTTTATCCATTAAGTCTACTTTATAATCTTGCTCTAGTTGTTGTATAAAATGTACGGAAGCATCTATGGAACAGCCTGTGGCATTATTTAAGTTTTCATTTAACGCAATAACTATAAATCGCTTATAAACTATTTTATAGCCTGCCTGTAAATCTTTTCCGTGAGCTGTCCATACCTCTACAAACTTATTTAACTTAGATTTGATTTCTTCTAGCTCTTCTTCAGAAAAAGAACGGTTTGCTTGGTATATCCAAACACGAGATTCTTCTGGTAACGTATCAAATTCTACTAACATGTCTCAAATTTAGAATTACAAAAATAAGGCATTACATCCAATTTTTATTTTCGTGTTCTACCTTATACAGTAAGTAATCCTTAACCCTATACGCATCAGCTAAATTAATATGCGGTATGGTTACAGATTTGGACGCGGAATAAATAGTTACAGAAGCTAGTCCTCTTTGTTTTTGAAATAGGGTTTGATTTAAACTCACAGCTTGGGTTTTCTTAATTTCTAAAAACGACGTTGTGGTATCAATCAATCGCCCTCCACCAATGGCAATATATTCGTTATCTAAATGATAGTATGATTTTTTGTAAGTGTAAAACGCATTAGCCGCTAAATAAAGTATTAGTGGAATATTAATAAGCAAGAACAATTTTGACCAAAAAAATAAAAGCACATTTATAATTACGAGCATAACAGTACTCATTAAAACCAAACGATAAAGCATGTAAATATTAGGCCTATTCTTAATAATTTGCCCTTCAACTTTTGGATAAAACTGATGTAGTAACTCTGAAATCTGACCTCGATTTAAACCAACAATATTAAAGTTACGCTGTTGCTTTTTATTCGCCATAGCTTGCGTAAAGCTTAATTTATAAAGCCCAAAAACCTGTTTTAGCTTATTGGTATAGATTGTGGTGTTCTGAATTCGGCTAGCCGATAATGCTAAGTTGATTTTATTAAAAAGTCCTTTTGAAATTTCTAAACCTTCCTCTTTTTGCTTAACGGTTAACTTAAAATTTTTAATGAACATCATTACCAGCGAAAACAAAAAAGAAATAATGAACAAAGCGACTACAATGGAGATGTTAAAGAGTAAAAGTCCCACTAGAGATTCTTCGTCTAATTGAAACCAAGATCCAAAAACCGCATTAAGATCAAGCTGTTCAACAAACGCTTTAACATCGTTATAAATACCAATGATAAACGCAAAAATTAACACAAAACTTTTAAAATGATTTTCGCTTATACCTTCTAAAAACAGTTTTTTAACAGAGGCTTTATAAAACACAGCTTCTTCTAAACTATTGGTATTCAAGCGATCATTATGCGCTTTAGATTGTAGTAAATAGGCTTTTAATGCATTGGCCTTAACCTTTGGAAGCGCTAAGATTTCTATTTCGGTTTTATCGTCACCAGCCGTTTCAATAGAAAGTGAAACCACATTTATTAACTGCTGCAAAAGGTTTTGTTTAATATAAACATTCTGAATTTTTGAACTCGCTACGGATATTTCTTCTTTATTAAAAATTCCTTTTTTCAAGAAGAAGTGATCGTCTTTAACATAAAATTGAAAATTGAGGTATTTGAGGAAAGCAATAATTAGAAACAGCAGAATTATTGAAATAGAAATACCTACCGTCTTAAAACTCAAAAAATCAATGTTCTTATCGCTTCGTATGTACTTTAATAGAAATACTGCAATGACTACTATAGTACCCTTAATAATTTTGTATGCGGTTACCCCAAAAATGACGATGATCCCTTTAATGGATTGTCTTGAAGGTTGCTCAAAATTATAGCCGTTCATTTATAATTTTAGTTAAAAAGGCATACTGATTTTCAGCAACCGCTTTTGGTAAGCCTTTAATCGCAACATCACCACCCGATTCTCCTGCGGAATAAATTTTCAATGTTGAGAGTCCCAGTTTTCTCGCTATAAACGTACGTGTAATTTCAATATGCTGTATTCTGTTATACGGTAAGGTTACAATTTTATGTACCAAGTAACCTTGGCTAGAGGTGATATCTTCTTCTCTAAACGCATACTTACGTTTTTTAAAACTTAAATAGCCAAACCCAAGTGATATAAAAAAAAGAACCACTAAAAATCCTAATAGAAACCAAAAAAGGCTATTTATGATATAATCTTCCGAAAAGATGTTGAATATGGATAATGCTCCAATTAAAACGGCATAGGCTATTATACAGTTTAGTATTATGATTTTAAAGTATGTATGAGAAATAGGAACTAATACCAATTGATCTGATTTTGGTAAAGATTCTACATCAATCTGAATATTCGAAAATAAAGCCATGGCATAGGTTTTAAATCATTTCTAACCCAGTCAACACCTTTTTTATAATGTACTGCTTTTCGCTTAAATCAAAGACTTCAATTTCTTTAAACGTTATTTTAAAGGCTTTATTAAAGTTAGATTTCTTTAATAACTCATACCCTTCAAACGTATCTAAGATTAAAAATGTATGTGTTTTATCAAAATCATCTTTAGTTGTTATATAAGAAATGGCGTCATTACTCATACTTAACAAATCTACTTCGATGGTGAGTGCTTCATCAAGGGTACTGTTAATGCTTATATCGTTATCGCTATCGTCTATAATATTCACAAGTTCTTCAGAAGAAAAAATAGATAAGAAGTCGTTTGCACATTTTGAAGCCATTATAAACCCTACATCTTCACCAATGGACTCTATATCTGCTAAAGTTTTATTACTGTAGTATTTAGACTTTGATTTGTGCTCGTTAAAACTTGTAATTAAACAAAGGCCTAATGCCATTTCTTTTTCATCGGCAGGATCGGACTTTTTAAACTTTTTCTTAGATATACACTTGCATGTATCATCTGCCATGAGTTCTGCAACCTCTTGCTTAGATCTGTTTTGCGCACTAAACGCCATTGTAATTAATAAACCAATAAATAGTGTAAAATGTTTTATCATAAAATAATAATTAACTGTTGGCTATAAGCTCTGCGATATCTAATACTTTAATACTTTCTTCCTTTTCATTAAACTTAACACCATCACTCATCATGGTATTGCAATAAGGACAACCTGTGGCAATAATATCTGGTTGCGTCTCAAGAGCATCTTGAGTTCTTAGAATATTAATGTCCATATCCCCTTTTTCTGGCTCTTTAAACATTTGTGCTCCACCAGCACCACAACATAATGCGGTACTTTTATGACGTTTCATTTCTACAAGATTAGCATTGGTTTTTTTTAATACATCTCTAGGTGCGTCATATTCTGAATTGGCTCTACCGAGATAACACGGATCATGAAACGTTATACGCTTTCCTTTATACGTATCGCCAGTTACAGCTAATCTTCCATTATTAAACAACTCTTTAATGTACTGTGTATGGTGAATAACCTCATACTTTCCACCTAAACTCGGGTATTCATTCTTAAGGCAATTATATGAGTGCGGATCGCAAGTTACTATGCGCTTTATATCATAAGCATTAAGCACTTCAATGTTCATCATAGCCTGCATTTGAAACAAAAATTCGTTACCTGCACGCTTTGCCAAATCTCCCGTATTGCTTTCTTCTGTTCCTAAAACAGCAAAATCGACCTTGGCTTTATTAAGAATTTTTACAAATGCTTTGGTTATTTTTTTTGCTCTATCATCATAGCTACCAGCAGAACCTACCCAAAATAAGATTTCGGGCTGTTTACCTTCTGCCATAAATTCTGCCATTGTTGGTACTTTAAGTTGTTCGCTCATAGTCATAAATTTTAGTCATCCTTCCAATTAAGGCGATCCATTTGGTTATAAGGCCAAGGCGCTCCGTTATTTTCTATATTAGTCATCATAGTATTGAGTTCCATTGGTGCAGCACTTTGTTCCATTACTAAATAACGTCTCATGTCTAAAATTATAGATAATGGATTTATACTCACAGGACATTCTTCTACACAAGCATTACATGTGGTACAAGCCCAAAGCTCTTCGTTTGTGATGTAATCCCCTAAAAGTTGTTTTCCATCGTCTTTAAATTCACCCTTATTAGCATCTATGTTTTTACCTACTTCTTCTAAGCGATCGCGTGTATCCATCATAATTTTACGAGGAGACAATTTCTTACCTGTTAGATTAGCAGGACACGCAGATGTGCAGCGCCCACATTCCGTACAGGTATAGGCGTTTAAAAGCTGAACTTGGTCTAAATCCATAACATCGCTGGCACCAAATTTCTCTGGCACTTCGTCTTCCGTACCTTCTGCTGGCGCTGCAAATGGATCTGCATTAGGATCCATCATAAGCTTTACCTCATTAGTTACAGCCTCTAGATTATTAAATTTTCCTTTAGGCTCTACACTTCCTAAATACGTGTTTGGAAATGCTAAAAGTATATGTAAGTGTTTGGAAAAGTATAAATAATTTAAAAAGATTAAAATACCAATAATATGTAACCACCATGCTGTTCTTTCTATAATATGAAGTGCTTCGGGTGAAAAACCATTGAACCATGGTGCTATGAATTTTGATATAATATTACCAGAAGCCATGTTCTGAAAAGAGATGTCAGTAGCATTCATTACTAAAAATAAACACATTAAAACAACTTCAAAATATAATATAATATTACCATCGCTTTTGGGCCAACCTTTCATTTCGGCACTTAAAAAGCGCTTAAGCTTAATTACATTTCTACGTAGCCAAAATATAACCACAGTAATTAAGACCAAAACAGCCAAAATTTCAAAACTACCAATTAAAAATCCATAAACTGATTCTGGTAAAACCGTTGTACCTATACGATGTGTCCCAAAAAGACCATCGATAATAATTTCTAGGACTTCTATATTTATAATTACAAAACCTACATAAACTATAATGTGGAGAATACCAGCGATTGGACGCCTTACCATTTTACTTTGCCCCAGAGCTATCCTGGCCATATTTTGCCAGCGCTCAGATTTATTATTACTGGTATCTACGGCTTTACCTAATTTTATGTTTCGGGTTAATCGTTTTATATTTTTTGTAAAATAACCAATACCCAAAATTAGGATAGCGGCAAAGAGAATGTTTGGTATATAGTCCATAAAAACAGTCTAGTTTTTTTGATCTTCAGTTGGTGCTTGGTAAGGAATTTCTTTTTTAGATAAAATACGTCGGTAGCGTGCAGGATGTAGTTTTATGTCAAGCAGCAACAGCTCTAATTCCTTGGATGCACCTTCTAAATTATTATATAAAGCGTCGTCTTTAAGCAACTTTCCCATGGTACCTTCTCCACGATCTAAACTTGCCAATAAACTTTGCATATTAACAATAGTCTTATCTAAATCTTGGATGGTTTTAGCCAAGCCTGCGGCTTTTAATTCAGCCGTGAGTTCAGTAAGATTTTTGCTCGTTTCATTAAAATTTTCTAGTACCAAAGCAATCTTATCATCGTTAGATGTAATTAAATTTTGTAAGGTCAGTGATAAATCTTTAAATGATCGTATTGTAGTATTTAGTTCTGCTATAGCATGTTTTAAGCCATTGTCTGAATTGTCTAATACCAGAGCATTTAAGCTATTTACTAAAGTATCTGCCGAGTCTAACGTACCACTAAGACCAGATGTAACTTTAGGCAAATCACTTTCTAAGGAAGACACTAAACCTGCCTTAACCTCTGACTGAATAAAGTCTCCTGCTTTTGCAAATTCGCCATCTTCAGCATCTATTATTGCTAAGGCATTACCCCCCATGAGTCCGGTTTGGTAGAGTCTTATAACACTGTTTTTTGAAAACTTAAGTTTTGGATTTACAGAAAATGCTACTTTGGTTTTACCAGATTCAAAATCGTAACTTATATCTTCTATTTTACCTATTCTATTACCACGAACCGTTACTGGTGATGCGGTACTTAAGGCATTGTAATTAAATTCTGTGTAATACGTTTCTGTGTTAGTGAATAGATCTTCACCTTTTAAAAATGAAAATAAGTATATAAATAGCGCAATACCAGATAAGACTAAGATTGCTACTTTAACTTCTCTAGAAATTTTCAATGGGCTGTACTTTGGTTTAAAACAAAATTAGGTATAAATATATTAATAATGTTTCTAATTAAGCGTGGATTTTACAGCTTAGAAATATCAATTCGCTTCCCGTCTTTATAACCTACAACAAAACAAGTTGTATACCCTTTTTCTTTAGCTTGTTGTTGAAGTTGTCTTGCTTCTGCAAGATCCGAGGTGTTACCATAATAATATTTGTAAAGCGATCCTACTTTTTCTTTACTTATGCCTCTAAGCCCTTTAAAGTTATAGGATTGGGGTTCTAAATTTTTAGAACTCGCTGCAATCTGCACCTTAAACAAAACACCATCGTACGTTAATGGCACATCCTCTAAGGCCTCTGTAAGTTCAGGGTCAATTCCTAATAAACCACTGCCTACATTTAAATCAATTTCTTTTTTATAATCTAAAATAGCATCGCGTATAGAGGTTGCCATTTTAGATTGTCCTTTTTTGGTATTAAGATAAGCCCCTTCCTTTTTATTGGTTAAAAAACCGACCTCCACTAAAACACTAGGCATGTACGTATTACGTATAACTAATAAACTGGCTTGCTTTAACCCTCTGCTTTTACGTTTGGCCTGATTAATAAAATTATCTTCTATTTTCCGCGCTAACACAATACTTTGCTCTACATACACTTCCTGCTCTATACCTATGGCAATTGTTGATTCTGGCGAGCTTGGATTAAAGCCTTGGTAGTTTTCTTGATAATTATCTTCAAGAAAAATTACTTCGTTTTCATGTTTTGCAACTTCAAAGTTTCTTCCCGTATTTTTTTCACCTAGCACAAAGGTTTCTGTGCCATAGGCTTGTGAGCTATGTGCATTACAATGGATAGATACAAAAAGATCAGCATCGGCTTTATTAGCTATGTTGGCACGTTCGTATAATTCTACAAACACATCTGTTTTACGCGTGTATATAACCTTTATATCCTTATGCTTTTCTAGGGCTTTACCTACCTCTAATGTTACATTAAGCGCTATATTTTTTTCTTTGTAACCATTACCTAGATTACCATGATCACCACCGCCATGGCCAGCATCTAAAACCACCACAAATTTATCTTGTTGCGCATGCAAATCCGCGCTCAATGTTAAAGAAGTGATAAAAATGACCGTGCGTAATACTATTATGTATTTTAGCGTCGTTTTCATATTTAATCTAACGGTTTTTAATCTCTAATTATTACGAGTTATTGTTAGCAAAACAGTAATTTTTAACTTTATGATTTTAAAAAATCAATCACAAAAAAATATATGTACTTTTGGCGTTTCAAAAACCGAGCCATACTTTTACAAAAATACATCTAAAAGGATTGCGTACAAATAGTCTCCACATACTTTTTATGCTGAGTTTTACAGTGCTTATCAACACTTTTGGTAATGCACAAGAACTACCTAATACTAAGACTAAAATACCTGCAGAGCAAAAAAAAGACACAGCAGTTGTGGCTGTAGATTCGCTTTTAAAAACGCCTATAAATTCAAAATTACAAGATTCCACAAAGCAAGATTCTATAAAAAAAGATCCTTTTTTAAAAGCCATTGTTACTTACAAAGCCAAAGATTATGTTGCTATTAATCAACGAAAACAGCAAATACGACTCTATAACGAAGCTAGTGTAGATTATGAGGATATGCTTATTACGGCTGGTGTTATTGTTATAGATTATAGCAAAAATCTAGTTTACGCAGGACGATTAAAAGATTCTACTGGGTATTCTCAAAAGCCAGTTTTTACTCAAGGCGCTAATATTATAGAACCAGACTCTATTGTTTTTAATACAAACACACGTAAAGCACTTATTTTTAATTCTGCCACAGAGCAAAGTGGAGGTACCGTACTTGCCGAACGCACAAAACGAGAGAATGATTCTGTTTATTTTATTTCTAGAGGAAAGTTTACAACTGCTGAAAATCTTGATGATCCGGAATATTATATCTTAATGAATAGGGCAAAAATCGTCCCTAATAAAAAGATAGTAACTGGTATGAGCCAAATGTATATATACGACGTGCCCACACCAATAGCCATACCTTTTGCTTATTTCCCTATGTCTAAGACCCAAACTTCGGGTATTATTTTTCCGTCGTTTGGAGAAGATACAGGAAACGATAGAGGTTACTTTTTACAAAACGGAGGCTATTATTTTGCTATCAGTGATTATTTTGATTTAGCCGTCTTAGGCGATTATTACACTAATGGTAGTTATGGTGTTAGGCTAGAGAGTAATTATGCTGTACGTTATAAGTATAGAGGTAATGTAGGATTTAGATATGAAAATTTACTTAATAGCGAACGTGGTTTTCCAGATTTTAGACAAAGTACAGTATATAACATTAGATGGTCGCATAGCCAAGATACCAAGGCTAATCCTAATTCGAGATTTTCGGCTTCTGTAAACCTTGGTAGTAGTCAGTTCTTTCAGCAATCTATAAACCAAATCAATCAAGCCAGTTTTTTAAATAACACCCTAGCCTCTTCTGTTTCGTATTCTAAAACGTTTCAAGGTGAGCCACAGGTAAATTTAAATTTAACAGCAACTCATAGTCAAAACACCAATACCGAAGCCATTAATCTTACACTACCAACGCTACAAGCCTCTATGAGTAGAGTATTTCCATTTGCTCCAAAATCTGGCACAAAGAAAGGAGCTATACAAAATATTAACTTTCAGGTCAATACAAGAGGGGAATACAGAATAAGCACTACAGATTCCTTATTTGGCCGGAGTGAAATGTTTGATGACGCAGTTACAGGTATGCGACACAGCATTCCGGTAACTACCAACTTTAAATTATTTAAATATTTTAGCGCCAGTACAAGTGCTAATTTTGAAGAAACGTGGACACTAAAAACCACCAGACGCACTAATATTTTTGAAGGAGAAACGTCAACACCAATAGATGTTAATGGTTTTGACCGATTTTTAACCTACAATTTTAGTACTAGTATTGGTACAACATTATACGGTATGTTTAATTTTGATAAAAAAGGTAAAAACCATAAACTGAAAGCCATTAGGCATGTTATGAGGCCTTCCTTAAGTTACACCATAACACCTGCTTTTGATGAGTTTTATGAAACTTATGATGTTATTGATGCTGACGGCACTACCATAGATCAAGTTGAATTCACTCGCTTTGAAAATTCCTTATTTGGCGCACCTGGTAACAACTTCTCTAGTAACATCGGTTTGTCCATTGGTAATAATTTTGAAGCTAAAGTAAGATCTAGAGATTCTACAAAAACAGACCCTGAGAAAATATTTTTACTAAATAACCTTAACGTATCTACGTCTTACAATTTAGCAGCAGATTCTTTAAATATTAGCCCTGTGCGTGTTTCTGGCGGTACTCAGATTCTAAATAAAAAAATGAATATCAATTTTGGCATGACCCTAAATCCGTATGCCTTAGACAGCAATAATAATCTTATAGATACCTTTAATATAAACAACGGAGGGAGTTTATTTAGGCTTACTTCTGCTAACTTAAATATTAGTTATTCCTTAAACAATAAGAGTTTTTCAAGAAACGGAAAAGATGACGACAAGGATGAAGAGCAGCAGCGCAAAGCAGCAACCTCTAACAGTAGAACTGACGATTTATTTGGAAAATCACAAGACTTTGCAGACCAACGGCTTACTAACAAAGACAATAAATCAAAAAAGAAGGACGAAGAAGACGATCTCTATAATTACAAAATGCCTTGGAACTTAAGGCTTGCTTATGCTGCAAATTATAACAACACAAGACGACAAGATCAAATCTCTTCGCACTCCTTAATGTTTTCTGGCGATGTAGAGCTTTCTCCTAAATGGAGTATTGGTGCGTCCTCTGGTTATGATTTTCTTAATAATGGATTTACCTTCACCCAATTACGTTTTGAAAGAGATCTTCTAAGCTGGCGTATGAATTTTACTTGGGTTCCTTTTAGTAACCGAAGTTCTTGGAATTTCTTTATTGGTATAAAATCTAATTTACTTAAAGATTTAAAATACGACCAACGACGCCAACCAGACAGACAACTTGGCAACTAATCATATAACACAAAATATTATGTCAAAAAAAATAATAAACACCTCCAAAGCACCTGCACCAATTGGCCCTTACAACCAAGCTATATTAGTAGGCAACACACTTTACACCTCTGGGCAAATTGCATTAGACCCTACTACTATGGAACTTGTTTTAGACGATATTAAAACAGAAACCAAACAAGTAATGGAGAATATAAAAGCAGTTTTAGAGGCTGCCCAAATGACCTTTAACGATGTTATAAAAACATCTATTTTTATTAGTGATATGAATAACTTTGGTCAGATAAATGAAATCTACGGCCAGTATTTTGATGAATCAACTGCACCAGCAAGAGAAACTGTTGAAGTAGCAAACCTGCCTAAGTTTGTTAATGTAGAAATAAGCATGATTGCAATTAAATAGGTTCTAAAAAAAATAGAGCATAAAAAAATCCTGAACTTACTTTAGTTCAGGATTTTTAATTTTTTATAAGACTGTTTTAATTCTTAACCTTCAGGATGCATAAAACGTTGCTTTCCCAGTAACTCTTCTTCAGTTTCAACAACATCCTCATCTGGCACACAACAATCTACAGGGCAAACTGCAGCACATTGTGGCTCCTCATGGAAACCCATACACTCTGTACACTTATCTGGCGCTATGTAGTAAACTTCATCACTTATAGGTTCTTGCGTTTCGTCTGCATCTACTTCTTTTCCGCTTGGTAACACAACCTTACCTTTTAAGCTTGTACCGTCAGCATAACGCCAATCATCTGCACCTTCATAAATCGCTGTATTTGGACATTCTGGCTCGCAAGCACCACAATTAATACATTCGTCTGTGATAATAATTGCCATAGTAATTCTTCTTTTAATTGTATAAATTTGTGGTTGCAAAAATAGAGCCAAAACATTGTTTTACCAAACACAATATGGATTTACAACAAAGAATTAACGCTTTCTCAAAACTCGGTGCTTTTTTAAGTCAATTTAGTACTAATAATACTCAAAAAAAAGACGGAGTTGAAGCAAATGACTTGTTTTATGATGGTTTTAAACATCAAATAAAGCTAGCCAAAGAGCACAACGGCTGGTTTACAGACGCTAATATTACATTTAGTTTTGAGTCTTGGGCAAATGCACTTACTACTACTAATCTAAGCCAATGGACTAAAGTATATACCTTTAATGCACTACACCCAAAAACTATAGCCATCATTATGGCGGGTAATATTCCTTTAGTTGGTTTTCATGATTTTTTATCAGTTCTTATGTCTGGGCATAATGTTATTGCAAAGCAGTCCTCCAATGATAAACATCTTCTACCCTATCTAGCCAAGTATTTAGAAGTTGTAGAACCTAACTTTAAAGGCCGCATTAGTTTTACAGACCAAAAATTATCAAATTTTGATGCCGTCATTGCAACTGGAAGCGATAACACAGCACGTTATTTTGAATATTATTTTAAAAACAAACCCTCTATTATAAGAAAAAATCGAAATTCTGTAGCTGTGCTCACTAACCATGAGACTAAAGAACAACTAGAGGCACTTTCTAATGATATTTTTAGATACTATGGCTTAGGGTGTAGAAATGTCTCTAAACTATTTGTCCCTAAAGACTATAACTTTGATACTTTTTTTAATGCGGTTTATAATTGGCACCCTATTATTAATGAGGCGAAATATGCTAACAATTATGACTATAATAAGGCGGTATACCTTATGAGTGAGTTTGAGTTGCTAGACAATGGTTTTTTAATGGTAAAAGAAGATGACAGTTACTCCTCACCAATTGCAACAGTTTTCTATGAAACCTATGAATCTAAAGAACAATTACTAGAAAAACTTAGGCAAGACACCCATAAAATGCAGTGTATAGTTGCTGATGGTCTAATTTCAGAAGAAATTCCATTTGGTCAAACACAAAAACCAGAGCTTTGGGATTATGCAGACAATGTAGATACTGTTGAATTCTTGTTAAAAATATAGCCTAAAAATTATTAATTTAATAATACTTTATAGGTAATAAATTAAGACCTTTGTAATATAATTATTTAAAAAAAAAGATTTCCGATGCCTCGGAAAAGAAATTATAAATTTCATGAAAAAACATAATTTTAGCGCAGGCCCTTGTGTATTACCTAAATCCGTTATGGAGAAAGCTTCTAAAGCACTTATAGACTTTGATGAAGGCTTATCTCTTATAGAAATTTCGCACAGAAGCAAACCATTTGTAGACGTAATGGAACATGCCAGAGCATTAGCTTTGGAGTTGTTAGGTTTAGAAGGTAAAGGTTATAAAGCATTATTTCTGCAAGGTGGTGCTAGTTCGCAATTTTTAATGGTAGCATTAAATCTTTTAGAAAAAAGAGCGGGTTATCTTAATACAGGTACTTGGAGTGATAAAGCCATTAAAGAAGCTAAAATCTATGATGATATTTACGAAGTAGGGTCTTCTAAAAGTGCTAACTTTAATTATATCCCAAAAGGATATGAAATACCTGAAGATTACGATTATTTTCATTGTACATCTAACAATACCATATTTGGTACTCAAATGAAGCGTTTCCCAAATTCACCGATACCAATGGTATGTGACATGAGTAGCGATATCTTTTCGCGTCAATTAGATTTTTCTAAGTTTGATTTAATTTATGCTGGTGCACAAAAAAATATGGGTCCTGCTGGTACAACTTTAGTGGTTGTAAAAGAAGACATTTTAGGTAAAGTATCTCGTAAAATACCATCAATGATGGATTATAAAGTACATATAGGTAAAGGAAGTATGTTTAATACACCTCCTGTATTTGCTGTTTATGTATCCATGTTAACCATGCAATGGTTAAAAGATTTAGGCGGTATTAAAGCTATTGAGGAAGAAAATGAAAAGAAAGCGAGATTAATCTACTCTGAGATTGATTTAAATCCATTGTTTAAAGGGTATGCTGTTAAAGAAGATCGTTCTAATATGAATGCTACATTTACATTAGAAAACGAAAATCTAAAGGAAACTTTTGATGCTATGTGGAAAGAAGCTGGCATCAATGGACTAAATGGTCATAGAAGTGTTGGTGGTTATAGAGCATCAATGTATAACGCCTTATCACTAGATAGTGTAAAGGTGTTAGTAGAGGTAATGAGTGACTTAGAGAGTAAGGCATAAAAAATATTAATCGTCATTCCGAACGAAGTGAAGAAATCTATTTAAAAGATTGCCACGTCATGCATCCTCGCAAGGATAAAATAAATAATAAAAATATTTCCGCTTAAGCGGAAATGAAAAATAAATTTTCAATGAAAGTATTAGCAAATGATGGTGTTTCTCAAAGTGGTGTAACAGCACTCGAAGCTGCAGGTTACGAGGTTATAACAACTAATGTGGCGCAAGAGCAACTTCAAAATTATATCAATGAAAATGAAATCACTGTACTCTTAGTAAGAAGTGCTACTAAAGTTAGAAAAGATCTAATAGACAATTGCCCTAGTCTTAAAATTATTGGACGTGGTGGTGTTGGTATGGATAATATAGATGTAGATTATGCTAAAGAAAAAGGACTGCACGTTATTAATACACCTGCTGCCTCCTCTCACTCTGTTGCAGAACTCGTTTTTGCGCATTTCTATGGTCTTGCTCGTTTCTTGCATAACTCTAATAGAGAGATGCCCTTAGAAGGCGATTCAAAATTCAAAAATCTTAAAAAAGCCTATGCCAAAGGCACCGAACTTAAGGGTAAAACTCTAGGTGTATTAGGGTTTGGACGTATTGGCCAGGCTACGGCCAAAGTTGCTATAGGCGCTGGAATGAAAGTAGTTGCTTTTGATCCTTTTATGGAAAAAGCAAATCTTGAATTAGACTTTTTTGATGGTCAAAAAATGAACTTTGAAATTGAAACCATCTCTAAAGAAGACGTTTTAAAACAAGCAGACTTTTTAACGCTACATGTACCAGCACAAAAAGACTATGTGATTGATGAAAAAGAATTTAATCAGATGAAAGATGGTGTCATTTTAGCCAATGCAGCTAGAGGCGGTGTTATTAACGAAATTGCATTAGTAAAAGCCATTGAAAGCGGCAAGGTAGCTAGAGCTGCACTAGATGTTTTTGAAAAAGAGCCACAACCAGAAATTCAGTTATTAATGAATCCTGCACTATCACTTACACCGCATACTGGTGCAGCAACTAACGAAGCCCAAGATAGAATTGGTTTAGAGCTTGCAGACCAAATTAAAAGTATTTTAGGGTAAATGTGACCAAAATTTAAAATAAGAGTCCTACTTTATAGTTAGGACTTTTTTTGTACCTTGATAACATTATTAACTAATTAAATTAAAACATGTCTGGAATTTTAGATTTATTAAACAGTGACCTAGGAAAAACTATTATAAATGGTGTTTCTGGCTCTACAGGAAACGACAAAAGTAAAACAAGCAGTGTATTAACAATGGCGCTGCCAGTGCTTATGAAAGCAATGGAACGCAATGCCTCTACACCAGAAGGTGCTCAGGGTTTATTAGGAGCACTAAGTAATAAACACGATGGTAGTATCTTAGATAACCTTGGAGGTCTATTTGGAGGTGGTGTTGATGAAGACGTTAAAGTAGATGGATCTAAAATATTAGGACACGTACTTGGACAAAGACAACAAGGAGTACAACAAGTTATTGGACAAAAAGCAGGACTAGATAGCGGCTCTGTAGGAGATATACTAAAAGTAGCAGCTCCAATTTTAATGGGAGTTTTAGGAAAGCAAACACGTCAAAATAACGTAAGTTCTCAAGGAGATTTATCTGGCTTGCTTGGAGGACTTTTAGGTGGAAGCAAAACACAAAATGAGCAGAGTTTCTTGGAGAAAATATTAGATGCCGACGGAGACGGAAGTGTTATTGATGATGTTGCAGGTATGGTACTTGGTGGAGCTAAGAAAAAAGGCGGTCTTGGTGGCTTACTAGGTGGTCTTTTTGGTAAATAATCAGTTCACAATTTATATTAAATTAAAGCAGCTCAATAATGAGCTGTTTTTTTTATACGATAGTTTTAGACTCATTCATAAGTAGTATATACTAAATAATTATTAGCGCTCACGTAATTCTATTATTTTTTTATGATCTATAGCGTTTGCTTTGTTGAGTTCGTTGTAACACAAAAAAACAAATTAATTTAATATCTTTATTATTATGAAAACATCTGTACTGCCTATTGCTATTCTCCTAATTCTTATAGCAAGTTGTAAATCCTATAACACAAAACAAGTTATTAATAATGGATCAGATAATCCATTAGTTGCAAATGACACGGTTACGATCAGTAGCGACGAAACCGATTACGAAATTATTATTATTGAACCAGGTTTTAACGGATGGCTTTTAAGTACAGCACGCCCAAGAGGCTATTATACGCAAAACTGGTTAGAGAATAGAAATGATCTGCTAGTTCAGGCTTGGAATCAGAGGAACCTTCAGCCTTTTACCTATGATCCTAATTTATATGAATTAAGGATTGACTACGATCCAAGAACAGATTATGGTTATGAGGTTAATTATAAACTTTATAATTACTTCATTTATTTTCAACTAAAATATAAACAACAACTCACTGGATTTATTCCTAGAATTTAACTTAAATTTGTAACACTTTAAGGTGTTATGAAAAAATTTAAAGAACATTGGGAAATACAGCAAAATTGGCAGCTGATATTTCCCATTTTAGGTCTTGTTGGGCTAGCCTACTCTTGCTTTAGATTAGCTAATGTATTATTTGGTCAATCCAATATATACATACGCGTATTAGTAGCTGTTGTGCTCTTTTTGCCGCTTTTAAAATTTATACTTTTTCTATTTAAAAAACTCGAAAAAAAATGGGTGTTAAACTATAAATGGGAAATGATACGTGTTTTTATAGTTTTTGCAATAACAGGCTCTTCATCTTTAGTTGTCGGTAGACCCATTATGAAGCTTATTGGTATAACAAAAGATAACCTTAATATTGCTGTATACTGGTTTTTATTTTTAATCACAGGACTTATCTTTTATCAAATACTTTTAGTTACCTTTGGTTGGTTATTTGGTCAGTTTTCATTTTTCTGGGAGTTTGAGAAGAAAATGTTGAGACGATTTGGCTTTTTTAAACCGTAAATTAGGATTTTATTAACACCAAAGGTTTACATTAATAATTAGGTTTGCGCAACATTGCATGAAAAATATTTTTATTAAAATAGGAGCTATTTTTTTCTTAGCAATATTACTTACAAGTAATGTGCTAAACCTTCATATCTATGCACACCAAGATATAGATAATCAGTGTTTTATTGAAGATGAGCACAACGAAGAAAGAAATAACAATAAAGATTCTTGCGAGATATGTCATATAGCATTAAGTCTTAATGGGTTAGATTACCACTTTTCATCCTTACCTAATTTTCAAAACAATCTTACAGTTTTAAACACCTATCGTGATAATGATATTCTTGTATCACCCAATCACGGTATAATTGCTTTAACGAACAACCGTAACAAAGCACCTCCTTACCGCATTTAATACGTTATAGAAGTTATAAATAAATAATAATCAAGATATTAACAATACATGAAAAATATCTTTTTTATCCTATTTATACTTACAAGTTATTCTGGATACACACAACAATGTGATAACGTTTTAAAAGGAAATATCATAGATTTTCATGATAATTCAGCCTTAGAAAATGCCACGATAAGAATTATAGGTACAAATAGGATTACCATATCAGATAATCAAGGAGAGTTTACATTCAAAAATCTATGTAATAGCGTTTATGAATTAGAAATTTCTCATGTAGCCTGCAAGACCAAACAAGTTACATTGGAGGTTGCGGGAGATACCTTTAAATCTATAAGTATTGAACATCATATTGAGGAACTCGATCAAATTTCAATAAAAGGAACTAGTAAAACGGAAACAAAAACCGCGCAAGAAACGATCTTAAAATCTAATGTTTTAGAGCGTTATAGCAGCTTGTCGTTAGGAGATGCACTTAAGGAAGTTTCTGGCGTGTCATCTCTAAATACAGGTAATACTATTGTAAAACCAATGATAAACGGTCTACACAGTAGTAGAATTCTAATTATGAATAACGGAGTGCGCCAACAAGATCAAGAATGGGGTATTGAACATGCTCCTAGTATTGATATTAATAATGCTGGTCAAATTTCAGTCATAAAAGGTTCTGGAGCCTTAGCTTATGGTGGCGATGCTGTTGGAGGAGTTATTGTTTTAAACCCTTCTAGAATTATTAATAGAGATACCTTATATGGCAAAACCATTTTAGGTGGTCAAACTAATGGTCGTGGTTATAACATTTCAACCTCATTAAATAAAAATTACAACACTGGTTGGTTTGCCCAGGCTCAAGGCTCTTATAAAAGAAATGGTGATTTTAAAGCACCTGATTATAATCTAACAAATACCGGTTTAGATTCTAAAGGCTTTGCAGCCCGTGTTGGTAAAAGAAACTTTGAATCTGGTTTTGAATTACACTATAGTTATCTTAATAATGAAATAGGTATTTTAGGTGCCTCTCATATAGGAAGTGTTTTTGATATTGCACGTGCCATAAATTCTGGTCAGCCTTTATTAATAAGAGACTTTAGCTATACTATTAATGCACCAAAGCAAGACATAACACATCATTTAGCCAAGGCCAATTATTATAAACGTTTTCGAGGTTTTGGCAAAGTAGCCGTACAATACGACTATCAGTACAATAAACGATTAGAGTTTGATGTTAGAATTGGTGACCGACGCAATATTCCTGCCATAGACCTAACTTTACAAACACATTCTATATTGGCTGATGTTGACTTAGATGCTAATCTTGATAGAAAGATTAATTTTGGAGTTTTAGGCCGTTATCAGAATAATTTTGCCAATCCAGACACTGGCGTAAGACGACTTATACCAGATTACGATAAATATGAATTTGGTACTTATATAGTTACTGAATGGAACGTAAATGATAAACTCTTAATTGATGCTGGTATTAGATATGATTATAGCCGTATAGATGCCAAAAAGTTTTATCGTACCTCTCGGTGGGAAGAACGTGGTTATGATGTAGACTTTGCCGATATCGTTATTGAAGAATTCCCTACCCAGCTCTTAACAAACCCTATTTTTAATTACCATAATTTTTCCGCTACGGCAGGTTTAAATTTTGAGTTAGACAAAACTAATTCAATCTTGTTCAATTATAGTTTAGCTAGCAGACCGCCCAATCCGTCGGAGTTATTTAGTGATGGGCTTCATCATTCTGCCGCACGAATAGAATTAGGAGACCTTCGTTTTAATAAAGAAGTATCTAATAGGGTGTCTTTATCGCACAAATTAAATTCAAAACGATTAAATATAGTATCCGAAATATTTTACAATAGAATAAACAACTTTATCTATCTACGTCCTTTTGCCTTTACACTAACAGGGAGAGGACCATTTCCTGTTTGGGCGTATCAACAAACCGATGCAGAGCTTTACGGTATTGATCTTACAGTAACTTATGAAATTAATGATAAGTTACACTATTTAAACAAAAGCTCCTTAACAAAAGGCTACGATTTAGAAACCGACTTAGCACTTATCGATATTCCGCCATTTAGTACCTTCAATCAGATTAAATATACAAATGCTAATTGGTACAATTTTTCGGCAGCCTTAAAATCTGAATGGGTGTTTGAACAAAACGACTTCCCAGATTTTAATTTTGAAGTCGAGGATCAATTAACCGAGGAGATGGTTTTGATTGATATAAGTACACCACCACCTGCTTTTCATTTGGTTCACTTTTATACTGAAGCCACGTTTAGCTTAAGCCAAAAAACAAGATTAAATATTGGTCTAGGCGTAAATAACTTGTTTGATACAACTTATCGTAATTACTTAAATCGTTTACGCTTTTTTGCTGATGATTTAGGACGAAATTTCACCTTACAGTTACAACTTAATTATTAACACATAAATCAATTTAAACTAAAATAATGAAAATCAATTATTTAAAACCAAATTTTATGAAAACAAGTAAATTTTTTATCAATGCTTTTTTAAGCTTAGCCTTTGTCGCTTCTTTTACATCATGTTCAGATGATGATGAAAATCCAGAACCAGTAAATGAAGAGGAGTTAATTACTAATTTAACCTTAACATTCTCTAATATAGCGACACCAGCAGATGTGGTTACTATGACAAGTGTAGCGCCAGATGGTTTAGAAGAAGGTATGACAACTGAAAATGTATCAGGTAATTTTACAGCAGGCGCAACGTATGCATTATCACTTGCTATTACAAATGCCTCTGAAACACCAGCTGACGATGTACTAAACGATGACATTATCCCAGAAGCCGATGAGCACTTTTTTGTTTATGGCGTTAATGATTTAAACCTAAGTTTAACTAGAGATGCAGGTGATGTTGACGGACCAGATGGTACTAAATTAGGTGTTAATACTACTTGGGTTGCTGGAGATGCAAGCACAGGAAACTTACAAATTATCTTAGTACACGAGCCTGACTCAGTAAATGATTCTAACCCGTTTGGTTCTGCAACAGGTGGTTCAGAAGATTTTAATATTACATTTACAGGTGTATCTATACTATAAATAGACTACTTATATAGTTTCTAAAAAGAAATTTTTTCTGTCATTTAGAGCGTAGTCGAGAAATCTAAATCTTGCTTATCTAAGCATTTCGACTACGCTCAATGTGACAGCCTATTGTTTTATTGACCTTTCAGACATCCTCTTTTCGTTTCTAATTTAAAATAAAAAGCTTTGCAATACACGTAAATACACATTAGACCTTAGCCTTTTTTTGTGATTTTTGTTTGGTAAAAACAAAAGTATACAACCACATTAACGTAAATGTGGGTACTACATCTAATATAGGCAATGCCTCTTCGATAAAAGTTATGACTGCCGCTACTCTACCCTTATTCCCTTTATAGAGTTTTGTCATAAGAAATGCCGAAAGCGGTGCCCAAATAAAATCAAACGGAGGAAAAATAAAGGATACATAACCTAAGGCATCAAATAGTAGGCTTAAAGCCAATTTTTTATAGCTGTTCATTAAATATTTTTTATAGGCATAGCAACTTTATGATAGCTGCTATAATTAATTATCACTTTATAAGATAACAATAAATGTTCCAAATTAATCAAAACAATCTGCGAGAAAAAAATGATTAATTTCTCTTAAGGCTTTTTAACGTTTACTTAAGAGCATTACTGTATTAGACCAATTAGCTTTGCAGCATTAAAGAAAAACGACACCCATAAAGTATAACTTTAACACTATTTAAACTATTGCAGTTATAGATGAGCTTGCGTTCAATTTTACTTAGTATATGTATCGGTTTGGTTTCTATTGTAGCAGCCCAAGAAGAATCTAGTATTGTTTCAATAGATAAAAAATCCTTAAATATTAGTCGTGCTCAAACAGCACCTAAGATAGATGGTGTATTAAATGACAAAGCTTGGGATACTGCAGAAATCGCTACAGACTTTATAGAATTTAGACCAAATATTGGTAACACACTCCCTAAAAAAAGACGCACCGAAGTTAAAGTAACTTATGATGATAAAGCCATATATGTTGCTGCTTACCTCTATGACGATCCCTCATTAATAATGAAGCAACTGGTAAATAGGGACAACTTTGGACAGACCGATTTTTTTTCTGTAATATTTAATCCTAATAATGACGCACAAAACGATACTAACTTTTTTGTATTTAGTTCTGGCCAACAAGCCGACGCTATTGCTAATCCTAGCATAGGTGAAGATTTTAGTTGGAATGCTGTTTGGAAAAGTGCCGTTAAAATAAATGATGATGGTTGGAGCTTAGAAATGGAAATCCCTTATCGTACGCTGCGTTTTGCTGAAGAAGAAAACCCAGTTTGGGGTATTCAATTTAGTCGTTTATTTAGACGCGATAGATCACAATACACATGGAATCCTGTAGATCCTACAAAAGGGAATTTTGGACTTTACCATGGTGAGTTACACGGTCTAAGTGGTCTTAAACCACCTACAAGACTGATTTTTTATCCTTTTACAACAGGTATTTTAGATAATTTTGATGGTACTACTGAAACTACCCTTAGACTAGGTATGGACGTTAAATATGGTATAACAGATAATTTTACATTAGACGCTACATTGATTCCAGATTTTAGTCAGGCAGGTTTTGATAATTTAGTACTAAACTTAGGCCCATTTGAGCAAAC
>NZ_CALGNH010000034.1 GCF_937958655.1 uncultured Winogradskyella sp. | reverse complement strand
ACTGGTGTTAGAGTTTTTAATAACCAGACCAATGAAAAACACGAGATTCCTGCAACAGGGTTTTTCGTAGCAATAGGGCATAAGCCAAATACAGATATATTTAAAGGATTCTTAGATCTAGATGAAACAGGGTATATCATTAATGTACCTGGAACGTCTAAGACTAATGTCGAGGGTGTTTTTGTAAGTGGTGATGCTGCAGACCATGTGTACCGACAAGCAGTGACTGCAGCTGGTACGGGTTGTATGGCTGCTTTAGACGCAGAGCGTTATTTAGCGGCAAAAGATGCTGATTTTGAAGTTGTAACACCAACATACAACTAAACAATATTGTGGTAAATAATAAAGCCGAAGTACTTAAGCTTCGGCTTTTTTTTGGCACTAAAGAATTATTTAGCGTTTCTTTTTTTGAAGTTTTACGGTGTCTGTAAATTTTGTAATTGTTATTGTAGGACTACCAAATAAATAAATTTCGCTGTCGCCAGAAGCAGCTATAGTAATAGTATCTGTAGAAGAAATGGTTAAATCACTATTATCTTCTAATGAAGCATCAACCGTTTTTACATCAAAATTAGGACTGTTAAAATTTGTTGAGCTGTCTAAACGAAGTATAGAGTTGTTGGCAGAACCTTCAATAACAGCATCAGAGCGAGAGTAGAGGTCAAAGTCGGCAATTTTACTATTAATTAAAGCGTCTAGTTTACTATTATCGCTTAGTTCTATTTTAGTAGAATCTGCAGTAAGATTAAGTCTGGTTTTAGATTTTCCTGAACTTTTATAAATAAAATTATTTGCTTTAATATTTAAATATGTTCTAGAATTATCCGCAGTAATTAAGGTAACATCTCCTAATTCCATCGAGGTTAAAGATCTTATTTCGCTATCACCTTTTACTTCAATAGTTTGAAGCATATCTCCATAATTTACGGTGATGTTCAATTTTTTCTTTGAAGTAATTCTCATAGATTGGGAGAATGTAAGGACCCCTTCAACAACGTCAAAAAGTATGATGTCGTGCAGATTATCATCGGCCTCTATATTTACAGAAGGTTTACTGTTATAAACGATTTCTATTGAAATATCTCCATTAAGAGCTAAAGTATGAAAGTCATCTATATACGTTTGTTTAATGGTAACATTTCTATCACCTTTAATTTTTTCTTGTGCTGTTAGGCTAGTCGCCGATAGCAGCGTAACAAATAGAATGAGTAATATTTTTTTCATGTAACATCTTTATTTCGCCATAAATAGGACACATATCACAAATAATGTCACTTTTAAGCTGTTAAACAAAGATATACAAAAACCGTCCCAAACTCTATAAATAATTTGAAACGACTTTTACTTGTTTGATTTTTAGAATTTTACGTGTTAAAGTGATACGCTTTTAAAGTAATTAATGACGTCTTACGCTCCCAGACGAATTATTAGATTTATCTATTTTCTCAGGATTGCCAGAGTAGGTTATATCTGCTCCACTAGTTGCTCTTGCTGTTAATTCTTTTGAGGTGTTTATAGATATATCGGCACCGCTTGTAGCTTTTACTTTAGAAATTTCTGCTTTAAGTTGCGATGCTTTTATATCACTACCACTAGTAGCTTGGGCAATAAGCAATGTTGTTGTACCACTTACTATAATATCACTGCCACTAGTTGAATTACAATTTAGAGTTTCTGTTTTAACTTTAAGCCTCATATCTGCACCGCTTGTTGTGTGTAATTCTAATGTATCGGTTTTTATTGTATTTGTTGAGAATACATCACTTCCGCTTGTAGCCATTATTGAAGATAAATCGGTTACATTAAGATTAATTCTTCTAGATGCGGCACGTCTTATATTTTCTGTAGCATAGATTGATAATACGCCATTTTCAACATCGGTTATAATAAAATCATGAAGGTTTTCATCGGCTTCAATACTAAGTGCTATAGCATTACTTTGTGTAAGGTAAAGCTCTAATCCTTGGCTAATCTTAACGGAGTTAAAATCGTTTAAAATTTTTCTTTCTTGTGTGATTACATTTCGGTTTCCATCGACGCCAGGTCCAAGGTTCATGGAAAAATTACAGGACAGCATAAAAATGCCTAAAATACTTGTTACGACTAATCTTACTAATGTACTCATGATTATTTGTTTTTTTTGATTGAACGTTTTTGTTAATCTACCAGAAGTCTAAAAAGACCTCTGATAGTAATTAACAACATTTTGATTGACTTACTCTTTAATTGATTATATTACAAAGCTACCGTGTTTATTTATGGATTTGTAGTTTAATAGACCCAACTGTTGATTCTAAGGTATCAATTGTTATTAACATTGATGTCAATCCCATCTACCTCATTTATCTTTACGCTTACATCTGGTTCTTCGGTTGTATTTTTAGTTGTATCGCTTTTATCTCCTTTATTGTTTTCTAAATTATTAGGTTTGTCTAGTTCGCAATCCAAACACGCTGTATCATCATTTAGAATTTTTACATAATGATTTTTGTCTACATTATAAAGTAAGTTATTGCTATAGCTGCTATAGCCACGCGTATTTTTATCTGCGTATATAATTGTACCCTCGGGTAAGTATAGGATGACATTGACTTCTTGGTCGCTAAACTTATTTTTAGCATCTGTAATTAAATACTTGTCTAATTTTAAGAGACCCTTATTAAAAGTATATTTATAATTAATACGCTCTGCACGTTTTTTAGCATTATTGTAGTTATTACCCTCTGCTTCTTTTTCTATAATTAAGCGCGCTAAAGAATCGGTGGTAGATTTTACCTTAATCCTAACGTCCGATGACATAATGCTTCTACCGTTATCGTTTTCTATAATTTTTAAATCACTGCCGTTACGATACACGTAACCATTGTAGTCTTCAAAATTATGCATGCTAATTTTTAAAGTATCTCCAGATTTTATATTTAGGGTTTCTTTTTGAGATACACTTGCCTCAAAGGCATGTTCTGCTGCTTGTCTAAATCCTATAATAGCAATACCAATTAGCGATATTAGCCATAAACCTAATAACGTAAATTTAGCCACATGGCCTATAGACTTTAAATTTTTAATTAAAATTTTTAGTCCTAAATAAAGGATGAAAAAAAACGGAATGGCAACCGCAAAGAACACTAACATTGATATTAGCCACATTGGTGTATTAGCTGCATTGCCTAGTTCTACGAGGTCCATACCAGGTACATTAACTGCATTGGTAATACCTACCGAAAAAAGCGCAACGATAAATACCAACAATGCAGTAATACCAGTAATGATTAAAATAACACCTATGAACTTAGCAATAATCTTAAGGAAAAACATAATAATAGTTCCTATGGAATCAAAAAAGGTTTGTGAGCTCGATTTTAATCGGTTGCCTTGCTTTTGAAAATCAACATTTTTTACGGTCTCAGAAATGTTGCCTGAGACATGATCAAAACCCTCTTTAAACTTTTCTTCGTGTTTTTTAAAGTCAATATTCTTTACGGCTTCAGAAACGGAATCGATACTGTCTTTAATTTTTTTTTCAATATTACTGATGTTAACAGGATCGCCAGACATTGTTAGTTTTTCTGCTGTTGTAGATGCCTCTGGTACTAAGGCCCAAAAGATGAGGTAAATAAAAATAAAAGTACCTCCAGATCCAATAGTTAAAAGCGCCCAAATTAATCGCATCCAAATAGTATCTATACCAAAGTAATGGCTTAAACCAGCCGCAACACCACCAATGTAAGAGTTATCAGTGTCTCTATATAATTTTTTGGTTGCTTTAGAGCTATAGGACGTTTTTGCTTTTGGTTCGTCTTCAAAGATTTCATCATCGACTAAATAATCCTCTGGTTGTCCCATAATTGTAATGACATCGTCTACCAATTTAATGCCAACCACTTGTTTTTCGTTTTGTATGCGCTCAGAGAATAGCTCAGCAATACGAGCCTCAATATCTGCTATAATTTCTGAACGACCTTGAGAGTCTGTAAATGAACGTTTTATAGCCTCGAGATAGCGTTGTAATTTAATATAGGCATCTTCATCTATATGGAAGAATATACCTGCTAAATTTATATTGACTGTTTTATTCATTTTTTTGTTGTTTTTGTACTGGTTACTAGGTTAACTGCATTTTGTAAGTCACTCCATGTAGAGTTTAACTCGTTTAGAAACAGTTTTCCTGTTTCCGTAAGACCATAATATTTTCTAGGTGGTCCAGATGTGGATTCTTCCCAACGATAACTGAGTAATCCGGCATTTTTTAATCTTGTCAATAGTGGATATATGGTACCTTCTACAACAAGCATTTTTGCGTCTTTTAGCGTGCTAAGAATTTCTGCAACGTAGGCATCTTCATCTTTTAAAATAGATAAGATGCAGTATTCTAAAACACCCTTACGCATTTGTGCTTTTGTGTTTTCTATTTTCATGTGTTTCTTTTATTTAATTTAAGGTCACATGCAGTTCGCGCATTGACATTAAGTTGATTAACTAATGATTTGGTTAGCGCTCGTGTCATAATTTAAGTGTCTTAAACTTGATTAAACTGTTCATTTTTTGATTGATTATTGATGAACCCTTGGACTTCGCTTAGGGTAATTGATTTCTATTTTAAAAAATTGATGGTAAGAGGATATTTGTAAAACTCGCCATCTCTAGCGGATAAACTCGCCTTTACAATGAGTGCCAATTCTACAATAAAAGCGATAAGAGCTAGTGCTCCTAAACCACCACCTATATATAATAGAGGAGAAGGTTCGCCAATATTGATATGAAAGTTGTGAAATCCATTAAAATCTATAACATCCAATCCTCTAAACAATTTAAATATGAAAAATGGGACGCTTATAGTGCCTATAATAATGGCATATAATAACACACTAATTTGAAAATTAATGGCCTGTTTTCCGTGCGCATCTACAAACTCAGATTTATCTTTATTTGCTGCCCAAAGTACAATAGGACCAATAAAGTTGCCAAAGGGAATTAAAAATCTAGAAAAAGTAGATAAGTGTATAAAGGTTGCTAAATTTTTGTGATGATTGTTTATCATATTTTGATTGCTATAATAGTTGCTTATACAAATATATGTCTTTAAAAAGGTATTATGTTACGCATAGTACTAAATATTAACATTTTGTTAACATTAGTAAAGCTAGATTAATTCAGTTATTTTAGTGAAAATTAAGTTTCCTATTTTTATGAGAATGAAATAAATTTCAATGAATATATCTCCTTCAAAACTCAACACCTATTTACTCTTTAAGCTTCCTGCAGCATATTTTACAGGCGTTAGAACAAAGCAAATAGACGACACAACTTGCGTGGTTTCTGTAAAGCATCGTTGGATCAATCAGAATCCTTTTAACTCCATGTTTTGGGCCGTGCAAGGTATGGCTGCTGAGTTAAGCACTGGTGCATTGGTCATGAAAAAGATTAGAGAAAGTGGTAAGCGTATCTCCATGCTGGTGGCCAATAACAATGCTACGTTTTCAAAAAAAGCAACAGGCACAATAACATTTACTTGTAATGACGGACAAAAAATAGATGAAGCAATAGCTAAAGCCGTTGGAACTGGCCAAGGACAGACCGTACGGCTTACTGCCAAAGGTATTAATGAAGATGGTGTAGAGGTGTCTTCCTTTAATTTTGAATGGACGCTAAAAGTAAAATAGTATGTCATTACATGGAATGAGGAACAAATGACGTGGCAATCTCAGTTTACAGTTTTTGGATTTTGTGTATTAGATTTTGAAATTTTAAGAGGCTGTAACAAATGTTATTTTTTTGCAACATATAGCCATCAACTAAAAAAACGATAAACATTATGGAAAACTTACCAGACTTTAGAGAACGAAATGCACACGAAATAGATTACCGTATCTATGGGGAAGAAATGCAATATGTAGAAATTGAACTCGATCCAGATGAAGGTGTTATTGCTGAATCTGGTAGTTTTATGATGATGGATGACGGGATTAAAATGGAAACCATTTTTGGCGATGGTTCTCAAAAAGATAAAGGGTTTTTAGGAAAAATATTAGGCGCAGGAAAGCGCATCCTTACAGGTGAAAGCTTGTTTATGATTGCCTTTTACAATAATCTCACAGGTAAACGTAACGTCTCTTTTGCCTCGCCTTATCCAGGGAAAATTACACCAATTGACCTATTAGAATTTAATGGTAAGTTCATTTGCCAAAAAGATGCGTTTTTATGTGCTGCTAAAGGCGTGAGTGTTGGCATTGAATTTTCTAAGAAATTAGGACGAGGACTGTTTGGAGGAGAAGGCTTTATTATGCAAAAGTTAGAAGGAGATGGTATGGCTTTTGTACATGCCTGTGGTACCACAGCAAAACGTGTTTTGGCACCAGGAGAAGTGATGCGTGTAGATACAGGTTGTATCGTTGGTTTTACCCAAGATGTAGATTACGATATTGAATTTATAGGTGGCTTTAAAAATACTGTATTTGGTGGTGAAGGTTTGTTCTTTGCTAAGCTCCAAGGGCCTGGTACGGTTTATTTACAGTCCTTACCTTTTAGTAGATTGGCTGGCCGTGTACTAAAGTCAGTTCCACGAGGAGGTAACTCTAAAGGGGAAGGGAGTATCCTTGGCGGATTAGGCGATTTGTTAGATGGCGATAACCGGTTTTAATTTTATAATGAAGTCATAAACTAAAAACTAAAGCGTAATAATTCCATTTATTAGAAATTAATTTCAACTAAAAATTTCAGCCATTTACATAATAAGCTGTTAAACTTTATTGGTTTTGTTTTACCAATTGTATTTTTTTTCTATCTTAGAAATTGAATTGAAACAATAGCCAATAGACAATTTACGCTTTGTTAAACCTAAAACTTTAAATGACCTATGGCCAGAGCAATGTTTGAGTACACAAAAACCGTACTTAATAAGGTGAGTTTTGATGCGACATTATTCTGTAAAGAAGTGAAAAAAGCAGCCGAGCGATTACTGCCTCACGAACTTGAAGAATTAAGAATCTTTATTCAGTCCCTAATCAATCAAAACCCAGAATTAAATCAATGTTTAATATATTTAAAAGCATAGAAAAAAGCGATGAGATAGTCGCTTTTTTTATTTAGCAAGTGGACTAATAATTTCTACATTCTGAAATTTAATGGCTCCACGTATAATCCCAGAAATGCTATTATGCATAGCATCTATAATCTGCATTTTAAGTTCGCTTTTATGGTATAAAATACTTACTTCTCTAGCAGGTGAGGGTTGAGTAAAATGCTTAAGATTAGGATTAAGTTTTTCCTTAAGATCAAGCGTATGTAAATAGGGTAAAAGCGTCATGCCCATACCTTCGTTAGATAGTTTTATTAATGTTTCTATACTGCCACTTTCTAGTTGAAAGCTATCATCCATTTGGTCTTTAAACGTTTTACATAGATTAATGACTCCATCTCTAAAACAATGACCATCTTCTAGTAATAACATATCTTCAATATCTAAATCAGACACATCAATAGTTTTCTTGTCTTTTAGCCTATGGTTATTTGGAACGTATGCGACAAAAGGTTCGTAATACAATACACGTTCTTTAATGTTTTCGCTTTCTAACGGAGTAGCAGCAATGGCAGCATCTAAATGTCCATCGCTGATACGTGCAAGGATTTCTTCTGTGGTAAGTTCTTCAATCTTTAATTTTACTTTAGGGTATTTTTTAATGAAATTTTTTAAGAACATAGGCAATAACGTAGGCATTACCGTTGGTATAATACCTAAACGAAACTCTCCACCAATAAAACCCTTTTCTTGGTCAACAATATCTCGAATGCGATCTGCTTCATTAACAATATTTCGTGCCTGAAAGATGATTTTACGACCTAAATCAGTGACTTCAATTGGTTTTTTACCGCGATCAAAAATAATAATATCTAGCTCATCTTCTAGTTTTTGAATCTGGGTACTTAGTGTTGGTTGCGTAACAAAGCACTTTTCTGCTGCCTTGGTAAAGTTTTTATGTTCAGCTATCGCTAACGCGTATTTGAGTTGTGTGATTGTCATTATTATAGATTTAAGTTATAAATATACATAAATCAATTCAAAAAAACTATAACATATTTGAGTTGGTTTAAAACAAAAAACCTTCAGAAGTTAATCTGAAGGTTTTTAAAATACTACTAATCAATTTATTAATTTGGGTACATGCAGTTTTAGTCACAATCAACTATATCATCTTCAGTATAACCTAAGCAAGCTGCATAGCACATGTTAGAGAAAACTTCTGCTACTATCTCTCCATTTGGAGTTGTGTACTGAACACATACAGGTTCAATAGGTTCATTTTCGCATTCTACACAATCATTTCCACCACCAATGTCTCCAAAACAGTCAATTAAAATAGCTTCAAAATCATCTGCGCTGTTTATGGTAACTACGTCTTCATTTTCTAATGTCACTGAAATTGGATAAACAAAATCAAAGGCATAGACATCGTACAATGCGTTCGCAAATTCTTCCTCAGAGTTTATTGTAATTGTTGTATCATTATTTACAATTATAGATAACGGATAGTTAAGTGTAAAGCATTCTAATCCTTCAGAATAATAATCTTCTTCACAAGTATCTACAAAATCTTCTTCTGTAAAACCATCACATTCTGCATAACATGCATTTGGGTATGTAATTGTAAATGTTTCTCCATTTGGATCAGTAATTTCTACACAAACAGGTGCATATTCTTCTGTACATACACAGGCTTCAATTTCATCAAAGAAACAACCTTCAATTAGAGTAGCAAACTCATCTTCGTTGTTAATAGTAACTACCTCAATAGCATTAGTATCATCATTATAGATTTCTACATCAAAAGGAAATGCAATGCCATTAATGTATAGCTCATCAGTAGAATTAATCATCACATCTACTAAACCATCTAAATCGGCTACAGTTAATGTTGTACCATTGTTATAAGACAATGTTAATGGGTAAACAAAATCAAAACAGAAATCAAAAACAACATTTCCAGAAGGATTGTCTGTTTGCGTTACGTTTCCATTTTGGTCATAATGAGTTCTTAACTCACCTAAAGCTTCGGTGATTGATAAACTCTCTTCAGTTTGTTGTTCTTCTTCTAATGCTGGTTCATCGTTAGTACAAGAAGTGACTAAGAAAAGTGCCATAAGCATGCTTAATAATGCAATTTTTAAATTTTTCATTGTTAATTAATTTTGGTTTAAACTTGTTTTAAAGAGGTTAATCGATACTAAGACAACCCTTAAAATAAAAACCCTACTTTTTTCTCAAACTTTTTTTTTCATAGTTTTGAGAAATTAATATTAAGACCGTTAATGGCTAAAGATAATTGTAGTATTTGCAACTCAAAAACATTTGAAGAGATTTACAATACCTATGCAAAAGACATAAGACGCTTTCTGTTTTTTAAAACACAAGATCTAGATAGAGCAGAAGATATTATGCAAGAAGTATTTATAAAACTTTGGGATAATTGTAGCAATGTAGATTATGATAAAGTAAAGAGTTATATATATAGTATTGCCAATAATATGTTTTTAAATGAGGTAAAACATCAAAAAGTGGTGCAAAACTTTAATAAGCATAATAAAAGAGAAAGTACTAATGAATCTCCTGAGTTTATAATGTTAGAGAAGGAGTTTATGGAAAAGTTAGAAACCACAATTGCAAGTTTACCAGAAAAACAGCGTAAGGTTTTTTTAATGAATCGCATAGAAAAGAAAAAATATGCAGCCATTGCTGATCAGCTAAATATTTCGGTTAAGGCGGTTGAAAAAAGAATGCACCAAGCATTAGTAACGATGCGTAAGGAAATAGGCAATGTTTAAAAAAATAAATTTTGAGTAGGGTTTTTATTTTATGAGTTGTCTTATAAACGTAACAAGATGAAAAAAGAGTTTTTACATAACGATTCAGAAACATTTTTAGCTCAATGGCTAGAAGGAGAGCTTTCAGATAATGAATTGAAAAATCTAGTAAGCGAAGATGACTTTACGGCTTATTTAAAGCTAAGAAAAGGTGTTGACGTTGCAGAGAAACTAAACGCTCCTGTTGGCGATACGTTTGCTAAAATTCAAGATAAAATAGATAGCAAAAAACAAAAAGTAAGACCGTTATTTGCTAATTGGACGATTGGTATTGCGGCTTCAATCGTTTTATTATTTGGCTTGTTTTCAATTTTTGGAGACAAGACAATTACAACTGAAACTGGATTTGGAGAAAGTAAATCAATTGTACTTTTAGATGGTACTGAAGTACTTCTGAATGCTAAATCTAAAATTACTTACGACGAAGATGATTGGAATAAAAAACGAAGCTTACAACTTGAAGGTGAAGCTTATTTTAAAGTTGCTAAAGGAAAAACGTTTATTGTAGAGACAGACAATGGTTCTGTTACTGTATTTGGAACCCAATTTAATGTTAATTCTACTGAAGATTATTTTGATGTCGTTTGTTATGAAGGAAAAGTAGGCGTTAAGACGACTAAATATAATCACATCCTTTTACCTAATGATGCTGTAAGAAGAGTTAATGGTTATCCATCCCAAGTCTCAATGCATTTAGACAAAAAGCCAACTTGGATTGATGGAGAAAGCACTTTTAGAAGTGTACCATTACGTTATGTTATAAAAGCCTTAGAAGACCAATATGATATTACTTTTGATACCAAAGCTATTAATACTAAAGATATATTTACAGGAAGCTTTCCACATAACAATTTTAACATTGCTTTAAAGACCGTCTTTGAGACACTCAATATAAATTATAATGAAAAAGAAAACCGTAACATTAAACTAAGGTATAAGGAATGAGGTTGATCTATATCTTAGTCTTAATGTTACTACCTACACTAGCCTTTTCTCAAGAAGAGGCTTTTTACATTGAGTTTAAAGACATAACCTTATATGATGCCATAGAAGAAATAGAAAGCACTTATAATGTGCTTTTTTCTTATAAAGATGATTATGTAAAAGATAAAAAAATTAGCCTAGACCTTAAAAAAAGAACGCTTTCTGAAACATTAAATAAACTTCAAGAGGTTACAAAACTTTATTACAATGTGGTAGATCAACGCTATGTTATTGTTAGTCAATTTGAAAACAATCAAACAATAACAGAGCACTTAGATAGAATCGTCATACGAAGCTATCTTGCAAAAGGTATCGAAAAGAATAGCCAAGGAGCGTATAAAATATATCCATCGCGTTTAGGGATTCTGCCAGGTTTAACAGAACCAGATGTTTTAGAAAGTATTCAATTATTACCAGGTGTTTTAAGTCCTAATGAGACTGCATCTGGTTTTTTTGTTAGAGGCGGAGCTTCAGATCAAAATCGATTGATTTGGGATGGTATAAATATTTATCATAAAGGACATTTGTTTGGTATGATATCTCCATTAAACCCTAATGTTACTTCTGAGATTAAATTTATAAATAAAGGCACACATGCTAGATATGGCGAGCGTTTATCTAGTGTTACTGATATTAGTTCTGGGATTTTAATTAGTAATCAACTAAAAGCTGAAATTGGTTTTAATGGTGTTAATACTGATGCTATTTTAGAGATACCGCTCATTAAAGATAAACTAAATATCCAAGCCTCATTAAGACGAAGTTATACTGATGTATACGAAACGGCTACATTCAAGCAATTGGCTGATAAAGTGTTTGAAAGTACCAAAATTAGTCAGAATAAAAATAATGATAACGATTTTTCATTTTTGGATTATAATATAAAGTTGAATTACAAGCCGAATATTAAAAACAATTTCTACGTAAGTTTAATAGGAATTGATAACCAATTAGATTACAGATCTAGCGAAGCAGAAAACAATCGCGATTTTAATGACAGATTGAATATCGAAAATATGGGTTATGGTTTGGGCTGGAATCATATTTGGAGCACTAAACTAAGTCAAAGCACAAAAGCCTTTTTCTCAGATTATAAACTTAATTATAATTATATCACTTCAGAGGATGGTGAACAAGTGTCAGATTTTGAAAAACGAAATACTATTTTTGATTCTGGTATTTCTACTGAGTTAAATTATAAAGCTTCAAGCCAAAACAACTATACTGTTGGTTACCAATACACACTTAAGGATGTGGCTTACGCTTTTGTAAATACTGCAGATTTGCGCTTTGTTTTAGACACTGAACAAAAAGTTGTACAGTCGCATAGTGTATTTGGACAGTACGATTATAAGAATTCTAAATTGTTTGATATTTCCTTCGGATTGCGTAGTACTTATTTTAAAGAGCTAGATGCGCTTAGATTAGAACCAAGATTGCTTGTTTTTAAAGAATTGAATAAACGATTTAAACTACAGGCAAGTGCAGAAATAAAGAATCAGATTATTAGTGAAATAGATGAAACTGTATTAAGCGATTTATCATTAGAAAATAGAGTTTGGCGATTAGCGAATGCTAATGATTTTCCGATTATTAATAGTAAACATGCTTCAGCTGGATTCACTTATACCTATAACAGTTTTAGCTTTGACACGGATTTGTATTATAAAAAACTAAAAAATGTTACTGCTTTATCTCTTGGATTTTTAAATCCTGAGAACAATGGTTTTAATAGTGGTGATCAGAATGTTTTAGGGATGGATGTGTTTGTAAAAAAGCGATTCAATGGGTTTAATTCTTGGGTGAGTTATTCTTATAATCGTGCTCGAAGTCAGTTTAAAAACCTTAATAACAATAAGTCTTTTAAATCTAAATCTAACGTCACTCATGCTGTGTCAACAGCATTGAGTTATAAGTTAAATGGTTTTCAGGTGGCATTAGGATGGAAATGGCAAACAGGAAAGCCATATACCATAGCAGATACTAATAATGATGGTGAACTTGTGTTTAATAATGGTGTTAACACTGCAGAATTACCTGTTTATCATCGTCTCGATTTGTCTTCGACCTATAGTTTTAAAATGTCTAAGCGAAACCAATTAAGAGGTAAAGTTGGTATTTCGGTGCGTAACCTCTACAACAGAAAAAATTTAATTAGCAGAGAATACAGAGGTAATAATAGTTTGGACGATCCAATAGAGCTTATAGAGCGTTATTCTATAGGAATTACGCCAAATTTTATGTTTAGACTGTATTGGTAGTCTAAAGATAGTTGCAGCCCTAGATTGATAGCAAAAGACTGAGCAATTCTATATAGAATATACTCAGTCTTTTTATTTTTTAATTGCTTACCTTCTATTAGAAGCGAATGTTCAATTCTAAATTTTCACCTTCAACTTTAAACTTAGCATCGTCATATTGTGGTGGTCCAAATGACATGACGTTATTAGACATGCCGTAAGATTCAGTTGGCATACCGTTATCTTGAAAATCCATTCTTCCATTTTCATTTTCATCATGTAAAGCCATAATAGCATAGTCGCCTGGTAAAACATTCTCAAAAGTGATAATTACTTTTCCGTCTTTAATTTCGGTTTCAGCATTTAGAATACCTTTTCCTTTCATAAAGGTTTCAGAGGTGTGTAAAGCTAGCATTACTTTACCTGTATCATTTTTTACATTATCTATGGTTACTTTAATGGTGATACCTTCTTTTTCTTGCGAAAAGCCAAGTAGTGATAGAACTAATGTAATGGTAAGTGTAAAAACTAATTTTTTCATAATAAGAGAATTTTAAGTGTTAATGGTTTTGATTGATAGGACAAATATCTAACGACTTATACGAATATTACAATTGAAATTACCGAACTGTTATTTGTACAGGATGAAATGTAGGTTTTGTAGACTGGTAAATCTCTTTAAGAATCGTATTGTAGCTTGGAGACTAAGTAAATGATTAAGAGAACTTACTAAAATCTAAAATCTAAAATCTAGTCCTAAATCAATCCTCTGGCTTTAATCTCTAAATATTTATTGATGGTATTAATTGTGAGATGCTCAGGCGTAGTTAAAATAGATTGTATACCATATTTATGAAGCTCTTTTACCATCAACCGTTTTTCAAAAACAAATTTCTCAGCTATGGTTTTGTGGTATATGGATAATAAGTCTTCTGCGTTTTCTTTAATTAAGGCATCTAGTTCGGTATTTTCAAAAAAGATAACTACGAGCAGATGATTTTTAGCTATGGCCTGTAAATAGGGTAATTGACGATGTAAGGCATCTAAAGTTTCAAAATTAGTATACATTAAGAGCAGACTTCTTTGGGTAATATTTCGTTTAACATCAATATATAATCTTGAAAAATCTGATTCCGAAAAATCAGTATTCACGTTATATAAGGTTTCTAAAATTGTGTTCATTTGCGAAGGTCTGCGTTCTGCAACAACTCTATTTTCTACCTTACGAGAAAAGGTAAACATTCCTGCTTTATCTTGTTTTTTTAATGCCACGTTACTTATTACTAAAGTGGCATTAATGGCATAATCTAATAGGCTAAGTCCATCAAAAGGCATTTTCATAGCACGGCCTTTATCAATAATGCTATAAATGGGTTGAGAGCGTTCATCCTGAAACTGATTCACCATCAGTTGATTACGCTTTGCAGTTGCTTTCCAGTTAATATTTCTTATATCATCTCCGGTAACATAATCTTTGATTTGCCCAAATTCCATGGTGTGACCAATGCGACGTATTTTTTTTAGTCCATATTCAAATAATTTATTAGAAAATGCAATGAGCATATATTTTCGCAGTTGCAAAAACGAAGGGTAGTTTGGTACCATAGCATCCTTGGCAAATTGAAAACGTCTGGTCACTAAAGCAATGGGTGAATTAACAAAAACATTAAGATTGCCAAAGTAGTATTCGCCTCGTTCTAGAGGTCTTAAAGTGTATGTTATTTTCTTTTTCTGACCCTTAACGAGTTGGGTGTTAATTTGAAAATCGCGCTTTTGGTATTGAAAAGGTAATTCGTCTATTAGCTGTAAATCGGTCTTAAAATTGTAGTTATTTTGAAGTGTTAATACAATAGGATTATCGTCTCCATTACTTAATTTTTCTGGTAAAACCCTTACGGCACTAATACCTTTTTGTTTAAATAATAAAATAAGGTCTATAAGCACCAAACCAACTGCTACAAAAAACAGAAGGGTAACTATAGGTAACAAACCAGAAAACAGGTAAGACATAATAAACAACCCAACAAATACAATTGTTATAATGAAAAACCTAAAGGTTAAATATGTATGTTTAAAGAAACGCTTCACTATCTCGGAATCTCAATAGTTTCTAAAATTTGATCCACAATTTTATCTACAGTAAAAGCTTCCATTTCTCGCTCTGGTGTTAATACTAAACGATGCTTAAGAACCGCTTTGGTACAGCGCTTAATATCGTCTGGTGTTACAAAGTCTCTACCATTAATAGCGGCATTGGCTTTTGCTGCGTTTAGGATTGATAGTGATGCCCTTGGTGATGCTCCTAAATAGAGATTGGCATTGTTACGTGTATTGTTAATTATAGCGGCTATGTAGTTTAGTAAATTGTCTTCAACCACAATTTGCTTAATTAAATCTTGATATTTTTTAATTGAATCGGACGATAAAATGGCATTAATGGTATTAAAGTCCATCGTATCTTTACGATTATGGTTGTCTACCAAAATTTGTATTTCATCTTCTAAGGAAGGGTATTCTACTTCAATTTTGAATAAAAATCGATCTAGCTGTGCTTCGGGTAAACGATAAGTACCTTCTTGTTCAATAGGATTTTGAGTCGCAAAAACTAAAAATGGTAATTCCATATTATAGCGTTCACCATCCATAGTAATTTGGCGTTCTGCCATAACCTCAAACAGTGCAGCTTGTGTTTTTGCTGGCGCTCTGTTAATTTCGTCAATTAAAATAATATTAGAAAAAATAGGGCCTTTTTTGTATTCAAACGTATTGGTTTTTACATTAAAGATAGAGGTTCCTAAAATATCACTCGGCATTAAGTCTGGAGTAAATTGAATTCTACTAAAATCTACATCTAAGGTTTTAGCTAAGAGTTTGGCAGTTACCGTTTTGGCAACACCAGGAACTCCTTCAATTAAAGAATGTCCATTTGTTAGAATTGAAATGATGAGAAGCTCAATCATTTCATTTTGTCCTACTATAAATTTTGCAATTTCTTGTTTAATTTGTGCAACGCTATCCTGCAGTGGCTTTAAATCAATACGATTTTTAAAATCTTCTGATGCGGTCTCTGCAGTTTTATTGCTGTTTATTTCATTAGATTTAGATGCGTCTAAATGCTCTGAAGATGATGCGTTTTGTTCTTCCATTATCTTGTATGTTTTGTAAAGTGTTCTATTTTTTTATTTAATTCTATAAGCTCTTGCTTGGTATGGTTGGTTTTAGATTTTAAAAAGACCAAATAATCTACCAAAGTTCTTGTATCTTCTTCAGAATTACTAGATTTAATAGCTAGTTTCTCAATAAAATTTGGATTCAGTTGATTGGTGTCTAAGTAATAATTGCTGCGCACAAACTCTAAAAAATAGTGTATCTTTTTTTCAATAATATTAGTAAAATTGCCGTGTTGGTAATAGAGCTCTCCAATAGTTTTAGTAAAATCTACAGTGGCATTTTCTAATTTATTAATTACAGGTATAATACGCTGTGTGCGTTTACCTCTAAAGATTACAAATAGCATAAGGCCAAACATACTAATGTAAAAGGCCCATTTTAAAGCTGTATTATTAAGTATGTAACGCAATGGACTTGTTATTACTTTTTTGCCACTTTTATAATTATTATCCCAAATAATTTGTTGCTTAGGGAGATAGGATAAAACTGTAGCTGTATAATCTTCTTTATCTGCCATAAGGTGGTAATTGGTAAATGCAAATGGATTGGCATGTAATATAAATTGGCCTCCGTCTTCGCCAACCTCTACTTTTATAAAATTTGGATGGGTTTCTTCTTTGTCGTCATCGTCCGTTAGCGTTATTGTTCCTAATACTGTTGTTTTTAATGTATCTATAGTGCTAAAATGACTGTTTTCTATAACATCTTTAAAACGTTGGTTGTTTTTTTGTAAACTTGGACTGGTAAACTTATGTAGAGATTCTTTTTTGTAAAGATTACTGTATTGTCTTTGTATGGCTATACCTATAGAGTCTAGAACATTACCATAAAAATAATTACCACTCATAAAAACAGTATTGCCTTTTTTAGCAAAGTCCATTAATGCTTTAGATTCTTCGCCATCAAAACTTACATAATTATTAATAAACATAAGTGTCTTTGTAGTTGTGGTATCTATGCGTTTAAGGTATTCGTATACAGAACGTTCAGACGTTAATACCTCACCTTTTGAAAATGTTTCTAACTCATTAAACAAAATATAGCAACCTAGAGGTATTTTATCGGCAGCGGAGTAGGAGTCTTGCCAATTAAGTGCCTTTGGTTTAGTAACCTCAGCAATCATCATTAAAACAACTACAGCTCCTATGAGGTAAAGTGCTATTTTAGAACGCTTATCCATGCTGTGTTGTTTTATTAAGTTGATTAAAATCGGCTTTATTGTTATTAAAGCTTACTTCATCAATAGGGAATTCTCCGTACCATACATAATCGTAGATATAAGAGATACGTTTAAATGACTTCTTTAAATTAGTATCCTTAATCTCATTAAGGTAGTCTGTATTTGTTTTATCATAATGCCATTCAATAACTTTTTTATTGGCCAAAATCTTTAATGATTTTAGATACATGTAGCGTGTAGCTAACCTGTAGTTATTACTATTTAAGGCTTGTATAATGAGTTTCTCAAAATCGATCTGCTCAATATCTTCTTCAACATAGTTAAAACCATCTAAAGCTTTGTCTTCGGTTTTAAACACAGCACTCACTGGGTTTTGAAACAAGAATTTTAGTAATACATAGAACACAACAATCCCTAATAATCCATAAACGATGTACTCTAAAGTTTTATAATCTATCCAATCTATATCAAAACCAAAAACATCACCTAGCCAATTAAAAAATGATCTAAGTATACGCTGCATTAAATTAACACCACCTGTGTCGTTAATGGAATAATTAAAGTCACTACTATCATAGCGTTCTTTTAGGTTATCTTTAAAATAGATAACTTCCAAATTAGATGAGTCTCTTTTAACGAAGGCTTTTTGAGCACTCACTGATAAAAAACTTACAAGTGTTACAATAGAAGAAGTGGTGCTATGTTTTAAGACCTTGTTATTCATTAACACCAATTTCATCTATTTTTTTCTGAAGAAATATATTATGCTTTAATTCGTACAGATTGTAATACAAAATGCCATAAGCCAGTTGCGATAAGGCTTGGGTGTAAATAAACGATAATAAAAACGTTGCAAAACCAAAGGTAAATAGTAATGAGGCCAAGGTACTCGTAGCGAGATCTACATTACTTTCAACAGAAAAGTAGGCGTAAATTCCGATGATAAATCCTGGTATAGATACCACTAAAAATGTAATCATAAGATTAAGGATACCTATAACCAAACCAAATAAGATCACACGCCAAAAATTAGCAAAGGTAAAATCAAAGCCTTCGGACAAAGCGTCGCTAAATCCTTTTTTTCTTGAAAAAATAGACATAAATGTGAGCCCAAAAATAGCAGTCATTGCAAAGCTTAAACCATATTGTATGAGCATACCTAGAAACGGAATAAAAGCTAAAATTCCTGAGACTATTAAGTAAGCAACATATAAAAGCGCACCCACGATAATAAATAGTACTATAGTACCAATATTACTAATAATGCTTTTCCAAATATTTTTTGAAATAATTACGCCTCTATTATTAGCATATTCTGCCAAGTAAGCACTAGAGAAGCTATAATTGATGAGCGATGTAATAAATACAATTAAAAACAAAATAATGCCACCAGCAATAAAGTAACCCTCAGAGGCTACATTATTACCAATACCAAATCTAAAATCTCTACTTGCAAGTCCCATAAAACCGGTAACTAGTAAATAAGAGCAAATTAAGGTTAAGATTATACTTATTGCATTATACCTTAGATACAGGCTGGTATAAGCTTTAAAATTTTGCTTTAAAAATAAAAAGTAGGTGTTAATAATATCGCCAAATGTACTTCGGGTTCTAAGTTCTATATAATTTTCGTTCACGCTAAAACAGGTTTGGGAGTTAATGTCGTTTTGGCTTTATTGAGTAAAATAGGATACACAATGTAATAGTAGATAATGAGAAACAGCGATAAAAAAATAATGCCGTAGGCTAAAAACCAAGGCATTTGTTCTCCATAACGTGTTATGAAACCTTCAATAAACCCAGCGATGATAAAAAACGGAATTGTACTTACAACAATCTTAAGCCCATCTTTTGCGCCTTTCATAAAAGCTACACGCCTAGAGTAAGTTTTAGGGAATAAAAAGCTATTACCCATAACTAAACCTGCACAGCCAGCAATAACAATAACAGAAATTTCAATTGTGCCATGCAACCAAATCGTTGATGTTTTTTCTAATATACCGTAGTTATAAAAGAAGGTAATGAAAGCACCTAGCATTATGCCATTACTAAATAGTACCCAAACGGTACCAACGCTAAAAAACACTCCGAGAGCAAAAGCAATTATGGCTACTCTAATATTGTTAATCGTAATCCCTAAAAATGAACCAATATTACTTCCGCTTTTATACACAGCCATAGGTTCGCCATTTTCAATATTCTCAATCGTCATATTAACATAGGCATCTCCTAAAATTAATCGAACAAACGAATCGTCATTTAACGTGGATACAGCACCAATAACTACGGCTGCCATAAATATTAAAAATGTGTATAGTAGTGTCTTATGGTAGGTGTAGAAAAATAAAGGGAATTCATCGCGCCAAAACGAAATGATCTTATTCTTAGATTCTTTTTTGGTAATATATATTTTTTGATGTGCTTGAGACGCCAAGGAGTTTAAATACAATAAGGTCTTACTGCCTGGGTAATACGTTTGGGCATAAGATAAGTCATTTGTAAGCTGTATGTAGTAAGAAGCCAAATCATCTGGATTTATTTTAGCATTATTATTTAATGCATTTTCAAAACCAATCCATTTTTCCTTATTTTGCTTCACGAAAGAGGCTTCGCGCATAAATCACTCTAATTTAAAACGAATATACATTTCCATGAGCAAATTAGCAATTAACACAGCGCAAAATGTTAACCTAGATTATAAGTTAATTGGATTGGGTGAACGTATGGTGGCATTCTTAATAGACGCTATTATTTTGTTTACTTATATGACGATTATGGAAAATCTTATGAATATCTCTGAGATATTTGATGCAGACGGATGGACCAGACGTGGTTTTTTAGGCTTATTTACATTGCCAGCTTTGTTTTATTCGGTGTTATGTCATATCATTTTTGGCGGACAAACTGTAGGTAAAATGATTATGAAGATTAAAGTAGTTCGTTTAGACGGGTCGCCTACACAATGGTATAATTTTATGGTACGTTGGATGTTGCGTATTGTTGATATTTGGTTCTTTTTCTCGTCTATAGGTGTGCTTAGCATTTTATTGTCGGATAAAAAGCAGCGCGTTGGTGATTCTGCTGCTGGTACAGTAGTAATTAGTGTTATGAAAAAGCACAAAATTACCAGTACAATTTTAGAGGACATAAGTACAGATTACCAACCCGTGTTTAATAATGTAACCCAGCTTACAGATAAAGATGTGAGAATCATAAAAGAGGCTTTTACTATCTCTAAAAAGAATAGTGATTATAAGACGCTTACCATTTTAAAAAAGAAAATTTGCGACACATTAGGTATTGAATCTAAACTGTATGATATTCAGTTTATAGATACAATTTTGAAAGATTACAATTACTATACCCAAAACATGTAAGCAGAGAGCCAATATTTACAAGCGATAGCGAAGAAATTATTGAGCGAATCGCTTATGCTGAGCGCAGTCGAAGTATCTAAAGATTAGGTCTTTGCACGGTGGTAATTTGTAAAGTTATAAATACTATTCTATAAATCTGAACTTAATTTAGATGCTTAAAATAAATACAGACATACCGATTAATAATGGGATTTCTGCATCCGCAGAACGTAAGATAGAGGTAAGATGTTTTTTCAAACTATAGACATATTAGGAACCATAGCATTTGCCATTTCAGGTGTACTTGTAGCTATGAATAAAAGAATGGACCCATTTGGTGTCCTCATTATAGCATTTGTTACAGCTGTTGGCGGAGGTACGTTAAGAGATATTATGGTTGGTGTAGAACCTGTATCATGGATGCGTAACATGACTTTTGTTTATGTTATTATTGGTACTACAGTCTTTGCTATGGTTTTTAGAAACTTATTAAAGCATTTAAGGCGATCTCTATTTCTGTTTGATACTATAGGTATTGGTCTGTATACGGTTATTGGTATTGAGACAGGTTTGGTTGCAGATTTACATCCAATTATTTGTGTGGCTCTTGGCACCATGACCGCTTGCTTTGGTGGTGTGCTTAGAGATATTTTATGTAACGAAATCCCTGTTATCTTTAGAAAAGAAGTTTATGCCACGGCTTGTATTATTGGTGGATTCACCTATTTTTTACTACGTCTATTTTTAGAGGACCGCAACTATCTTTTTATTATAGCTGGTATTGTTGTCATTATACTAAGATTAGTAGCCGTAAAATTTAAGATTAGCCTGCCAAGTTTGTATAAAAAAGACGCTTAATATATTTATATTTCTGTTTAATTTTTAAGATTGCGGAACGGGAAAGCCTCTATCCTTCATTAAGGCTTCAATCTTTGCATCACGGCCTCTAAATTTTCTATACGCCTCAGCTGGGTCCATAGCATTGCGTGGCGCAAAGAGGTATTTTACCAATTTATCTGCTAAATTTTTATCATAAAATCCATCTGGTGCGTTTCTAAAGGCTTCAGACGCATCACTGGTTAAGACATCTGCCCACATATAACCATAATAAGCTGTGGCATAACCTTCACCAGAAAAT
>NZ_CALGNH010000033.1 GCF_937958655.1 uncultured Winogradskyella sp. | reverse complement strand
ATTTGTTTAATTTCATACGTTAAAGCCAAATAAAGCTATATGGTGTTTAATACAGTTTTTATTATTTTCCATACCTGCGTTTAGTTCAGATGTATATGCATTTATCTCATCAAAATTTTTATCCATTCCCACAATGAAATTTTTAAAAATGCCTGACTCCCTAAAAAATTCGTTGCAAATGACAGTTATATTTCTGGTCGTGTCACCGTAATCAATTTTGACACCATTAGATTTTGCAATACGGACGTAATGTTCAATAATATATTTGGCTCTCACAAAGGTATGTGGATGGGATTTTTCTTTAGTATAAAAGTCCGTACTTAGGCTTTCTGGTTCAAAAGGGTAAATTTTACCATATAGAAAAAGTAACTGTGTAATGACTATACTAGCAATTCCTAAATACATCAAACGCTTGTAATTGTTATCATTTTGATACTCTTTAGGTATCTGTTCCTGAAAAAATTGTTGAATATAAACACTTACAAAACCGCATCCGTTTAGGTCTGCATCGTATTCAAATACGTGCTTTTCAAAAGAAAATTGAGAATCTGTTGGGTACTCATTCATCGTGAAAGGCTTACCTCTGTATTGAACTAAATGCGAAAATTCGTGAAAGAAAGTAAAAATCGTTGACGACTGAAACATCAAAAATTCGAGACTATTTGGAGTAATTTTTTGTAGATTTTGAAACGCAGTCCAATTTGTTTTATCAAAAAACTGTCCTTTTCTCCCTAGTTTATTGTACAACGCCTCCATATAGGGTTTTGAAAACCTAATACGGTAGGCGTTTCTGCCTTTACCTGCTCTTGCGTTAATCTTATAGGTATCCCAGAAATAAAAAAAAGCTGGTTCAATATGAAATCTACCACAATATTCATTTATATTATCGATGCACCAATCAAAGTATCTTTGGTAAAACGATTCGATTGGGTCTCCAATAAAATCATAAATTTCGTCCTCTGGTATTCCTATCGATAACAGTTCTTTTTTATATTTAGTAAAATCGATTTTCTTCATTGGCTAATAGTCTATCTTTCAAAGATAAAATATATAGCAACACATTTACTACCTAGATTACCCTTGTAAATATATTAATACGCTTTGCTGCAGAATTTTTTAAAGGGTCGCTAACATGTTTTTTGGTACGCTCTAAATGCGGCATTTCAAAGAATAGTTTTTTAAATTCATGGATACTATTTTGCAAAGAATTGTTTTGTGAATGCTTAGCAATTACAGCTTCTAATCCACCGTGATTTTTGTAAATGTGCTGCAAGCTTTTTATAAACTGAACAAAATCAGCACCATTAAATGTGCGGTGCACAAAGTCGCTTAGGTGTTTTAAATCTGAGTCTTGGTGTTGTGTAATAAAATCGTATGGTGCGTGGTCCATTAAACGCATCATCTTTTTTGCATTATTAATAATGCTTTTACGATTGCCCCAAGCTATAGTAGCTGTTAAAAACCCAGCAATTTCAATATCTTCTTTTTTAGAAAATTGATGTGGTATTTGTATAGGATCGCTCTCAATAAATTTTGGGTTGTTATAGAGATTGACTTTTTCTTCTAGGAAAGTTTTGAGTTCTTGTTTTTTGAGCTTTGGCATAGGTATTGCAAACATATTAAACATTTTCTTTAACTTCTTATATTTTATAAACCTTTAAGTCTTCAATGAAATACTATTTAACCTTTATTTTTCTTTGCCTATTTATAAATGTAACTAGCCAACAAGGGGTCAACTATCTAAAGTTAATGGAGCGATTGGTTTTGGTTGACTCATCAGATATAAAAAAATGTTTTAAAAACGGTAAGCCTAAAGAATGTGGATCTATAAAGTATTATGAACATAAGGACTACGTTTACGAAATGAAGGTTGGCACATTCAAGAGGTTTCACAGGGATGGCTCTAGTTCATTCTATTATTTCGATAAATGGGGAACAGATTTACTCACGCACCATTATGATGCAGATGATAATTTAGTCATGGAATGGACAACTACTAAAATCGAAACCACAGCAGCAACTTTAGATGAGTTCTTCGATTCAAGAGATCATATTACGTATAACGTCTCTTTTAAAGATTATAGTTACGACTTTAAAGATTGTAAATATTACCTGCGCAAAGAAGGACATTATTCTAATGGAAAGAAGAGTGGTCTTTGGAAGTTTTATCTATCCACTAGAGAATTGCAAAAAAGTAAGCAATATTAATAGTAAAAATTACGTAGTTCTACGTATTGATTTCGTGAGATTTCTGTGCTAACTTTGTTTATCAAGCGTTATGGACGATTTTAACTGTCCATATCTAATCGATAAGCGTGCCATTTTTTTTTAATACCTAAAAATAATTTCATTTTTTTCAGGAGATATAAAGCTATAGTAATTTAGTATATAGAACGGTATATAAATTGTTAGAAATTTGCTAGCTGTTATGCTAAAAAGTATAAAATTGCTATGAAAAAGATTTATTACGTTTTTAGTGTTGATTATATGTTAGTTAGTGAAAGTGGTTTGTGCATGCAGACCACTTTTTTTATTCTAGATATTTTAAGCAATTTTTTGTCCTAAATAACTACATTTGCACTCTGAAATTTAGAGTCTAATTAAAAAGATTCCCGCCTCAGCGGGAAATGTATATGAAAGCCGGAATTGTAGGATTACCAAACGTAGGAAAATCAACTTTATTTAATTGTTTATCTAATGCTAAAGCACAGAGTGCCAACTTTCCGTTCTGTACCATAGAGCCTAATATTGGTGTGGTTAATGTACCAGACCCAAGGTTGTCTAAATTAGAAGAGTTGGTAAACCCAGAGAAGGTGGTTCCTGCAACAGTAGAAATCGTAGATATTGCTGGTTTGGTAAAAGGAGCGAGTAAGGGAGAAGGTCTCGGCAACCAATTCTTGGCAAATATTAGAGAGACAGATGCTATTTTGCATGTACTGCGATGTTTTAATGACGATAATATTGTCCATGTAGATGGGTCTGTAGATCCCATTAGAGACAAAGAAACAATAGATATGGAATTGCAGCTAAAAGATCTTGAAACTGCAGAAAAAAAATTAGATAAAGTAAAGCGTGCAGCAAAAACAGGAAACAAAGAAGCTCAAAAAGAAGAAGCGGTACTCTTAAAAATAAAAGAAGGTTTAGAAGCTGGCGCATCTGTAAGAGCTTTAGAGTTTTCGGAAGAAGATTATGCAGAATACGTAAAACCTTTGCAGTTTATTACTGATAAGCCCGTTATGTATGTGTGTAACGTCGATGAAGGTGCAGCTAATACTGGCAATGCTTATGTAGACAAAGTAAAAGAAGCGGTTAAGGATGAAAATGCAGAAGTGTTAGTCTTAGCGGTTGGTACAGAAGCAGATATTAATGAGTTAGACGACTATGAAGAGCGCCAAATGTTCTTGGAAGATATAGGCTTAGAAGAACCAGGCTCAGCAAAATTAATTCGCTCTGCTTACAAGTTATTAAATCAGCAAACCTATTTTACAGCTGGCGTTAAAGAAGTGCGTGCGTGGACTGTTAGTATAGGCGCTACTGCACCACAAGCTGCAGGAGTCATTCATACCGATTTTGAAAAAGGCTTTATTAGAGCAGAAGTTATTGCTTACAACGACTACCTTTCTTACGGAAGTGAAAGTAAGGTCAAAGAAGCTGGTAAGATGCGTGTAGAAGGCAAGAATTACATTGTTAAAGACGGTGACGTTATGCACTTTCTATTTAACGTTTAAAATTCAACAGGACGTATTTAAGTTTTATAGCACGTTTTAAATAGAGTTTGCTAGCTTGCAAAGCTTCGTCTTAGAACGTGTAGTTTAAACCAATACCTTGGTAATTATCTCCAAAAAGGGTCTGACCTCCCGTAGGTGTAAGGCTGAAATTTGATTCGTTACGTTTTTTATTGAAATGAGGTACAAAATAACCCGTTAATGCGCCAATGCCGTAACCAATTAACGTGTCAGTAAGAAAATGTTGACCAGCCTCTATTCTTAAATATCCCACTATGGCAGGCAAAACTATTGCTCCTGTCCATACATAAGGAATCCCTGGTGAATTTGGGTTGAAATCTTGATACACCTTGGCAACAAAAAAAGTTGCAGTTGCAGTTGCAGCAGTATGTCCCGAAAAAAACGAACGTTGTCCACTGCCGCTTAAACGTCTGTTGATATCAACATCATTGGAGTATACATAGGGACGACTCTTGTTAACTAAACCAGCTGTAATCCCATAAAGTGACCCTGTTGTAGCCATGCTCTTTAGAAATAAACCAAATACTAAGCCTCCGTTATCATTCACTTCATCATCAAAAAATAATACAAGGGGTGCAGCAAACGATAAATAAAATGGAATGTCGCTAATTTTACTGGCAGTTTCAGAGTCGTTACCAACAGCCCATCGATCTAAAAAATTGATATTATTTTGGTTAGTTAATTCTGTGTTTAGTTTATCTTCAGATATGCCATTTTTATTTACGACAAGATATAACCCTGTGGCGGAGCCAACTAAGGCGGTTGCGGTGTAGATACCATCCTTATTCCAATTCCAATTATAAGGGCTTGTGTTTTGGCTATTTATATAAGCGGAACTAAGAAAAATTAATAAAGTAATCTGCATAAGGGCTTTCATAATTTAGCTTTTAAGGTTAATGCAAAAATTATTATTAATACAAAATGTTATTGACCCAAATGATATAGAGATTGGCTCAAATGACATAAGATTAAATAGCCACTTTATAATGTTAAGATTGGATTTGAGTTTAAGTTTTTTTGAAAAATCAAAAGTGAGGTGCCTTGTGGTTACGGCTATTTAGTATATGTTTTTAAGTATTGGCTTATTAAAGAGATATTTTCAAAATTATCGTTAAAAATTACAACTGAACATCGTAATTCTGCATCTTTATTTTAGTCTTATTATAAAGATTGAGATACTTTAGTTTTGTGAACATAAAATCAACCTTTATTTATGGTGTTTTACTCGGAGTTCTAGGGATTATTTTGTTTTCTTCTAAGGCAGTGATGGTGAAATTGGCATATAAATACAACATCGATGCTTTAAGTATGTTATTGCTACGTATGTTTTTTGCCTTCCCGTTTTATGTTGTGATTGCGGCTTATTATTCTCGTAAAGATACTAAAGTTACAATAACTAAAAAAGATCGGTTTTGGCTCGTATTTTTTGGCTTTGTAGGTTATTATTTAGCGAGTTATTTTGATTTTGTTGGGCTTACTTATATAAAGGCAAGTTTAGAGCGGATCATTTTATTTGTTTATCCCACTATTGTTCTGTTGTTTAATAAATGGTTTTTAAGACAGCAGATTACTAAGCATCAAAAGCTTGCCATTTTAATAACATATTTGGGTATTTTAATCACCTTTGGTAGTGAAGTTCAGCTTTCTGGAAATAACACGTATTTAGGTGGTTTTTTGGTATTGCTAAGCGCTTTAACTTATGCATCTTATTTGGTGGGTAGTGGTTGGTTAATTCCTAAGTTTGGAGTCATGCGATTTACAGCTTATGCTATGCTAGTGTCTTGCTTATGTGTTTTTATACATTATTTAATATTCTCTAGAGTAGATGTTTACAATTATCCTTGGCAAGTCTATATGCTTGGGTTAGGTATAGCCATTTTTGCAACTGTGATTCCGTCGTTTTTGGTCTCTATTTCTATTAAAATGATTAGTTCTTCTAATTTTGCAGTTATTGCAGGTGTTGGCCCAATTTCAACAATTATTCTAGCAGTTTTATGTTTAGATGAGCAGTTAACACTTGTTCAAATATTAGGAACTGCTGTTGTAATTTTTGGAATAGCATTGATTTCAAAAAACAAATCAAAATAAGCTTTTAAGTCTTTATTTGTAGGTAATAGAAGAATTTTAAGGTTCTCAACAATATTGAAGCTTTATTGTTAATTACTTTCGTAAAACCATATTTCATCTTTTATGGTATAGTCTTATATTAGCGTTCTATCAAAAAAAGTCGTCTTAATTTCTATGGCAGAACAAACCAAATATACCGAAGATAATATACGCTCACTCGATTGGAAAGAACATATCCGAATGCGACCTGGTATGTATATCGGTAAACTCGGTGATGGATCCTCTCCAGATGATGGTATTTACATTCTGCTTAAGGAAGTACTAGATAATTCCATTGATGAGTATGTAATGGGAGCTGGTAAAACTATTGAAATTTCTATACAAGGGGAGCGTGTTATAGTGCGAGATTATGGTCGTGGTATTCCGCTAGGTAAGGTTGTGGATGTAGTCTCTAAGATGAATACTGGTGGTAAGTATGATTCTAAAGCCTTTAAAAAATCGGTTGGACTTAATGGTGTAGGTACAAAAGCTGTAAATGCCTTATCTAGTTATTTTAGAGTAGAATCTACACGAGATGGAAAATCTGCTTCTGCAGAATTTGAAACGGGAGAACTTAAAGATCAAGATTTTTTAGAAGATACCTCGCGTCGTAAAGGTACTAAAGTAACCTTTGTGCCAGATGATAGTATTTTTAAGAACTATAAATACCGCAGTGAGTATGTTGTAAAAATGCTTAAAAATTATGTGTACCTCAATCCAGGGTTAACCATAGTTTTTAATGGTGAAAAGTATTACAGTGAAAATGGCTTAAAGGATTTATTGTCTGAAAATATTAACGAATCCGATTTGTTGTATCCTATTATTCATTTAAGAGGGGATGATATAGAAGTTGCAATAACACATAGTAAGACACAATATAGCGAAGAATACCATTCGTTTGTAAACGGACAGAATACCACCCAAGGCGGAACGCATTTAGCGGCCTTTAGAGAAGCCTTAGTAAAAACGGTGAGAGAGTTTTATGGAAAGAGTTATGACGCTTCAGACATTCGTAAATCTGTTGTAGCAGCCATTGCCATTAAAGTTATGGAGCCTGTGTTTGAGAGTCAGACCAAAACCAAGTTAGGATCTACAGATATGGGAGGCGGTTTACCAACCGTAAGAACTTTTATTAATGATTTTATAAAAACTAAATTCGATAATTTTCTGCATAAAAACCCAGATACGGCTGAAAAAATACAGCGAAAAATTCTTCAAGCTGAGCGCGAACGAAAAGAATTATCTGGTATTAGAAAACTAGCTAAAGACAGAGCAAAGAAAGCAAGTCTTCATAATAAGAAATTGCGAGATTGTCGTATTCATTTTGGAGATACTAAAAAAGATGGCTATTTAGATACAACCCTGTTTATTACTGAGGGTGATTCTGCCTCTGGTAGTATTACAAAATCTAGAGATGTAAACACACAGGCCGTTTTTAGTTTAAAGGGAAAACCTCTAAATTCTTATGGTTTAAGTAAAAAGATTGTTTACGAAAACGAGGAATTTAATCTGCTACAAGCAGCGCTTAACATTGAAGAGTCTATTGAGGATTTGCGCTACAACAACATTGTTATTGCTACAGATGCCGATGTAGACGGTATGCATATTAGATTATTACTAATTACGTTTTTTCTTCAATTTTTTCCAGAATTGATAAAAGAAGGTCATTTATACATACTTCAAACGCCTTTGTTTAGAGTGCGTAATAAGAAGAAAACTATTTATTGTTACTCTGAGCAAGAGCGAAGAGACGCCATAGAAGAATTAAAACCTAAGCCTGAAATCACCCGCTTTAAAGGGTTGGGTGAAATTTCACCAGATGAGTTTAAGTATTTTATTGGTGAAGATATTAGGTTAGATCCTGTGATGTTAGATAAGGAGATGTCTATAGAAGAGTTATTGTCGTTCTACATGGGTAAAAACACACCGACAAGACAAGAATTTATAATAGATAATCTTAAGGTTGAATTGGATGTAGTAGAATAGCTGTAAAAAGTGCTGTAAAATTATGTAATCTTATCACAATATTTTTACGGTTATTTTAATATGTTAGCTAGTGTAGCTAAATTATGACGATTATAGGATTAAAAAAAAATAAGAACGTTTACTTTAGGATTGGCGCTGTATCATTAACAAGTTTTGCAATTCAGATGATAAAGAATTCAATCAAAAAGAGAAAAAATAAAGGGTACTTGAGTAAATGAGTGAAGACAATAACGAACACGAGCAAGAAGAATTAGCTTCAAATCAAAATAAGGATTCCCAAGAAACCATCACAAAAGTTACTGGGATGTATAAAGACTGGTTCTTGGATTACGCCTCTTATGTGATTTTAGAACGTGCAGTGCCAGCAATTGAAGATGGTTTTAAGCCTGTACAACGACGTATAATGCATTCCATGAAGGATTTAGATGATGGGCGTTACAACAAGGTAGCAAACATCGTTGGGCATACCATGCAATACCATCCGCATGGAGATGCTAGTATTGCGGATGCTATGGTGCAGATTGGTCAAAAAGACCTGTTAATAGATACCCAAGGAAACTGGGGAAATATATTAACTGGAGACCGAGCAGCAGCCTCACGATATATTGAGGCAAGGTTATCTAAGTTTGCTTTAGATGTTGTGTATAATCCTAAAATTACAGATTGGCAAGCCTCTTATGATGGTAGGCGCAAAGAACCAATAAACCTGCCTGTAATGTTTCCTTTGCTTTTAGCTCAAGGAGGAGAAGGTATCGCCGTTGGTTTATCAACAAAAATTTTACCGCATAATTTTATTGAGCTTATTGATGCATCGGTGAAGCATTTAAAAGGTAAACGTTTTACCATATTGCCAGATTTTCCAACGGCAGGTATAGCAGACATGACCAACTATAATGATGGTATGCGTGGCGGAAAGGTGAGGGTGCGAGCAAAAATTGCGCAACACGATAAAAATACACTAGCCATTACAGAGATTCCTTTTGGTACAACGACGTCGTCTTTAATTGATTCCATTTTAAAGGCGAATGATAAAGGGAAAATTAAAATAAAAAAGATTGAGGATAATACAGCTGCTGAGGTAGAAATATTAATTCATTTGCCCTCTGGTCTGTCGCCAGACAAAACCATTGATGCCTTGTATGCTTTTACAAACTGTGAGACGTCAATCTCACCGTTAGGTTGTGTTATTGAGGATAATAAACCACTCTTTGTTGGTGTTTCTGAGATGTTACGTCGCTCAACTGATAATACCGTTCAGTTATTAAAGCAAGAATTAGAGATTAGGCTTAATGAATTTGAAGAACAATGGCATTTTGCATCGTTAGAGCGTATTTTTATAGAAAATAGAATCTATAGAGATATAGAAGAAGAAGAAACTTGGGAAGGCGTTATCGCTGCTATAGATAAGGGTTTAAAACCACATATTAAACATTTAAAGCGCGCTGTTACTGAAGATGATATTGCAAGACTAACCGAAATACGAATTAAACGAATTTCTAAATTCGATATCGATAAAGCACAGCAAAAGATAGATGCATTAGAAGACCAAATAGCTGAGGTAAAACATCATCTCAAAAATCTTATAGATTATGCAATAGCTTATTTTGAAAGATTGAAAAAAGATTATGGTGAGGGTAAAGCGCGTAAAACAGAATTAAAGATTTTTGAAGATGTTGATGCCACAAAAGTGGTGATAAGAAACACCAAACTCTACGTAAATAGAGAGGAAGGTTTTATAGGGACTTCTTTAAGAAGAGATGAATATGTTTGCGATTGTAGTGATATAGATGATATCATTGTTTTTACCAAAGAAGGTAAGATGATGGTAACTAAGGTAGACTCTAAAACCTTTATCGGTAAAAACATTATCCATGTTGCCGTATTTAAGAAAAAAGATAAGCGTACAATTTATAATATGATTTATAGAGATGGCAAAGGAGGACCATCTTACGTAAAACGTTTTGCAGTTACTAGTATTACTAGAGATAGAGAGTATGACTTAGCTAACGGTAACAAAAACTCTATGGTTTGGTATTTTTCTGCTAACCCTAATGGTGAAGCAGAGGTAGTAACCATTTTATTACGACAAGTAGGTAGTATTAAGAAGCTTAAGTGGGATTTAGATTTTGCGGATATACTTATTAAAGGAAGATCTTCTAAAGGAAACTTAGTGACTAAATATTCTGTAAAGCGCGTAGAACTAAAAGAAAAAGGGGTATCTACATTAAAACCAAGGAAAATATGGTTTGATGATGCTGTGCAGCGTCTCAATGTAGACGAACGAGGTGAACTTATTGGTGAATTTAGAGGTGAAGATCGCTTATTGGTTATTACACAATCTGGAATTATTAAAACCATAATACCCGAACTAACTACGCACTTTGATGGTGATATGATTGTTTTAGAAAAATGGATACCGAAAAAACCTATTTCAGTAATTTACTATGACGGTGAAAAAGAACGGTATTATGTAAAGCGATTTGTAGTAGAGCAAGAAGGTAGAGAAGAGTTGTTTATATCGGACCATCCAAACTCACAATTAGAAATAGTATCAACAGATTGGAGGCCAGTTGCTGAGGTAGAATTTACTAAAGAACGCGGTAAAGAACGTAAACCGAGCATGGAAGTTGATCTTGAACAATTTATTTCAATAAAAGGCATTAGTGCGCTTGGAAATCAATTAACTAAAGATAAAATAAATCAGGTTAGTTTGCTTGCTTCATTACCTTATGAAGCGCCAGAAGAAGTGCACGCGGATGATATTGAAGTTGTAGATGAGGAGACTGTAGCTGTAACTTCTGATAATGATAAAACAGCGCTCGATAACCCTAAAAGTCAAAATAAAGACAATGAGGCCAACGATGACGATTCTGATTTAGATATTGATGATCAGGGTCAGGTTACAATGTTTTAATTTTAGCTTATCTATGCTTTTTCTTTTTGGTTTTAAAGTTTAAGAATTCTACAAATAATGAAAAGGTTATTGCGAAATAGAGGTAACCTTTAGGTATTGCGCCTACGGATTTTTCGAAAATTTTAGTGTGCGATAAATGGGCGGCCTCTGTAATGAGCATAAATCCAATTAGGATTAAGAAGGATAGTCCTAAAATTTGCATACTTGGATTGCGGTCTATAAACTTACGAATCGGATTAGCAAAGCTTATCATTACTGCAATGGAAATAATTACGGCAATAATCATTAGAATTAAAGTGTAATTATTGTTAGGATGCAAACCGTTAGTCATTCCTACAGCTGTTAATATAGAATCAACCGAAAATATAAAGTCAATTATAAGTATCTGTGTAATGGCATGTTGTAAAGATTTTATAGCCCTAGATTTAACATTCTCTTTATCATTAGAGGGTGTTTCTACCTTTTCTCGGATCTCCTTTGTACTTTTATAGATTAGAAATAAACCACCAGCGAACAAAATTATAGCCTGCCAACTTAATGCAATAGCTAACCAACTAGAGGTGTATTTGTAAAAAGGGGTACTTAATCCTACTAAGAATGAAACAAAGAATAGTAGTACGATACGCTGCACCATTGCAAGAACAAGTCCAATGTTAGTCGCCTTATTTCTCTGGTGTTCTGGTAATTTATTTGCTGCTATAGAGATAAAAACAATATTGTCAATACCTAGTATAATTTCTAAAAAAGTTAAGGTAAGCAGTGCTAAAAGCGCATCAGTAGTTAATAAAAAATCCAGCATTTTATTTAGTTAATTTTATGTGCAATTCCTTTTTCAGTACGTTGTGGTCTGTTCGGTTTCTTTACCGCGAGTTTATACTCAAAAGTATATGCATATTTGCCTTCAGTAGATAAGATTTTCATATGAATAGGGTCTTTTTCTGCATTTGTCTTTGGGTTTAATTTCTTTAAAATAAACTCACATTCATTGATCCAGCGTATAGAAGAGCTGTCAATCTTTCCGTTGTAATAATCTATATTAAGTGTTTCTGTTCGTTTAAAACGACCTGTTTTTTCAATACCATCTATAGTGTAATTAAATTCAAATTCACCTGTTTTAAAATCAGTACAGTTACGCTCAACTTCATAACACCCAATAAAAAGGAAGGCTAAAAAAAGACAAAAAAAGTATTTCATAATCTTATTTTGAGCAAAGGTAAGCAATAAGAGGATTCAGTTAAGGTAGGTAGGATTTAAAAGTACCGTCTTTATAAAAAATAACTATTTTTTCAATATCTGAGTTTGCGCTAGTAATGGGTTGAGGTGCTTTTGGAGTGGGTGTAATATTAGGTTCGGTATTTTTAGAGATATATATAGTGTTAGGAAAATTACCTTTGCCATTTAGTAACCAGTACAATTCTACCTCAGGACAAGCGTGGAGTACCTTCATTACAAACTCTAAACTAGGTTTGTTTCTTCCTGATAAAATATGAGAAATACTAGAGCGTTGTACGCCGATTTTTTCAGCAAAACCAGATGCAGTTTCGTCGTAATAATCAATGACTATTTGGAGTCGTTTTGTAAATTCCTCTTGGTTTACCATTGTAAACTTTTGTTTTTAATAAATAACGATACAAATGTAAACTATAGTATTTAAAAGTAAGCCATTTTCTTTAAAATAATAGAATTAAACTTAGATAAACACTTTAATTAATATCTTTAAAATATTGATTTTTAATAAAATAATGTTTGTATCAATAGATTGTAATTTTTTTTACAATAGCCGAGTAGTGCTATAATGTTTAGCCGTATTAAATTGTATACAATTGTTATCTGTGTATTAGAAATTGAAGTTTACAATTGTAAAATGTCAAATGATTACATTTGTAACAACAACTAAATTTATTATGTTTATAGACCGTTTAAATAGTTATTATTCATTAGTAAAATCTCCAGAATTATTTGGTCGTTACATTACTAATTCACACATAGAAAAATGTTTAACTAAATATTCACAGGAAGATATTTCTGTAGTAGGAAAATCAGCTGAGAATAGACCTATTTATGCTTTAAAGTTTGGTAATGGGCCAAAGAAAGTTTTATTGTGGTCTCAAATGCATGGTAATGAATCTACTACCACAAAAGCGTTGTTTGATTGTTTTGCTTTGTTCGTTACTAACAATGATATACCAAATGATATATTAAGCAATTGTACCTTATTTGTAATTCCAATATTAAATCCAGATGGTGCAGAACGTTATACGAGGTTGAATGCATGTGGAGTAGACCTTAATAGAGATGCGCAAAATTTGTCGCAGCCAGAAAGTGTAGTATTAAGAAGTGTTTTCAATACTTTTAAGCCAGACTATTGTTTTAATCTTCATGGGCAGCGTACTATTTATAATGTAGGTACAACCAATACGTCATCGGTTTTGTCTTTCTTAGCGCCTTCACAAGATAAAAAGCGATCAATTACAAGTACTAGAAAAGTGGCTATGTCTATTATTTCTCAAATTAACAAGAGTTTACAGGGTCAGATATTAGGTGGTGTTGCTCGGTACGATGATGGTTTTAATTTAAACTGTGTTGGTGATACCTTTCAGTCCTTTAATGTGCCTACGATTTTATATGAAGCTGGGCATTATCCAAAAGACTATAATAGAGAAGTGGTTAGAAAGCTTATGTTCTTTTCTATTTTAAAAGGGTTAAAGGTGATTGCAGATGGCGTTGATCCATCGGTATCGGATGATTATTTCTCCATTCCTGAAAATGGAACGTTGTTTTACGATATTCTTATTAGAAATGTGACGGTTAAAGCATTGAATAATTCCGTACAAGATATTGGTATTTTATACAAAGAGGCGCTTATTAATGGGTATATTGAGTTTATGCCTGTAGTTGAAGCGATTTCTAATCTAAAAGCTTGCCACGGCCATAGAGAAATTGATGCAAAGGGCAAAAACGTATTTACAAAAGAAAATTCTGAAATAAAGGTAGGTAACGAAATCGATTTCGTATTATTAAATAATGAGAAAATCTCGCTAAAACTGTGACATAATCAAAAAATAATAAACATTTCTATTTTAAATTGCTTTATTTTGTCGAGAAATTGATAATTATTAAATTATGGCTAAGTTTAAATTGGACGAAATAGATCATCAAATTTTGGATATGCTAATAGATAACACGCGTATTCCATTTACAGATATTGCAAAGAAATTGTTAATTTCTGCAGGTACAGTTCATGTACGTGTTAAAAAAATGGAAGAAGCAGGTATTATTAAAGGATCTTCATTAACTCTAGATTATAAAAAATTAGGATATTCATTTATTGCATACGTGGGTGTGTTTTTACAAAATACCTCTCAAACTAAGTTTGTGTTAGAGCGTATTACAGAAATTCCATATGTTACTGTCGCACACATAACTACTGGTAAATTTAATATCTTTTGTAAAATAAGAGCGCATGATACCACCCATGCCAAGGATATTATCTTTCAGTTAGATGATATTGATGGCGTATATAGAACTGAAACTATGATATCATTAGAAGAAAGTATTAATGATAAAAAACGCTTAATGCACAAGATATTCAATGAATTATAATTTTTAATTCTAGACTATTTAAGATACTGTCTATAATCTATATTTCTGTCAAAAAAGGAACTGCCGCATAAATTAATGATAATGAGGTAATATATTTCTGGCGGTTTTATTTTTTTAGACAGTATTTTTTATTTTAAATCATAAACTATGAAAATATCTAATAAAATACATAAAGAAGAATATAATCCTTATTATAAAACGTACATAAACAAGGCTACCGATTTAGACCTTATTAAGGGCTTAAAAAGCAATTTAGAAAGCCATACAGACTTTTATAGTAATATCGCCCTAGAGAAGCATAATTATGCCTACGCAGAAGGTAAGTGGACTATAAAGCAAATTCTACTTCATATTATAGATACTGAACGTATATTTGCATATAGAGCATTACGAATTGCAAGAAGAGATGTAACTCCTTTGGCTGGTTTTGAGCAAGACGATTATATGTTAAACTCAAATATTAAAGAAAGAACTTTAAAAAGTTTAATTGCCGAATATAGGGCTGTGAGACACAGCACTATTGCGTTATTTGAAAGTTTCACCCAAGCCGATTTATTATTTATAGGGCAAGCTAGTGGTTCACCAATTTCAGTAAGGGCAATTGGCTACATAATTATGGGTCATGAGAATCATCATAACACTGTTATCTCTGAGCGTTATTTGTAGCTTAAGTAGTTTTAAAATTTTTATAGTAAGTAAAAGCTTCTAAAATTAAGTCGTTACTGACCTCACAATCTATTTTAGGTTTGCCTATAGCTTCAAGTAGAACAAACTTTATAATACCATGGCTATTTTTTTTGTCGTGCTTTAAAAGTTTGATAATTACCTTTTGATCATCCTCAGTAATATCTACCTTAGTAAAGGTTTTTAACAGACCTTGTGTAATGTCTTGTAACTCATTAGTGCTTAAGTTTAGTAGTTTATGGGATATGTAACTTTCTAAAATTAACCCAACAGCTATAGCTTCGCCATGTAATAGAGGTATTTTATCTGCATTGCCTAAAAAGTAGCTTTCTATAGCATGGCCAAGTGTATGCCCAAAATTTAAAATTTTTCTGAAACCACTCTCAGTAGGATCTTCAGAAACAACCTTGTTTTTAATACCAACAGATTCATGGATTAATTCATCTAAATCGTTAAGATCTAATTTTTCAAAATTTATAAGACTTTGCCAGTAATTTTTATCATATATTAATCCGTGCTTAAGCATTTCTGCATAACCAGACACCATGTGGTTAGCAGGTAAACTTTCTAAGAAAGCGGTATCTACAAGTACCATACTGCCTTCGCTAATAACTCCAACCTGATTTTTAAGCACACCCAAATCTACACCTGTCTTCCCTCCAACAGAAGCATCTACCATAGCTAATAAAGATGTAGGTACGTTAATGTAATCAATACCTCTCATGTAGGTGCTCGCTACAAAACCACCTAAATCTGTAACAACGCCACCACCTAAATTAATAAGCAAACTTTTTCGATCCGCATGGTATTCAGAAAGCGCTTCCCAAACCCCTGTGCAGATATCAATTGTTTTATGATCTTCTCCTTCTGGCATTTCCATAACTTCAACTATGGTATCACCAGATTCCATATTAGCCAACAAATTGGGCAAGCAAAGATCGTGTGTATTGGTATCTACAAGAATAAAAATGCTAGAAGGGTTTGAAGATTTTATATACGCGTTTAGTTCATTATAAATATTTTCGTTAAAATGAACTACGGCATTCTTTGTGTTTATAGACCTCATAGGGTTAAATAGTAAGGAATTTATTACGGCAAAAATACCTCCTTTTTATAGAAAAAAGTACTACTAGAATTAAATATATTTGTATATCTATTATCCTTTATAATGATCGATCACTCACTATTTGAAAATACAGCAACAGCATTTTCGTTAAAATCCGACTCAGAATTAGAGCGTGCCTACTTTTTATTTAAAATGATATCTTCTCAACCATTGGTTAGAATTGGTACAGCAGCTACTAATTTTGCGCTCAAAGCTAATTTGCCTGTTGAAGGTTTAATTAGATCAACAGTATTTGATCATTTCTGTGGTGGTATTAATGAAGAAGATTGTCTTCCGGTAATAGATAAATTATACACCAAGGGAGTTAGTTCTGTTTTAGATTATTCTGTAGAAGGTAAGGAAACCGAAGCCCAATTTGATAACGCTTTAGAAAAGATACTAAAGATTATTCATTTTTGTGATGAAAAAGAAGCTATGCCAATAGTGGTCTTTAAGCCCACGGGCTTTGGCAGATTTCGTCTTTACCAAAAAAAGACCGAAGGACAGGTATTTACTGAGCAAGAAGAACAAGAGTGGAATAGAATTGTAGAACGCTTTGATACAGTTTGCAAGCTGTCTAAAGAAAAAGATGTTGAAGTATTGATAGATGGTGAAGAAAGTTGGATGCAAGGCGCAGCAGATGATTTAGTGGAAACAATGATGCGTAAGTATAATATAGATAAAGCTATAGTATATAATACATTGCAATGCTATAGATGGGATAGGCTAGATTATCTTAAGTCACTTCACCATAGAGCCAAAGTCAATGGTTTTAAGGTTGGTATAAAAATTGTCCGAGGTGCTTACATGGAAAAAGAACGCGAAAGAGCAGAAGAAAAAAACTATACATCGCCAATTTGTAAGGACAAGCAAGCTACGGATAACAATTTTAATGAAGCTTTAAAATATATGCTCAATCATTTAAATGACATGGCCATATTTATAGGGACACATAATGAGCGTAGTTGTTATTTAGCTATGGAAATTATGAATACCTTAAATATTAATAAACAAGATAATAATGTTTGGTTTGGTCAACTTTATGGTATGAGCGATCATATAAGCTTCAATTTAGCAGCCAATGGCTATAATGTAGCTAAGTATATCCCTTTTGGGCCAGTTAAAGACGTTATGCCTTATTTAATAAGAAGGGCAGAGGAGAACACTTCTGTAGCTGGACAAACTAATAGAGAGTTATCACTTCTAAAAACCGAAAGAAAACGTCGAAAAATTTAAATCTTAAGCAACTTTATCTTTTAGTATTAAGAATAGCTTTCTGAATTTATATAAATATTCACTCACAGAGTGCCCTTCATGATATTTAAATAAAGTCACCAAGAATTGTGGATTTTTAATATAGTGATCTCGTTTTGGTGTTTGTATAAAGGAGGTCATTGCGTTTCTACCAATATTAAGAATACCATCGGTATTAAATGATTTAATCTTATTATCAGATGCTGTCATAGCTTTATAGCCAGCTTTCTTGGCTATTGTTATGCTTTCTTGATTAAAACCACCACCTGGCCAACAAATAAAATCCACTGGCTTATTAAGTTTTTCTTGCAGTATTCTTCGGCTCTCAGCAAGCTCATAGGTATAACGATCTTGCATAGCCTTATCCGATTCTAATTTGCCAGGAAGTTCTTTGAGCTTTAGATTTATTTTTTCTATTAATGCTTTTTTGTCAACGGGCTTATCGGTGTTTTTATATTCATCAACACAATATTCAATAAATTTTTCATCAGGCATATATCTACGCACTCTTAAAGCTCTGTCAAATTCAAAAATAGGTCTACCATATTTTGTAAAATCAGATTGAGATTGATCTTCGTTTATATAGTATGGTTTGCGTTTAGGTTGCGTTAGCCATGGTAGCCAATTGTATTTTGGTTGTCCTGTATAAATGTCTTTAATTTTGTCGGAATAGTAATAAAAGTTATGACTCATACTATGTGATTGAATATCCATAACACCTGAGTCTTGTAATACCTTAAGCTCTGCCCAATTACAAAATCCAAGTGGTCTAAGGTCAGATTTATTTACCTTGTTATTCCAAACATCTTCTAAATTGTGTCTAATATTGGTTTCATTTTGAACAAATTCTGGATTCACAAAAATAGTCCCCTTTAAGCCATATTTTTTTAATATTGGATAAGCGTATACCCAGTTATCTAAATAACCGTCATCAAAAGTGAGTACGACCTTTTTTTTGGCTGTTGGATCTTTTATCCAATCGTCAAGAAATATAGTTTCGTAATTATTATTTACTAAATACTTGCAAAAGTTTTCAAAATGATCTAGAGAAATGGATAACCACTTCCTATACCAATTTTCATTTTCACAACCAACACTATGAAGCATTAGAGTTCTCATGGATAAATTATTTTATTTAGAATTTGAAAAAAAGTTGTACCACTTCTTTTTCTGGGCAGGGTCTGCTCCATAGCCATAACCATAGCCATAACCTTTTCTGCCTTTTTTAACTCCGTTAAGTAGCATGGTCATGTTTGGTATACGATTTTCATTATATAAAGGCTGCGCTACATGTGCTAACTGTCTTTTGTCTACATTGTTAGCACTGGCTACGTAAACAAACATGTCTGCAAACTTAGCTATCAGAAGGGTGTCACTTACCAATCCTACAGCGGAGGTGTCCGCAATAATGTAGTCATATTTAGTTTCAAAATAGTTAAATAGTTCTTCTACACGGTCACTCATTAATAACTCAGATGGGTTAGGAGGTATTGTGCCAGAAGGAATGATATCTAAAAAGGGGTTTTCTTTATGTTTAAAAACTACATCTTGAGGCTTTATAGTTTTATCCGCAATGTAATCTGAAAGCCCTTTTTCGGGTTTTTCTTTAAACCCTAAGTAATCTAGAATTTTAGGAACTCTAATATCCATTTCTATTAGCAGTACAGACTTATTAGAAAAAGAAATTGAAGAGGCTAAATTTGTACTTGTATGAGACTTACCTTCTTGTGCTTTGGTAGATGTTATAAATAGCTTTTTGGCTCTTCCTTTTACGTCTTTAAGAATGAAATCTATATTGGATCTTACAATTCTAAAGGCTTCTGCTTTAGGAGAATAATCTACTTTTTTTACCAATTTTTCTTTTTTAGATGTTTTAGGGATGTCTCCTAAAAATGGGATATCATCTAATAAATCTTCGAGATCTTTCTTAGTATATATTTTAACATCTAAAAGATCGATTAGGTAAATAAAGCCTATAGGGATCATACAACCTAAAATAAATGATGCTAAATATATTACGGTCTTATTTGGTGCAACAGGCAAGTATGATGAGTGTGCGCTGTCAATGATTTTTGCATTTGGAGAATACATACCAAAGCGTATGGCAGATTCTTCGCGCTTTTCTAAAAGATATAAATACAATGATTCTTTTATATCTTGTTGTCTTTGGATCCCTCTAAATTTTCTTGCTTTTGACGGTGCTGTGTATAACTGACCGCTTACACGTCTGCTTTCGCTAGTTAAATTATTAAGCGTAAGCTCAGAGGTTTTCTTAATACTTTGAAGCGAGTTTTTTAAGTTATCTTTTAAGCCATTAATTTGGTTATTCAGTTGAATAACAACTGGATTCTTTTCGCTAGAATTTCCTAAAATTCTATCACGCTGCGCTACAAGCTCATTATAATTTCTAATAATTTGAGCCGTATTAGAATCATTAATATTAATTTCTGGTAAGAGATCACTTATTTTACTATTATCATTTACTTCTTCTTCAAGATATTTTATGGTTTGTATGTTAGTTGAAGTACTATTAATCTGCTGCTCAAGTTGTTTTTTAGTCTGAAGGTTTAAATCCGTTTGTGAACTTAAGGCGGTGATGTTATTTTGTTGTTGTAATAGTTCTGCATTAGATTCTACCTGGCTTAATTCTTTGGAGACTTGGTCTAATCGTTTATTAATAAAATCAGTAGTTACTTTAACAACCTCTTCTTTGTCTTTTAAAACATCTCTATTGTACTCTAAGATTAACTGATTTAAATAATCTACAGCTTTTTGGGCTACCGTTTGTTTTAATTCGAGTTTTAAAACACTAGAACCCTTTTCTGTACCTATGCCTATGCTGCCAGAGTATTGGTCTATTAATTTTCTTAAAGGGCTAACGGTTATTTTTAAATTAGTACCAATAATTAAACCATCAGGGCCTAGATTTGGTGTTATAACGTAGCCACCATATCTTGTATTAACTTTATCTCCAAAGGCATAAACTTTTCCTTCGGAGTCCTCCCTGTCTAATAAAGATCGCTCTTTTCCTTTAAATAATATATACTCTGTTTGAGATTTAATTTTAATATTAATAGCAGTTTTAAGTTGATCTATAACTGAGTCACTAGCCAAAAAGTTAATTTTAACAGGTGAGTTTTTATAGTATTCTTGTTCTTTAATTTTACCATCTGCAAAATATCGGATATTAAGATCTAATGTTTTAATAATTTTTTCAGCAATGGCTCTAGATTGAATAACTTTTATTTCGTCCTTAACTTTATCTGTACCCTGCGCAAACAAACCTTCACTGCTAAGACTCTCAAGGCTTGGTAGTTTTTTAGATTCTTTTTCGTCCTGTATTTTAATTGTAGCAACAGCTTTGTACTCATAAGCTGTATAACGTAAATAAGTAAACCCTAAAATTAGGGCAATAACAACAGACAAGAGTATCCATTTCCAGTATGAAAAAAATAGCCCTATGGTTTGCTTAATGTCTACATTAGATGTTTTCATAGATTAATTGGTAGTAAGGTAGTATTAATTTCTTAGTATAAATACAGCAACTATTGTAGTTAATGTACCTATTGCTGAAATAAGTACACTATTATTTTGGTTAAATGATGATGCTCTAATTCTTGCATTGTTGGGTTCTACATAAATAACATCATTTTGTTGTAAATAATATACTGGAGAATTCACTGCATTTACTGAGGTTAAATCTACTTCAGCAAATCGTTTTTTACCGTCTACCTCTCTAATTAAAAGAACATTTTTACGTTTACCAAAAATGGTTAGATCACTGGCTAATCCTAAAGCCTCTAATAACGTAATTCTTTCATCTTGTATAGTAAATGTACCAGGATTACTCACTTCACCTAAAATTGTAACCGTAAAATTGGCAAGCCTTACATTAACAATCGGGTTTTTTGCATATTCACTAATACGTTCAGTTAATAGAGCGGTTAACTCGGTTCTGTTTAAGCCAGCCACTTTAATTTGTCCTAATACGGGAAATTCGATATTACCATAATAATCTACAAGATAGGTTTGCATTTGCAAGGCACCCTGAGCACTAGTAATATTTGAAGAGTTACTTGCTACCAGAGCCAAATTAAAGGGTTGAACAGCAGCTGGATCTAAAGCCGATACATTAATCGTTAAAATGTCATCTGGCTTATAAATAATCTGTTTCGGTTCTGACATTAGAACTCCAGCATTATCTAAAGGTTCATCCTGAAAATAAACAAGATTCTTTTTTGATCCGCAAGAGTAAAGCGATAAAATAGTAATAATTAGTATAAGAAGATTACGTGTTTTCATTATTATAAATATTCGATTTCGTTAATTATTTTTTTGTGTCCAACACTTCATAAGTGGAGTTGTTAGAAATGTACTCTGGTATTAAAGCTTTAATAATAGATACGATTTCTAAGGGTTGAGATAATGAATTAATAGACGTTAATTTGTTTATTTTACTTACAGTCTCATCAAGGTTAATCTGTCTTGATTTTGCAATCATTATTTTTTCGTGGTAGGTTTTCTTAGTGTTTTCTCCATCGGCTAAGAGTTCTTCATAAATTTTTTCGCCTGGTCTTAGTCCTGTTATTTTTATATCAATATCCTCAGGATAACGAAGGCCCGAAAGAATAATCATGTTTGTAGCTAAATTAAATATTTTAATAGGTTCACCCATGTCAAAAACAAAAATTTCACCACCATTACCCATTGCAGCAGCCTCTAGTACGAGCTGGCACGCTTCTGGTATAGTCATAAAATATCTTGTAATATCCTTGTGCGTTACTGTTAAAGGGCCACCATTTTCTATTTGCTTTTTAAAAAGCGGAATAACAGAGCCATTAGAACCTAATACATTGCCAAAGCGTGTGGTTATAAATCTGGTATGACCTTTTCCTTTAAGACACGTCACATAAAGTTCTGCAATTCTTTTTGTTGCACCCATAACGTTTGTTGGGTTTACTGCTTTGTCGGTAGATATTAAAACAAACTTATCTACACTATGTTTTACAGCTGTATCAGCAACATTTCTTGTACCTCCAATATTTACTGTTACAGCTTCAAAAGGATTGTTTTCCATTAGTGGAACGTGCTTGTAAGCTGCTGCATGAAACACAATTTTTGGCTTATACTGATCAAAGATTTGATCAATTCTCGTTTTGTTACGGACATCCGCAACAATGGCCTCTATATTACTAAGTCCTAATTGTCTAAATTCTTGCTGAATATCATATAAGGCTGATTCAGCATTATCAATTAATATCAACTTTTTATAATTGTATAGACTTGCTTTTCTAGAAATTTCGCTTCCGATAGATCCTGCGGCTCCAGTAATGAGTATCACCTTATTATCGTACTGATCTTCTAAATCTGGGTTTTTAATATGAATAGGCTCTCTTCCTAAAAGATCTTCAATTTTCACCTCTTTAATTTGGCCTATATTAAGATCTCCATCAATCCAACTTTGCACAGGAGGGACTATTTTAACTTTTAATCCAAGTGAAAATAAGTTGCCGGTAATTTGTAGTAGTCGTGTAGGCTCAATATTTTGAATAGAGATAATTACATCTTCTACATCGTACTTTTTAATAAATGCTTTATCTATTGCATCAATTTTATTAACCTTAAGAAGGTTTATTTTTTTACCTACTTTACGTTCGTCATCATCTATAAAGCCAACGACTCTAAAACCATTTTTTGCATCGTTCAAAATGGCGTCATACGTAAGCATGCCCGAGCTACCTGCTCCAAAAATTAAAACATTAGACGTTTTTCTTGCATCCTGTGTAATGTAATTATACAAGGACTTAATAAATAGCTTAGCACCTATTAAAAACAAAATGTTTAAAAGTAAGTGGATATATATAATTGCACCTGATATATTGAAAATTGTATTTGTACCATAAAATTTTCTACATAAAAATGTGGTGCATACAAGTATGGTTGCAAGGATGTTAGCACCGATAATAACGTTTAAGATGTCTTTAAAACCTGTAAACCGAACGACACCTTTATAAGAACCAACAGCAAGTAAACTAATTGTTGCAACACTAAAAACATAAGGGATTTGTCTTAAGAATAGATCAAAATCAAAATTAAATTGAAAATTAAATCTAATGAGGTGAGCAAAGAAAAACGTAACTATTATAACACAAAGGTCAAATAAAAGTACAAGCCACTGAGAGGCATATCTCTGTGAAATTCTATTTAAAAATTTAACTAACATACCGCAAAATACATATTTATAGTATAAATTACTCTATCTAATTCTTCATTAGTTAAATTTGAACCACTTGGTAAACAAAGTCCTCTTTCAAATAAATCATCAGATACGCCATTAATATAGCTTGGTGAATCTTTGAAAATGGGCTGTTGATGCATTGGTTTCCATAAAGGTCTAGATTCAATATTCTCTTTTTCTAAAGCTAGCCTTAAGCCTTCTCTTCTATCTTTTGAATCTAACAGTATGCAAGATAACCATCGGTTAGAGAAATGACCTTCTGGTTCATTTAAAAACTCAATTTCGCTTATAGTTTTAAATGCCTCTTGATATAATTTATGATTTGCGCGTCTTTTTGCGACATGACTATCTAATATCGTCATTTGTCCACGACCAATACCTGCTACGATGTTAGACATTCTATAATTATAACCAATATGTGAGTGCTGATAGTGTGGAGCATTGTCTCTAGCTTGAGTCGCTAAGAAAACAGCTTTATCTTTTAGGTCTTTAGTTTTAGCAACTAAAGCACCTCCTCCTGAGGTGGTAATGATTTTATTTCCATTAAAGGATAGGATTGCTAATTCTCCAAAAGTACCGCAGTTTTGGTTTTTGTAATGACTTCCGAGAGATTCTGCACTATCCTCTATTATAGGGATGTTGTATGCTGCGGCAATTTTGTTTATCTCGTCTGCTTTGTAAGGCATACCGTAAAGATGCACCGCAATAATTGCTTTTGGTTTTTTACCGTTTTTAATTCTGTCTTTTATAGCGATCTCTAGCTGTTCTGGGCATATATTCCAAGTTTCTCTTTCACTATCAACAAATACAGGTGTTGCTCCTTGGTACACTATAGGATTTGCAGATGCAGAAAATGTTTTACTTTGACAAATAACTTCGTCGCCATAAGTAACACCAAGTAATATTAAACTCAAATGTAAAGCGGAAGTACCAGATGCCAAAGCAGCTATATGTCTATCTTCATTAAGATAAGATTGGAGATCAGCTTCAAATCCATTAACATTAGGTCCTAATGGAGCTACCCAGTTGGTATCAAAAGCTTCGTTTACGAACGTTTGTTCTTTGCCACTCATGTGAGGTGAGGACAACCATATTTTAGGTTTCATAAGCAAAAATTGTTAAGTAATTTACATTACCGTTCAATTTCATGTCTTAGAGGGATTTGGGACACGATTTAAAATCGGGTTCAATATGCATTAATATTATGATACTGCCCAAATAAACACGATAAAAGGTAAAAATTCACGTTTTTAAATGCCTCAAAGACAAGTTGCAAAGCTAATAATTATGATATGGTAAACCAACGAATTTTAAGTATGATGTAATCATTTTTGTATTCATTTACTGCCATGTTTTTACATTCATATTTAGTAATTAATCTATAATGTATTACTTTAACTAATTAATATGCTGTACATAGGAACAATTGTTGATAGTTCTATGACAACAGTATATTTATTTTTTTTACATATATTGTGAATATTATTTTGCCCTTAACTCAATAACATGAACATTTTAATCACTTCCGCAGGAAGGCGAGTTTCCCTAGTTCGAGCTTTTCAAAAAGAGCTGAAGAAGATTTACCCAGAATCTAAAGTATATGCTTCTGATTCTCACCCAGAGCTTTCTGCTGCCTGCCAAGTGGCTGATCATTATTTTGAAGTCCCTAGACTAGATGACGAGCTATATCTTGAAGAGTTTGTTGGCTTATGTCAATCAAATAATATAAAGCTTATTATACCGACTATAGATACAGAATTGCTCCAGCTTTCGGAAAATAAAGCACGTTTAGAAAAAGCAGGTATGCTAGTAGTTATATCTTCCATAGATTTTATTAAGAAATGTCGTAATAAAAGACAGATTCATCAATTTTTTGAAGATAAAGGCATACAAACGGCTGAAGAGTACGAAAAAGATAATTACTCTTTACCAATGTTTATTAAACCTTATGATGGTAGTAGAAGTGTTGATACGCACGTGATTAACACTAAAAGCGACTTAACTGATTACCATTTTGAAAACGATAAATTAATGTTTTTAGAATACCTAAATCATGATGACTTTACTGAGTTTACCTGTGATTTATATTATTCTAAAGATAGCCAACTTAAATGTGCAGTGCCAAGAAAAAGGCTTGAGGTAAGAGATGGAGAAGTCTATAAAGCTCTTACAGAAAATAACGCCTTGGTAGAATATATTAAGGAACATCTCAAAACTATAGGAGGTGTTAGAGGTTGTGTTACAGCTCAGTTTTTTATGCACAATGATGACGATTATCAAATCTATGCTATTGAAATAAATCCGAGATTTGGTGGTGGATATCCATTGTCTTATCTAGCAGGAGCAAACTACCCAAAATGGATTATTGAAGAATATTTTCTCAACATTGTGATTGATGATAAATTTGATTCTTGGGAAAGCGATTTGCTAATGATTAGATATGATGACGAAATTTTAGTACGTGGATATAAAGGTTAATAAAAATACCGTCATTGTCTTTGACCTAGACGACACTCTTTACAATGAGTTAGATTTTTTAAAATCTGCGTATCAATTTATTGCTAAACAACTCCAGCCCAAATACTGGGAACCATTATACGCTTCAATGTTCTCTTTGTATCGTAACAAGGAAAATGTTTTTGAGATTCTTAGCTCAAAACACAATATTGAAAAACAATTACTTATAGAAATGTATCGTAATCATGTGCCAAACATTAACTTGTTTGAAGGTGCATTAGAAATTATTGAGGCAACAAAAGTCAAGGAAGGAAAAATAGGAATCATTACAGATGGTCGTTCTAAAACTCAAATGGCAAAAATTAAATCTCTTGGTATTGAAGATTTAATTGGCAAAATTGTAATCTCAGAAGATTTGGGCACGGAAAAACCTAATCCAAACAACTTTAAAGCTATTGAAACTCACTTTCCAAATAGTACTTATTGGTATATTGCAGATAATTTAAAGAAAGATTTTGTAGCACCAAATGCTTTAAGTTGGAAGTCAGTTTGTCTTTTAGATAATGGAAAGAATATTCATTATCAGTCTTACAAATATATGGACAAAGAATATCAGCCAAAGGCTTTTATTCAATCTTATAAAGAAGTAAATATTATTTAAATACTATTTTGTGCCTGTGAATACAGGCATATCTTCATTTTCAGAATTATTGATGTCTTTTTTATTTATGACCTTATCGATAGTCATAAAAATTATTCTTAAGTCTAAGAAAAAAGATTGGTTGTCAACGTAATGCACATCATATTCAAATTTTTCTTCCCAGCTTATGGCATTTCTACCGTTAACTTGTGCCCAACCTGTAATACCAGGAGTTACTTCGTGCCTTCTATTTTGCCTTTCGTTATATAACGGTAAATATTTAGGCAACAATGGGCGAGGACCAACTAAACTCATATCTCCTTTAAGGATATTGAACAATTGCGGAATTTCATCCAAAGAGTATTTCCTACAAAAATTGCCAACTTTAGTAATACGATGCACAACTGGCAAAAGATTACCTTCACTATCTTTTTTGTCGTTCATGGTTTTTAATTTAATAATGGTAAACAATTTACCATTTTTACCAGTCCTTGTTTGGTAGAAAAATGGTTTACCGTTATTATATATAGCAAGAATAATAATGAGTGTTATCAATAATAGAGAAACTATTAATATACCTATTAATGCGGCAAAAAAATCGGCTAGGCGTTTTATTAAATTTGGGTAAATTTTCATAATACGAAATTGTAGGTTTTCAAGAAATCAAATCAAATAAAGCAATTAAATTAATACTTTGTTTATTAAATCGATTAAGTCCTTGTTTATTAGGTTTACATCAAAGCGTGCTTCTGCATATTTCCTACTATTAATGCCCATTTCCTTAATCTTATCTGGGTTAGTAATAAAATATTCCATAGGTTTTACTAAAGCATCGAGGTTTTGAGGTTCTATTAAAAATCCATTTTCACCTTCTTTAACTGCTTCTCTACAACCAACAGAATCTGTTGTGATTATAGGGTTTCCACAGGCACAAGCTTCTAGCGTTGTTCTTGGTAAACCTTCTCTGTAATAACTTGGTAGCACAAACACATCTCTTTGGTTTAAATGCTCATTGATATTAGATTGTTTTCCATGAAAAATGATAACACCTTCTTTGTGTAACTGATTAATTTCAACTTCACTAATAGCTGATGGTGATGTTTCAGGAGCACCAATTAAATGGAATTCTGCTTTTGGATATTTTGCTTTCAATATTTTGGCAGCTTCCATATAAAGTGCGATTCCTTTTTCTTTAATCAACCTTGCTACCAAGAGAAAACTTACTTTATCTGAAGCGTTTTTTTCTTTAAAAGTAAATTGGTCTAGATTAACACCAGAACCACTTACAAAGGCGACTTCTTGCTTTTTAGTAATCACTTTTCTATCTAAAAATAATTGGTAATCGTCGTTATTTTGAAACACGATAACCTTATTCTTTCTAATAGATAATTTGTATAAGGTTTCATTAAAACGTTGAAGCGTTCTAGCCTTAGCACTAAGACCAGTAAAGGCATAGCCTAAACCTGTAATTAATGATATAACTGGCACTTTGCACATATTTGCAGCCATTGAGCCATAAATTACTGGCTTAACTGTATATGGAAATACCAAGTCGATCTTATTTTCTTTGATAATGGATTTTATTTCATGAATAGATTTAAAATCCTTTAATGGATTAAGGCCTGTACGCTGTAAATTAAATTCTATAGGTGTAGCGCCTAAGTCTTTAATGAGTTGACTGTATTTTTCTGTAAAGCTTGGGGCAGCAGCAAACACTTCAAAGCCATTATCGACCATGCTTTTTATAAAGTCTCCTCTAAATCTAATGAGCGAACCATCGTAAGATGCAATAAGTAATATTCTTTTTTTATCCATCTCGTTATTTTTGATTCAGGAAATTAAACTTGTACCATTTCTGGAAACAATAAAACGACCACACTCTAAAAGTGCTATCCTTTTTACTATCTAAATGGTCTTTTACCAGTTTTGTAATGACGTCAACATTAAAAATACCTTGATCTTTAAGCATTTCTGGTTCAATATAACTTTCGAGTTCTTTTTTAAGACTTTGCCTTAGCCAGTCGCCAGTTGGACTACCAAAACCACTTTTACCTTTTTCTAAAAATTCATCCGGAAATTGATCTCTAAAAGCTTCTTTTAGAATGTATTTTTTATTCCAGCCTTTCATTAAATAGCTTTCAGAAAGCGTATTGGTAAATTCCCAAATTTCTCTGTTTAGAAATGGTGCTCTACATTCTAAAGAGGTCATCATACTAGTTCTATCAACTTTAGCGAGCATTCCGCCTTCTAAACTTAATATTTTGTCAACCAATCTAAAATCAGTTAAAGTTTCAATCTTCTGTTTACCAATGGTGTCTTTATATTCTTGAAATAAATCGTTCTGGTAATAATTTTCGGTCATTATTTCTTTTAGCTGATTGTTAGTGTTGGCTAAAGAAATAATATCCCAATAAAAATCACCATTATAGTTAATGGCATTTAAAAGTTTATTAATCTGAAATTTTTTACCTCTGGTGTCGTCTTTATTAATAAGGTATTTATTACTTAACTTATTTATTGTTTTATGTAAAGCTTTCGGTACAACACTGGTATATTTTTTGTTCATTTTACCAATGTAATATTTGTTGTAACCACCAAAAACTTCGTCGCCACCATCTCCTGTTAATGCTACTGTAACGTGTTCTCTGGTCTTTTCTGAGAGTAGGTGCGTGGGTAAAGCTGCAGTGTCTGAAAATGGCTCATCAAAATTCACCAAAATTTCGTGGATGTTATTCTTTAGGTCATTTTCATCGATAATAAACTCATGATGATTACTACCAATCATATCTGCAACCACTCTAGATTTATCAGTTTCATCGTATGATGCTTTTTTAAATCCTATAGAAAACGTATTTATTTTTTTATCTGTGGCTTGCGACAAACACAGTGATACAATTGATGAGTCTACACCACCAGATAAAAATGTTCCTAATCCCACATCGGCAATAGATCTGCTTTCTACACTATTATAAACAAGTTCTTTAGTTTTTGCTTTTGCATCATCAAAAGAAATATCGATAGTTTTTGGTTGAGACTCGTTATTTATTTTATGAATTTCTGTTTGGTGAGTATTAAGATCATATGCAATGTAATGATTGGCTTCTAGCTTATAAATGTTTTCATATATCGTATGCGGTGCAGGTATGTAGGTTAGCCTAAAATAGAGGTTGAGTCCTTTCTTAGAGATATTAGGTGTAACATCTAAAGTTTTAATAATGGATTTTAACTCTGATGCCCAAATAAACGCATTATCTGTATGCGTATAGTATAAAGGTTTTTCTCCAAAAAAATCTCGAGCTATAAAGAGCTTATTTATTCTTTTATCATAGATACTAAAGCCATACATACCGTCTAACCACTGAAAAGATTCTACGCCGTGTTTTTCGTAGGCTTTTAGGATGACTTCAGTATCACTAGAGGTTTTAAAGTTAACGCCTTCTGCTTCTAATCTAGATTTAAGAATTTTATAATTATATATTTCTCCATTAAAAACGATTACAATTTGGTTGTCGTCAGAAAAAATTGGTTGTTTCCCTGAAGATAAATCAATTATAGAAAGACGTCGCATGGCCATACCAACGGTATAGTCGATACTTTGCTCTGCAAAAACACCATCTTCATCAGGTCCTCTATGAATGATAAGGTCATTCATAGTGTTTAGTATATCTTTTACTTTAGGCGCTTCGCGGCTTGTTTTGGCTATAAAACCATTAATTCCACACATCTTTTATTAGTGTTAAGTGGTTATAAATTTATTAAACTTATAATAAATTGTATCTAATTTATATGCATTAGCTCTTTCTAAGCTTAATCTGCTAAATTTTTCTCTTTCGCTAGGGTTGTTATGGTAGTAATCTAAGGCCTTAGATAAAGCAGCATGGTCATCATTATTAACTAATAGGCCATATTTTCCTATAAAGACTTCACCATCACTTATAGAAATTGGCTCATTTTCGTTTAAGAGTTCTAATGGACCAGACAAGCAATTTGTAGAAATACATGGTAAACCAATGGCCATAGCTTCTATTAAGGCATTAGGGAAGCCTTCTGTAAATGATGATAATACAAAACACTGATTGTTTAGTAAATAGTCATTGACGTTTTTTACTTTACCTTTTAAATTGATTTGTTGGTCTAAATTTACTTTTTTTATTTCGTCCGTTAAATACTCTTGTAACTCACCACCACCTAAAATTGAAACGTCAAACTTTAATGGAGAGGCAGCAACGGCTCTAACAATCATTATCTGATTTTTTCGTTTATTAAGTGTCCCAGCGGTTATAACTTTTAAAGTGCTAGTGGGTTTATTTAAAGTTTGAGAATCAATAATTTTGGCAGGTAATTCTATAGGATTATAAATAACCTCCATTGGGATTTTAACACCAAAGTTAGCTTTTAAGTCATTGTTAATATATACTGAATTAGAAAATAATTTATCACATTTATTATAAAAAACAGGATAGAAAATCTTTGAAATATAGAGTGAAAGTCTACTAGTTACGTTATCAGAAGGGAATCCGCGTTCACTAATTATAGTTTTAACCTTTTTGTTAAAAGTGGCTACAATACCATTTATAAGATTAGGAAACGCTAAAAAAGAAACTGAAATATCAATGTTGTTTTTCTTTATAAATTTATGATACTTAAAAATAAATTTAAAAAAATCCATAAATTTTAAAAGGGTGGGTCTGTCGGGACCATTATCGGATAGCACTACGATATTAACGTCTTTGGGTACCGGAAAATGCAATACTTTGTAAAACAAAACTAAAGTTACATTATAGTCTTTTACAAGTGCCTTAAGTAGCAGGCTTATTACTTTTTCTGCACCTCCGCTTCCTAAGGAAATACTTAGAATAGAGATATTTTTCTTTTGATTTGGGGTCATATATTTAATATCTTATTGATATTATGCATATTGGTGTCAAACATAATAACAAATGGTCTACTAATCTTATTTACTCGATAATTGTAGTTTTTTGTTGTTTAATGGATAAATGTATTAATCTTTAAGCACTCTCATAAAGAGATCTTCGTAATTAGTTAATATTTTGTTACTATTAAACTTATCATAAACGTAGTCTCTAACGGTTTTTGGATTCCACTCTACATCTTCATTTAACTTAGCTAAAAACTCCTCTTCATTCTCAACAATAAAACCATTGACGCCATTTTTAATAATTTCTTTGGTTCCGCCTGGTGCATTAAATGCTATTACAGGGACTCCAACAGAGCAACTTTCTAATAAAGCATTAGGAAACCCTTCTGAATATGAACCTTGAAGAAACATGTCGTTTTTTATAAGGTAATCAAAAACTTTATCTGTATATTCAATATGTTCTACATTTTGTTCTAATTTCAACGCTTTTATTTTATGATAAATTTCATCTTTCAAGGCACCGTTGCCTATAATGGTAAATTTAAAAGGAAAATTAACTTTAGATAAAACCTCTAATAATCTCAATTGGCCTTTTATTTTACTCAACCTCCCAATGGTAATAAATTTTTTAAACTCGCTTTTTTCTTCTTTGTGTTTAATAATATTTATTTGAGTAAGTGGGTTATGTATTATTGTTATATTTTTTGCATTAAAGTTATAACATTCTAAAAAATCTATTTTCATATCAGATGATTGACAAATTACATGATCTAGATTTTTAATACCAATATCTGATAAATTAATTAGAGAAAATAAGAATGACTTTTTTCTTTTTGCTCTATAGTTATCAGCGACTTTATTTATGGTTGCTTGTCTACCAATAAACTTTATGTTTTTAAAGAAAAACGAAATTAAACCCATTAAAGAATTTAAATGGGATATTGAACTTAAAACAATTTCTGGCTTTTCCCTTAGGAACAACTTAAATAGAGGTAATATAGAATTTGACACTCTAGGTTTATTCAAATAAATCACAGGCACATTATTAACCTTGAATTTTGAATCTTTCTCAAACCCTATTACAATTAATTTTGCGTCATATTTTTCTTTATCTAAATTTTGACAAACAAATGAAATCACTCGTTCTGCACCGCCAGCAAAGAGAGTAGGTAGTACAAAGAATATTTTAGTTTTCATTTATTAAATTTAAGTTTAATTTCTCTCCAAATTTTAAATCGCATTCTTTTTCATAAAAAGCTTGAAAACCAGATGCATGATGAAAGGTTATTTCACCGAAATAAATTTGATTTTTCACAAAGTATAAATCTACACGTACATATAAAAAATCTTTTGCTAATTTTTCTACGACAGATATCATTTCCTTTAACTTACTAGGTTTTTCGAGTGTTTTTCCATTAGGTCTGCCCCATTTACAGGGTAGTAGCTCCCAATTTCTATCATACAAGTTTCTAGTTCTTAATTCTCCATGGCGATCAAAATCAACCATAATAAATTCTAATTTACCATTAAAGCAATGAAATTTATAATCCTCAGGGATGCTTCCGTCCTCTGTGGTCAAAAGTTTTTCAACCACAATATGTGGTTTTATGTGTTTGTATTGCCATTCTAGTGTACTATAATAGTGATTTTCCTTTAATAATCTACTAAAACGCTTTTGTACATCTTTCCAGTCTATAACCTTAGGGTCTTTCACTATTAAACCACCAGAACTATCATGATTAGTTTTAATGATAAAACTAGAATTTGGTAAGTTTTCTGGGGACAAACTCTTGGGATTATTAGTGTGTAATAATAGCGGAATAAGATATTTTTCACCAATCTTTTCTATAACATAATCTCTAACTCTGTATTTGTCTGCTACTAAAGTGTGAATATCTCTTCTGTTATAAAGTTTTAACCAATTAATTTTTTCATTTAATGTTTTAGGGTTTTTTAAATCTAAGCTATAACCCATATGTTTTTTGAAACTTTTTTTAACTATAATTTTATCAGGTACTAATCTTAAAATAAATTCATAAACTTTAAAAAAAGGACGTATAAATAGATAACCAAAATCCGAATTTCTGTATAAATTGGAAATTGACTCACGGATTTTTGTATAAACGGATTGATTTTGCTTCTGATACATTTTAAATGTGCTTTATTATTTGGGTAATATCAATTGAGCCAATTTTTTTTGCGGGAATACCAGCAATACTTGTATTTTCTTCTTCAAAAGATTTGTTAACCACTGCATTTGCTCCAATAGCTGTGTTATTAGGAATTTTAATTTTACCAAATATTTTTGCGCCAGGTCCTATGTATACATTGTCACCAAGTTTAGGTCCTTGAACTTCTCCACCAGACGCACCAATATTAACACACGCATGCATTCTGCAATTAGCACCGATTTTTGTCGTGTAATTTATTACAATTGTACCATAATGTACAATCGATAAACCAGGGCCAAATACATTTATTGGTATTGAAAAGTTTAATTTCACAGAAATTCTTCGATACATAAACTTTAAGTATATAATGTATAACTTATATAGTCCTTTGTTTTTGCAATTTGTATAATATTCTAGTTTACGCATTCTCCTTTGGAAAGCCCAAACAGGATCTCGGAACAAATAATTTTTGATTTTACTGGTTATTGAACCATTGTAAATATCTAAAGCTATAAGATCCCTTTCTAAATAGTATCTATAATCTTCTCTGCTCTTTATCATCAGACTTACTTATTAAGGTTAATCATTTTTAGTACTAATTGTTTTACCCTAAAACTAAACACACGAAAACTTGGTATAAAACAATAAAGTAACGTACCATAAATTAATACCACCACTAAACTAACTTTAGTGGCATATAATACCCATTCTAATATACTTATTTTACCATCAACTTCAATAAAGTTTGTAATGCTATAGTTGATAATCAATGTAGAGGCTGTAAAAATGAGTAGAATAGGGAGTAACCCAACCCAGTATGCCATTACACTTTTCTTAAACCCATGTTTAAAAAGATAATAGGGTTTCCAAATAACACCAATAACAAACATGCTAGATACCGTACCTATCACAATACCAGCAATACCGTATATTTTACCAAAAATAAAAGATACAATGAGGTTAATAATTGCTTCAGTCATTGCTGCCCAAACATCGGCGTACAGGCCGTAGGCATTTTTAAAACGATTAATTGTAGCTACAATTTGCGTCAAGAAAAAGTTGGCTATAAAGAGTATTAGGATTAATTGTGTAAGGATATATTCTTCTCCCAACCAAAGCATAATAAGATAATCCAAGGTGTAGTAAATTGTTAAACTAAAAAATCCTGCTATAAAAAACTGGATGGTTACCAACTCCCAAAACACCTTTTTTATATTCTCTTTATTATCCTCTGCAATTAAATTACCAACCGCAGAACCTGTCCCAGCAAATGCCATCATAATTAAGCTATTCAGTTTAGAAAATACTAAAAAGTAGTTGCCAAACAGCGTTACACTTTGAAGATTGATGAGGCCGTAAATTAGCAGATTGTCTGTGCCACTCTTTATAAACTGACTAATCTTATGAAAAAAGACTTGTTTTACTTTTATAATAATCTCGGGATATTCTTTAATTAAGGACGTTTTTTCTTTATAAGTAATGATGAGCCAAGGGTAAACGCTCTTAATTTTTTGTCTAAGTACGATGCTGTAACCTATACTAAAAATAAGTTCTAATATAATGTAGAGGTAAAAATTTTTGTAATAGATGACAACTACTACTTGAAGCAATACCCTTAGGATTGTGAAACTTTGAAAATATTTTTGAATGATATACCCCTTTTGATCCGCTCCAAATAGACTAGAATGATAGTTAACAAAATAGGCTAGGAGGGTAGATACCAAAAGTGTGTAGAACACAAAATAGATTAGCATGAGCGAAAATCCTTCACCCTCAAAAATCATAGGGAAAAATAAGGATATAATAACTCCAACAGCTAAGATAGCGAGCCCAATTTTTTTGTAAAGCACTCCAAGAAGCGCAATAACTTTATTAATCTCTTTTTGGTTACTATCGTATAAAGGTTTGTAAAGTGTAAATCCTATTGCAGTACCAATACCTAGCTCTGCTAAATTTAAAAAACCTAAAATACTTCTAAGTGTAGATTCTAATCCTAGAAATTCATCACCAAGACCATCCAGAAAGATTTTTCGGGAAAAGAACTGCAGAAAGATAGATATGGTAAAGAAAAACACACCAACTTTCGCATTTTTTAAAGATTTGGAGACTCTAGACATTTATGCTTCTGTTCGCGCAGGTTATTTCATATTTAACCTGACTGTTTATTTTAAGCTTATTTTTATTACTCTTATTTAATGTAGCAATGTAGGTTATTAAAATGGGAGCATTTAAAAAACAAGTATATAAGATATTAATCTTATACAATTGGACAATATTAAAAAAGTCTATACTAGCAGTATTAATTTTCATGATGATTTACATTAAAAAACGTCTAAAAGCTATTTGAGTATTAATAAACAAGGTAAAACCCTGCATTTTGGATGGCTTATAAACATCTGTTTATTGTTAATAACTTTGATTATAACTTCTAATAAACTCATCTCAAATTATTTAGACATATTTTTTTTATATAGTAATTTCGGACGTCAGTTATATTTTAAGAGTTAGACGTAAGAAAAAGCGAACTATTTTTAAAGTTTTATCCTGCGAAATCTAAAAAGTGTTGTTCGTCGTATTTATTGTGTTTTTATGGGTGTAAATATATATTAATAAATATATTCTTACAAATAAATTGCATTTTAACGAATATTTTAGCTTTTTGACATATTGGCGTAATATTAATATATATATTGCATAAGCCCAACCAAATTTGATTAATAGCAGAATGAAAATGAACTTTTTGAAAAACCTACTTCAAAGTAATACATACGATATTATATATATTACATTTTTTGTAGCCCTAACCTTTACAAATTTACAAGCACAACAGCTTGCATTTCCGTCTGCTTATGGTGCAGGTGCTTATACAACTGGTGGACGAGGGGGTGATGTCTTGCACGTTACTAATTTAAATAATAACGGTCCTGGCTCACTACGGTGGGCGCTTGCAGATCCTTCAAATAGGAATAATACCAGATACATTGTTTTTGATGTAAGTGGTGTAATTAATCTCGAAACACAAATAAATTTAAATGGCGATTATGGTAATTTTACAGTTAATGGGTTTTCTGCACCTTTAGGAGGAATAACTATAATTGGTGCCTCAATTCGTATAGCTAATGCAAATAATATTATTTGGCGAGGAATTCGATTTAGAAATGGTTATGAGGATGACGACCCTGTTTTTGGGACCAACGAAAATTGTTTAACCCATAGAAATGTCTTTGGTTTAATTGTGGATAGATGCTCTTTTAGTTATGCAAAGGATAAAGGGGTAAGTGCAAATGGAACAGGTTATGGAAATGACTTAGGGGGAAATGTTACCATACAAAACAATCTACTAGGTGAAAATCAACAAGGCGCCTTACTAGGTAATTCTGATGGAGCAGCATTCGGTAATGCGTCATTCTTGAGAAATGTAACTTCTGGTATTAGATTTAGACTACCAAAATTTGGTGGTGAAATTGAATTAGACGTCATTAACAATCTTTATCACAATTGGGATAGAAAAGCTATAAGGGGAGATGCTTACAGCTATAAACTTAATCTAATTGGAAATTATTTTCAGGCCGGAAACGAGACTGACGATGATTCTACCCCAGATCCTATTTTAACGACATGGACAAATGCTGCAATGAATCCCTTAATATGGGATGAAGATAATTATATTGATATTACACTTCAACCTGGTTTATCCAATTATATTCTTAATTATCCTGATCAACCAGAATCTATTTGGACGCCATTCAACTCAAGCACTAATCCAATAAATCCTCAGTGGTTTGTAGATTCTAGATTACCTATTGAAGGAAGACCATTACCTATACTAAATTCATTAAGTTTAAAGGATGAATTATTACCAAAAATTGGCGCATGTGAATATATTACAGATAATGGGAATGTAGGTTTTTATAGAACTGATTTAGATGTAACACTTGTTGACAACGTAGCCACTCGAGATAATAGTTCAATGATTAATTCTAATGACTACAGGGAATTGGCACTAAGTTTAATTTCAACAAACCCATCAAATAGTAGACCAAGCGATTGGTATGTTAATAACCCACATATACCTGAGATTTGGTTTAGTGTTAATGTTCCCAATGGACAAGATCATAATGATATATCTCCAAATGGTTATACATGGTTAGAAGAGTATTTAAATCAAATCGATGGTCCTCCTGTCGCTGCTGAAGCTGTAGAACTTACTCCACAAGCTATCACTTTAAATGTCCCAGAGTCTATTTCTTTAAATCCCATATTCACACCCTCTAATACGAGTGATCAAACTGGTACTTGGACCTCGAGTAATAATCTTGTGGCTACAGTTAGTAATACAGGTGTTGTTAGTTCCTTAACAGAAGGAGAAACTACAATTACTTTTACTTCAAATGACGGTGATTTTACAGATACTTCCATTATAACTGTTACTAATATTGTAGTGCCATTATTATCAATTGATGTATCTCCAAACTCTTTATCGCTCGAGGCTGGAGAAACGTTTCAATTAACAAAGGAATTATTACCCACAGATACCACTGATATTTTAGGAGAATGGAATAGTAGCGACGACTCAATAGTTTTTGTTAATAACAATGGTATTATTATGGCAGTGAGTGAAGGAGAAGCAACAATAACCTATACGGCAAGCGTGTCTGGTCTTAGCGATAGTATTACAGTGTCTGTCGTAGATACATTTTATGGATCTTATCAACTCTATAATGCCGCTACGGATGTAATTATTCAAGATTTAGTAGGGGATACTTCCATAAATCTACAAAATGAAGGTAATGAAATTAATTTTAGAGCTATTCCTCAAGGTGGCGATCAAAATCCCGAGGTTGAAAGTGTAGATATACAATGGTCAGGGCCAAGTAGTGGCACGTGGACCGAGAGTAATCCCATTTATGCATGCTTACCTGCGGGTAATAGCGGGAGTGATTTAAGCTCGTATATCGTAGAAGAGGGTACTTATAATTTTACAATAACTTATTACAGTGAAGATGATGCGTCTGGTAATGTTGTGGCTGTAGATACGTTTTTACTAACTTTTTTTTTCGATGATGCTCCCATTGCTAATGCAGGACAGGATCAGGATATTTGTGAAGGTACATCGACGCTTTTAACTGCAACTGGTGGCGCTGCTACTAATTATTTGTGGAATACAGGTGAGACTACACCAACCATAGAGGTGAGTCCCACTGAGACGACAACGTATACGGTTACAGTTTCTGATGATGAAGGCAATTCTGATGAAGATAGTGTTACGGTTTTTGTTAACCAGTTTCCCATTGCTAATGCAGGTGAAGATCAAACCATTTGCCAAGGAGACTCCATAACTTTAACAGCTACTGGTGGTGACACTTTTTTATGGAGTAATGGTGAAACAACACAGAGTATTAATGTGAATCCAAATAGTAACTTAACTTATTCTGTAGAAGTTTTTTCAAATAATTGTTCAAGCGAAGACAGTGTTACAGTATTTGTTAACCCAAATCCAAATGTTACTATTGTTAATGGTGATAGTGTTGATATAATGAATGGTGATTTTGTAACTCTTACCGCTACTGGAGCTAACTCGTATCTATGGAGCAATGGTGCGGTGCAACCTAATATTGCAGTTAACCCTTCGCAAACTACGACCTATGAGGTGACAGGATCTATTGGTGAATGTCTAGATCAGAGTCAAGTTGTTGTAAATGTGATACCAGAAGTAGAAGCTAATGCTGGTGAGGATGTGTCTATTTGCTTTGGGGAAACCATTACCTTAACAGCAACGGGAGGTGATGAGTATGAGTGGAGTACAGGGGAAACTACGGCATCTATTGACGTTTCACCAGAAGAAACATCTGTTTATACAGTTACAGTATTTAACGCGTTAGACTTTGATGAAGACTCAGTAATCGTTGAAGTAGATGCCAATTGTACTAACGAAGAACAGCCAACCATACCAGACGACCAGGCAGACTTTAGTTTTGATATCTTTCCTAACCCTGCCAATGACCATGTGGATATAAAACTAGTGGGTACTGCACAACTTACAAGATTGTATTTGTATGATATTACAGGTAAATTAATTATGTCTAAAAGGGTTACTAATGAGAGCCTTAATTCATCTACTATAACGCGTTTAGACGTGAGTGCATTACGACCAGGAATGTATTATGTAAAAATGACAGACGTAAATAGGGATTTGAATAAAAAACTATTAATTAAATAATACTTTAATTTTAGTTGCTTTCTGTTGCAACAACTTCTAAGGTGTTGGTATTACCAATTTCATCTTCTTTTTTAGCCAATTCTATTTGGTATTGTATCCACATTGCAGCAAAGGATACATAATAAAATGTAAAGAAGTTATGATTAGCCAATAAAAACAAGGCTAATGCAATCATTTGCATAATAAGATTGGGTTTTTTATTAAAATAGACCAAACTCATAACTAATAAGTAGCCAATATAAATAACAAATAAAATAAAGGGTAATATACCGGCTTCTCCAATAACGGCAAGATAACTATTATGTACACCCTTTCCATGGCCCTCTTTCCCTGTAAAAGAACCATAGCCACTTCCTATTAAAGGTGATTCAAAAATTCTATCATAAAATTGCGCCCATGTGTCTGATCTAGAGTCTTCATTTAATTCTTCCGAGGAAACGCTACCATCATTATCAATTAAACCTTTTAATTGTTCAAATCTGGGATTATTAAGACCTACCACTTCATCAATAAAAAATAATGAGGCTACAATTAAAAATCCTAGGCCAAATATTCTAATATTCTTTATGCTAATTTTTAAGGAAATAACATTAATTAATAACCAAATCACTATAAATGTTCTAGAGAAGGTTAATAAACCGGAAAGTGTAAAAATAAATTGCCCTAATAGTTTAGCAGGTGCTTTTTTTAATCCGTAGGTAGTAGCATAACCAGTAATACACATAAAGCCAGCTTCATTTGGCTTTATATAAAATCCGCTGTAACGGCCAAAATCACTTGTTAGTAGAAGTGCTTCTAAAGCCACAGAAAGCGCACCAATTAATAAAAATACATTATACTCAGCAACAGATATTTTTTTTGCGAGTTCGTAGGCACAGATGAGATAAATAAAATATTTAATGGTATCAAAAACAAACATAGGAGTATAACCTACGTACTGCAAACCACCAATCATAAAGAATAACAGCGATATAACGAAGAGAAACCAGTTTGGGCGTGTTTTTTCTCCAAAAAAATAATAAAGAACCAACATTAAAATAGTGGTGTAACTTAATAAACTTCCCAAGCCACCACCAAAAGCAACTAAGGCTACAGAAGGTAAGTTGAGTATAATTAAAGCAAAAGTGATGTATTTTATAATTTGCATTAAGAATGCTTCTAAGTTATTTTGTTAAAAATATCAAATTTAAAATTGAAAATAAATAAATTCTTGTTGTTCTCCTGTAAAGCTAAAGATGAGTATTACAATTATAAGGTAAAAGCACCACCTTATTGGTTTTTTCATAAAGTCAATTTTCTGTATGGCATGTTCTCCAGATCGTCCTAACCATTCAATTAAGATGAAGAAGAACACTAAGCCAAGAATAGAAGATGAGTATAACTCTGGGACAGAAAACAAATTAGAGTTAAATATGTCTTTAATATAATGGATTGCATGGCTAACATTATCTGCTCTAAAAAATATCCAAGCTAAAAGGGTAATGAAAAATGTTATTGCCATTTGAAATAGTTCTTTAAGAGAAGGAAGTAATTTGCCTTCTGCGACTAAATCTGTGTTAACTCTATTTTTTTTAAGTAAAAGAAGCGGTAGAAAATAAATAGCATTTAATGCTCCCCAGACCACAAAAGTCCAATTGGCACCATGCCAAAATCCACTAACGATAAATATGATGAACGTATTTCTTATTTTCATTTTAATACCGCCTCTGCTGCCGCCTAATGGGATATAAAGGTAGTCTCTAAACCATGTAGATAGTGATATGTGCCAGCGTCTCCAGAATTCGGCTATGTCTCTTGAGAAATAAGGGAATGCGAAATTACGTTTAAGATTAAAACCAAACAGCCTAGAAATACCAATGGCAATATCTGAGTATCCTGAAAAATCACCATAGATTTGAAAAGCAAAAAAGAAGGCACCAAGTAATAATGTACTACCAGAGTAATCTTCAGAATTATTAAAAATAAGATTTGCATATTTAGCACAATTATCTGCAATAACTACTTTTTTAAATAATCCCCAAAGTACTTGTCGTAACCCATCAACAGCATTGCTATATACAAAAGCTCTTGTTTTATGAAATTGCGGAAGAAGATTAGTAGCCCGTTCAATAGGTCCAGCAACAAGTTGTGGAAAAAAACTAACAAATGCCATAAATGCCATAAAATCTTTGGTTGGCTCCAATTTCTTATTGTACACATCTATAGTATAGCTTAGGGTTTGAAACGTATAAAAGCTAATACCGACAGGTAGAATAATGTTAAGTGTATTAATACTAAGCTGGCTACCAAAGAATGTAAAAGAATCCACAAGGCTATCTACAAAGAAGTTGTAGTATTTAAAAAACCCTAAAAACCCTAGATTAATACAGATGCTAATCCACAATAAAAATTTACGGTTACTTTGTTTGTGCTCTTGGCTGAGTTTTAACCCAATGGTATAATCTACTAAAGAGCTAAATAATATTAAGAATAAAAAGCGCCAATCCCACCAACCATAAAACACGTAACTAGAAACAGCGATAAGCAAGTTTTGTGCTTTAATACGCTTGCTGCCAATAATCCAATAGATCGCAAAAACAATTGGTAAGAAGACAAAAAATTCAAAAGAATTAAATAGCATAACTGATCAATTGTTAGTGTTATTAAGAGTTTTAATAATATCTACAAGTTGTAAACTTATTTTTTTAGCTCCTTTATAATTTACGTGATGATGATCTGAAAAATCATAATCACTGTATTGAAATTTTTCTATTTTATAATTATTTAAATCGTGGTAATAAACGTCTTCAAAATTTTTATAGTAGTTTTTATAAAATTGTTCTTCATCTCTATTAGCATTAAGTTTAAGACGCGTAGGCGGATATGGTGTTCTAATAGTAATTAGAGTCATGCCTTTTGCCTTAGTCAGCTGATATATTTTGTTGAAATAGAGGTTAAAACGTTCCTCGTTAAAAGGATTATTGTTAAAATTAGATATTGGTTTATAGGCTTTAATTTCTATATCTGTGACTACAACAGTATCTTTATAAAAGCCCTTGTACCATGTTTTTTGAGGTGGCTTTGGTTTTTTACCAGAAAACAATGCTCTTACATCTTGTTTAATGTAATTTTTAAATTTCATTAAGGGTACGAGATAATTGCTAATCCCAGAACTACCGTATCCTTTTGTAATTAAATTGAACTTGTTCTTTGAGGAATTAAAGAAAGATGCATTAGAAAATATTTGATAAAAATCATGATTGTTATCCGACAAATCTAAGTAGGTTTCTAATACAATATATTCAGGGTTTTGGTATTCTAAAATTTCAACTAAAGAATAATAAGATTCAGCTATATCTTGAGCTGAAGTTCCCATATTAAAGGATTTTAAGTTTAATTCTCGGTCTAGTATTTTTGGATTAAAACCGGTGTAAGACCTACTAGATCCAAGAACAATGAGATCATAAGCGTTTTTATTGGTATGAATACTATTCCATTTTAAATAATTTTTATGCGTCTTGTTTTTAACGGCTTGGTAGGCGGGATATTCGTATTTAAAAGCAATCGCTAAATTTATAAGTACAAAAATGCCAAAACCGAAAGCGATATGTTTTAAGAACTTTATCATGCCTCTAAGTGTCTTAAAATTAATTTTTTCCAACTAGATGTAACATGTGTATCTATAAACTTTTCTGTAGTATCCCTAGATTTTTTTGAAAAAGCCACATGTAATTCTTTCTTAAATACTAATTCACCTAATTTTTCTACAAATAGGTCTTGATCATTTACTGGTACTAAAAAACCATTTTGGCCGTCTTCAATTAATTCTGAAGGGCCATAATTACAATCTGTAGATAATGATGGTAACCCAAAGTGCATGGCTTCTAATAAGACATTAGGAAACCCTTCTGCTTTGGATGCAAAAGCAAAAATTTTCGCTTTGTTATAATAATCCTCAACATTCTTTACTTTAGGGATCAATGTTACTTTGTGAGAAAGGTTTCTGTCTTTCACAATAGTTTTTAGTTTAGATTCATTTGGGCCATCACCAAGCAATAGTAATTGCCAATCGTCTAATTGAAGATCTTCAAAGGCAGAAATGATCCTTTCTTGTCTTTTATCGTTATTGAATGTGCCAACAGATAATATAATATTTTCTCTATCCGTACTATAATCTTTTCTAAGTTTAGAAAGGTCTGTAGATATGGGATTAGGCAAAACAACCATTTCTTTGGTTTTAATTGTGTTAGCATATACTTGCTTTACCTTTTCGGTTTGTACAATTAAACAATCTGCTTTTGGATAAACTAACTTTCTTAAAATCAACCAAAATTTAGGTATATCGCCTTTAAGAGGGTCATTTCGCTCACTAATTAGACAAGGAATCTTGTTTAATTTTGCGGCTAGGGTTGCAATTACATTTGCTGACGTAATAAAACCAATCAAAAGATCAATGTTATGTTCTTTGGTTATTTTAGAAACTCTTTTAAGTAATTTATAGTTTAGTTTTAAAGACCCAATAGCCGATTTAGGAGCTTCTAGCGTTTTAAAACATGGTACTATATTAACGCTTTCATTTAATGGATAAAAAGGCTCTTCCTCAGTAAACGTTATAATGGTTACCTCAAAATCATTTATAAGTTGATTGCTAAGATTCGTTATAACCCGCTCTGCGCCACCAGGACTCATGGCACCAATAACAAAAGCAATTTTTTTCTTAGTGTCTTTCACTGAATTACGAATTTACTACAATTAAATTTTGAGGGAATTTATTTTTTAACTATTAACAAAAGCATATAGCATGATTATAGTATCACGCTATATTACTTAAGTATATTATAGTGAAAAGAATAGGGTCTTACTTACCTATTGATGAATATTCAAAACCAATTTTAGTCATTGTATCTTCATCTAAGATGTTTCTACCATCAAAAATAAATGCAGGTTTTTTCATTACGGCATGTATTTTCTTCCAATCGTAGGTTTTAAACTCGTCCCATTCAGTCATAATAGCAATGGCATGTGCGTCCTTAACAGCTTCATAAGGATCTTCAAAGCAGGATACTAATTTCGCATTCTCTTCTTCAGAGCGTGTTTGTAAATAATTTAAATCTGCCTGCACTCTTTGTTCAGAAACTTTAGGGTCGTAGACAGCTATATTTGCTTGTTCACTTAGTAAATGGTCAGCAACATATATTGCAGCAGATTCGCGTGTGTCATTGGTGTCTTTTTTAAATGCCCAACCTAACATTGCTATCTTCTTACCAGATACGGTATTATATAATGTACTTATTAAATTATCAGAGAATCTTCTTTTTTGGTGGTCATTTAAAATAATAACTTGTTCCCAATAATCAGCAACAGCAGTAAGTCCGTAGCTTCTTGCTATATATACTAAATTTAATATATCTTTTTGGAAACACGACCCACCAAAACCAATGGAGGCATTTAAAAATTTAGACCCAATCCTAGAGTCCATACCAATAGCTCTGGCTACTTCTCCAACATTAGCTTCCGTTTTTTCACATAACTCAGAGATCGCATTTATAGATGATATTCTTTGTGCTAAGAATGCATTAGCAGTTAATTTTGATAACTCTGAAGACCAAACATTAGTTCTTAATATCTGTTCTTGTGGTACCCAACTACCATATATATTCGCTAAACTTTCAATGGCATCTTCAGATTCACCACCAATTAATACACGATCTGGATTTAATAAATCTTGAATTGCAGTACCTTCTGCTAAAAATTCTGGATTTGATAATATACTAAAGTTTACGCCATTACCAGTATTATGAAGAATACTTTTAATAGCCTGAGCAGTTCTTACTGGTAGTGTAGACTTTTCAACCACTATTTTATCTGTTTTGGCAACTTCTGCAATATTTCTGGCACATAATTCTACGTACTTTAAATCGGCAGCCATGCCTTTACCTTTTCCATAAGTTTTGGTTGGAGTATTAACGGAAATGAAAATCATTTCAGATTCATTAATAGCCTTGTCAATTTCAGTAGAAAAGAAAAGATTTCGTCCTCTTGTTTCTTCTACGATTTCAGCAAGTCCAGGTTCATAAATTGGTAGTTTAGATACGTCTTTATCGTTCCAAGCAGCTATTCTTTCTGCATTGATATCGACAATGGTAACTTGGATATCAGGATTCATTTTAGCAATAACAGCCATAGTAGGACCGCCTACATATCCTGCACCAATACAACAAATTTTATTGATTTTCATAGTTTTAAGTTTATTATGACTTGGGTTAATAATTTTAAACGCCACAAATTTGTGGGAAATAATTTAGTTCTTAGAAATTTTTATATTAAATACATGTTTTGTCGATAAAATTCATTTAGATGGTATAACTAACAAAATCTATCGTTAAACATCATGTTTTTATTTGGTGTAATAGCCTTTAAACCAATTAATAAAAGATTTTACTCCTTCAGAAATTGGTGTGTTAGGTTTATAATCGTAATCTTTAATTAGTGCATCGACGTCTGCCCATGTTTTTTCTACATCACCAGGTTGTATTGGCATCATATTTTTTTCGGCAACTTTATCTAAATTATGCTCAATTTCTTTGATGAAATCTAATAATTTAACCGAATTATTATTACCTATATTATATACTTTGTATAATTCTTTATTATCAATTCTTGATTGTGCAGATTTTTCTATAATCCTAACAACTCCTTCAACAATATCATCTACATAGGTAAAGTCGCGCTCCATTTTACCATGATTAAAAACTTTAATTGGTCTATCATTAACTATAGCGTCAGTAAACAAAAACATGGCCATATCTGGTCTTCCCCACGGTCCATAGACTGTGAAGAATCGTAGTCCTGTTGTTGGGATATTAAATAAATGACTATATGTATGTGCCATTAATTCGTTGCTCTTTTTTGTAGCTGCATATAAGCTTATAGGGTGGTCTACATTATCATCTGTGCCAAATGGAATCTTTTTGTTTAATCCATAAACACTAGAGCTACTTGCATACACAAGGTGCTTAATAGCGTTGTGCCTACAACATTCTAAAATGTTGAGAAAACCTACTAAATTAGAGTCAACATAAGTTTCAGGATTTTCAAGGCTATACCTAACACCAGCCTGAGCCGCCAAGTTACAAACTACATCAAACTTTTCATCTTTAAAAAGTTTTGGTAGCGCTTCGCGATCTTCTAAGTTCATTCTTACAAAAGTGAAATTTTCACTAGATCCTTTACATTTTGAATTAAAGGTCTCTGCATCCTCGCGATTAACACCAAGTTCTGCAAGTCTGTCAAATTTTAAATTGACATCATAATAGTCATTTATGTTGTCTAATCCTATTACTTCATGGCCGTTTTGTAATAATACTTTTGCTGTGAAAAATCCTATAAACCCAGCAGCTCCGGTAACTAATACTTTCATAGTAAGCTTTCATTTTTGTTAAGAATCCAAAGATGAAAATTTAGATCGAAAATAACTAAAATTTAGGCAAGTAATTTAGCGAGACGTATCAGTTAGAAGACTTAATACTTTGAAGGATAGCAATAGAATCGCAATTTTTTACAACTACCTCTATGGCTTTGTCTTTGTAAGTGTTGTCTATATGGTATACGTTGCAAGAGTCTAATTTGGTATTACTCTTTTTAAAATCAACAGTTCCGTAGCGTATAATATTTTTTATAGTTGCGGAATCTAAACCAATACGCTTCGCAGATTTTTCTGAAACAAGTGTTAATTGTATTTTTTTACTGGTAATGTTTTTTGTGGTTCTGGCATTTGGGCCATAATCACATGAGGCGTCTTTACCATTTAAAAAGAACATTAAAATAATAAGTCCTATGGCAAATCCGCTTAAATAATATGCTAATCGTTGGGTAAACTTCATGATAATTCTCGTTTAAAAGAGAAACTTTTAAATTAACGTTGTTTAAATTGAAAAATATTTGAACCTTTTAACAAGTATTTCTATTTAGACGTTCACCTAAAATATAAGCAAATTGGCATCGTTATAATCTAAACCAAACCATTCTGCAACAGATCTATTTGTTAAAATTCCGTGGTAAAAATATAATCCATTTTTTAAACCTTTATCAAAGCGAAGTGCATTTTCTATTCCGCCATGCTCACCAATTTCTAAAAGGTAGGGTGTAAATATATTACTAATAGATACGGATGCGGATCTCGAATATCTTGCAGGTATATTAGGGACGCAATAATGCGTAACACCATTATGCTCAAAAGTAGGATGATCGTGTGTGGTGACTTCGCTGGTTTCAAAGCAGCCTCCCATATCTATACTGACATCTATAATAACTGAACCAGGCTTCATGTGTTCTACCATAGTTTCAGAAACCACAACAGGTGCACGGTTATTACCTCGTACTGCACCAATGGCAACATCGCAGCGTTTTAGTGCCTTTAATAGGTTTTTTGGCTGCATGGTGGATGTGTAAATAGTTCTCCCTAGATTATTTTGAATACAGCGCAGCTTTGTAATAGAGCTATCGAATACTTTTACATTAGCACCTAAGCCCATAGCGGAACGTGCCGCAAATTCGCCAACCGTACCTGCACCCAGAATTAATACTTCTGTAGGTGGCACACCATTAATGTTTCCCATCATTAAGCCGTTACCGCCATTAACATTAGATAATAACTCGGATGCTATAAGTATAGAGGCCGTACCTGCAATTTCACTTAAAGAGCGTACTGCAGGGTATGCGCCATCTTCATCTTTTATATATTCAAAAGCTAAGGCAGTGATGCGCTTTTTTGCTAAGGCTTCAAAATAGGCTTTACTCTGCGTTTTTATTTGTAGTGCAGATATAAGTATGGTTTGCGGATTAATATGTTCAATTTCCTCTAAAGATGGAGGTTCAACTTTTAAAATCATAGGGCAGGAGTAGACCTTAGCGGTATCTTTTGTTACTTCTGCGCCAGCATCACTATAATCCTTGTCTTTAAAATTAGCGCCTTCACCTGCACCAGATTCTAGCAATATTCTATGGCCATTGGCAGCTAAAGCAGAAACGGCATCTGGAGTTAAACAAACCCTTTTTTCTTGAAAATGGGTCTCCTTTGGTATCCCTATAAAAAGGTCGCCTTTTTGTTTAAAAATTTCTAGCGTTTCTTCCTGAGGTAAGAGTTGGGCTTTGGTAAATGGTGATAAGGATTTACTCATTTAGTCAGTTAATTGAAATAGTTATTGCAAGATAGTAAAACACTTTTAGAATTATACTAAACTGTAACTAACCTTAATTGCCTAAACTGTGTAAATTAATAAATTATAGAGCTAAAAATACTGCTTCACCTTTCCCCAAATAGTCTTAGGCTTAATCATAAATTCTTTTTCTAGCTCTTCTAGGGTTTTATCTGCATCATTAATTTTGTTGAAAGCCTTGGTTCTAATCAAATATATAGATGGTATTATTATAGCCATAACAGGAAGAAGATATAAAACTTGATTTTCATCCATAAAATATAAATCACTATTTAAGGTAAGCATAATTTGATAAATATACATGCTAATAGGGACTAAAAGCGCATGATACCACCAATGTCGATTGGTAAAGAACCAAATAAACATTAAAAAAAGTGGGACTAGTTTATTCAATAAAGTCCATACGACGGTACTAGCGTCACCATAATACTTACTGTCGTATGTAAATACAAAAGTGTCCCAGATTTTAACCTCTGGGACATATTTATAAATATCAAAAAGGAAAGGCGTAATAGCTATCAAAAGTGCTACTGCGCTACCAATTACAAATTCAATTTTTGATTTGTCTTGGTCTTTTGACTTTATTTTTGTCGATTTCTGTTGTAGTCTGTCCATCTAAGTCAATAATGTTAGTAGCCTGAGCAGTAAACAACATTCCACCGAAGATAGCAATAGCCATCACTAATTTTTTAGCTTTCATAATTTAAGGGATTTAATTAATTAATAAGTCAAAGTTAACACGTAATGTCATTCGACTCACACTCCTTAAATGTTAAAATTTAGGAAAACAGAAAAATAAATTTACGGTTTTCCCGTAATTGCACTTCTCTTTGGTTTTATGTGTTTGAAATTTTTGTCTAAAATTTCGGTTCTGCCATAGCATTATAATTGGTTAAATATTGTTTATTTATGTTTAATTTGAGGGTTCTTGTTTTATCATCAACAACAGCGATATCAATGGTCTGGTACTCTTCTGGTAATAGGGCTTCAACACGCTCAGCCCATTCCATAAAAATCCAACACTCACTGTTAAAATAATCTTCTATTCCAAAATTATAAGCTTCCTCTATGCTGTTAATTCTATAAAAATCAAAGTGGTATGCTTTGTCATTTGGTATGGAGTATTCATTCACAATTGAAAACGTTGGGCTTGTAACTCTATCCTCTGTTTTTAGTACTTTAAGTAGAGCTTTAATCAGGGCTGTTTTACCAACTCCCATTGCACCATTAAACCTCACAATTTTAGAATATAAATGATCTAAAATAGTTTTGGCGACAGTATCTATCTCATCTAGTGTATATGTAAGCTCTAATGTACTCAATTGTTACTCTTAAAAATTGAAGACAATATTAGGCATAAATTTTCAATAATCCTAGTTAAAAATGCATTTCATCGGATTTTTATGCTTTTAACAGATGATTAATGCTCAAAAATCTAAACATCTTCTATATAGAATTGTCACACTTAGCTTGTCGAAGTGTTGTTTCAGGATTTTATGAATTCTACTGATTTTGAAATTATAATAAGATGCTGAAACAAGTTCAGCATGACAGCAAATTTTGCTGTCACTTCGGATCTAAAACTATAAATGGAATAATCATTTCTTCTAAAGACACACCTCCGTGCTGGTAGGTGTTACGATAATAGCTTACATAATGATTAAAGTTGTTAGGGTAGGCTAAAAATAGATCGCCTTTAGCAAAAATAAAAGAGCTGCTCATACTTAGCGCAGGTAAATGCACAGATTTAGGATTTTTAACAGCAAGTACATCTTTGTCCTGGTACGTTAGGCTACGCCCAGTTTTATATCTCAAATTTAAACTTGTGTCTCTGTCTCCAATAACCTTAGAGGGTGCTTTTACATTAATGGTACCATGGTCTGTGGTTAATATCAGTTTAAATCCAAGTTGCTGAGATAGTTGAATCATTTCTAATAATGGCGAATTCTTAAACCAACTTTGTGTTAGAGATCTATATGCCTTATCATTAGAGGCTAGCTCTTTTACAACTTCCATTTCTGTTTTGGAGTGGGACAGCATGTCCACAAAATTATACACAACAACATTTAAGTCATTGTTTTTTAAGCTTTTAAAATTTTCTACCAGCTTTTTTCCAGATTTAAGATTAGTGATTTTATGATACTCATGTTTAATATGGTTTAAGCCAAGACGCTTTAATTGTTCTCGCAAAAAATCATCTTCATGCAAATTTTTTCCGCCTTCATCGGTGTCATTCTTCCAATATTTTGGATATAATTTTTCCATATCAGCAGGCATTAACCCAGAAAAAATTGCATTACGAGCGTATTGAGTGGCTGTAGGTAAAATACTGTAAAACGATAGTTCTGATGCTTTCTTATAATAATTATTAACGATAGGTTCAAAGGCTCTCCATTGGTCGTAGCGTAAATTGTCTATAACAATCAAAAGTGTAGGTTGTTTATCACTTAATTCTGGTACAATTTTGTCCTTAAAAAGTGTATGCGACATTATTGGAGCATCTACATTTGGTTGAAACCAATTTTCATAATTTTTTTCTATAAATTTTCCAAACTGAAGATTAGCTTCTGTTTTTTGAGATTCTAAAATATCGGTCATGCCAACATCTTCAATGTCTTCTAGTTGTAATTCCCAATATATAAGCTTTTGATACAAATCTGCCCATTCTTCATAAGAGTTAACCATAGATAAATCCATAGCAATCTTCCTAAATTCTTGCTGGTAATTAGATGTTGTTTTTTCAGAAACTAAGCGCGAGTGGTCCAAGTTTTTCTTTAAACTCAGTAAGATTTGATTTGGGTTTACAGGCTTAATTAAATAATCTGCAATCTTACTACCAATAGCTTCTTCCATGATGTATTCTTCTTCACTTTTGGTAATCATAACTACAGGAAGGTTGGCGCGCCGTTCCTTTATTTCGTTTAAAGTTTCTAGACCAGTAAGACCAGGCATGTTTTCGTCTAAAAAAACGATATCAAAATTAGTATCATCAATAATCTCAAGAGCTTCGGTGCCGCTTTGGCATGTTGTTATTGTATATTGTTTTTTTTCTAAAAAAAGAATATGAGGCTTTAATAAATCAATTTCATCGTCAACCCAGAGAATATTAATGGTGTTCATGTATATTTGTTTTCTAATTAATGAATTTTAGTTTGAAGTCTAACAATAAACTCAAAATATTTAACGATCCAATTTACGGATTTATTACGATTCCTAATTCGTTAATTTTTGATCTCATTCAGCACAAATACTTTCAGCGTTTACGACGTATAAGTCAAATGGGCTTATCGTATTTAGTATATCCTGGTGCGCATCATACACGCTTTCATCATGCTTTAGGAAGCATGCATTTAATGCAAAAAGCGATCAATGTACTTCGTTTTAAAGGTGTTACGATTTCTAATGACGAAGAAAACGGATTGCTTATTTCTATTCTTTTACACGATATAGGTCATGGTCCTTTTTCTCATGCCATGGAGCATAGCATAGTAAATGATATTTCTCACGAAGATATTTCATTGCGTTTTATGGAGAATCTTAATGCCGAGTTTAACGGAAGTTTAACGTTAGCTATAGCTATATTTAAGGGAGAATATTCTCGAAAATTTATGTGCCAGCTCATATCTAGTCAATTAGATATGGACCGAGCAGATTATTTAAAGCGCGATAGTTTTTACACAGGAGTTGCTGAGGGTAATATTAATAGTGAACGTTTAATAACCATGCTTAACGTAGTTAACGATGAGTTAGTTGTTGAAGAAAAAGGTATTTATAGTGTCGAAAAATTTTTGGTGGCCAGACGCTTTATGTATTGGCAAGTTTATTTGCATAAAACAGGGTTAGTAGCAGAGCAGCTATTAACACGAATTTTAAAAAGAGCAAAAGTACTTACTGAAAAAGGCGTTAAGCTCAGCTGTACCCCACCTTTAGCTTATTTTTTAAATTCTGAAATTAATAGTGCTAATTTTATATCTGAAACGCTAGAAGTATTTGCCAAACTAGATGATTATGACATCGTTGCTGCAATGAAGGAATGGCAATTTCATGATGATTTTGTATTAAAAAATCTCTGTACAATGATTATTAATAGAGATCTTCTAAAGATTAAAATTAAAAATAAACCAATTAAAACGTCTGAGCTTATTATGCATTCTAACGCACTAATGGATGCTTATAATATTTCTAAAGCTGAAGCGGATTATTTTGTATTTACAGATGAAATTACCAATATTGCTTATCAAAATAAAATACATCGGATAAAGATTCTATTAAAATCTGGTAAAATTAAGGATATCGTTAAAGTTTCGGATCAGTTAAATCTAAAAGCCTTAAGTAAACCTGTTACTAAATATTATATGTGTTATCCTAAAAAGAAAATGTGATTATTTTTTCTATTTTTGCGGAAACCACCAACTTTAAAACGACATAATTGAAGCAGTCTCACATAAAATATATAATCTGTAAAAGTCTATTGTTAAGAACATTCAGTGTCTGCATAACTTTTGGTCAATGTATAATTAAAACCAATAAGTAAAACTCATGAAATTTACAGCACAACAGATTGCAGGTATTTTAGAAGGTAGTATTGTTGGTGATCCAAATACAGAAGTATCTAAACTGGCTAAAATAGAAGAAGGCACTAAAGGTTCACTAACTTTTTTAGCCAACCCTAAATACAAGGCTTATATCTATACTACAAAAGCATCAATCACCATAGTTAATTCTGATTTTGAACCAGAGGAAGATTTAACTACTACCTTAATTAAGGTTAATAATGCTTATAGTGCCTTTACGAAACTATTAGAATATTATAATCAAATAAAGCTTAATAAAACCGGTGTAGAGCAACCTCATTTTATATCAGATTCTGCTAAACTTGGCAATAATATATATATAGGTGCATTTGCATATATAGGTGATAATGTAACAATAGGAGATAATGTAAAGATTTTTCCAAACTCATATATTGGAGATAATGTAAGCATTGGTGATAATAGTATTGTGTTTTCAGGAGGTAAAGTATATTCAGACTGTATTATTGGGCATAATTGTGTTATAAACTCTGGAGCAATAATCGGTGCTGATGGATTTGGGTTTGCACCCAATGAAAAAGGTGAATATGCTAAGGTACCTCAAATCGGAAATGTAATTTTAGAAGATTTTGTAGACATTGGTGCTGGTACTACCATAGATAGAGCAACGCTAGGATCTACAATCATAAGAAGAGGTGTAAAGCTCGATAACCAAATACAGATTGCACACAATGTGGAAATTGGGAAAAACACAGTAATAGCAGCACAAACAGGTATTGCTGGATCAACTAAGATTGGTGAAAATTGCCAAATTGGTGGACAAGTTGGTGTAGCTGGTCACTTAACAATTGGGAATAACGTTAAAGTACAAGCACAATCTGGTATTGGCAGACACGTTAAGGATAATGAAGTATTACAAGGCTCACCAGCCTTAACTTACGGAGATTACAATAAGTCTTATGTGTACTTTAAAAATCTGCCGAAGATTGTTAAAAATATAAATGAAATAGAAAAGAAAGTAAATGGCAATAGTTAAGACAGAAATAAAACAAAAGACCATTGAAAAAGAGGTAACATTAAAAGGTGTTGGTCTACATACTGGTGCTGATGTTGCATTAGTATTTAAACCTGGTGCTGAAAATTCCGGCTTTTTATTTGAACGTATCGATTTAGAAGGAAGTCCAAAAATCGAAGCAGATGCCAATTATGTTACCAATACGCAACGCGGTACATGCTTGGAGAGAAATGGTGTTACCATTCAAACTTGCGAACATGTTTTGGCGGCATTAATTGGTCTAGATATTGACAATGCTATAATAGAACTAAACGCTTCAGAACCACCAATTATGGATGGATCTTCAAAGTTTTTTGTAGAAGCTATAGAAAAAGCAGGTATTGTAGAGCAAGATGCTGTTAGGGAAGAGTATGTGGTAAAAGATGTAGTGTCTTATACAGATGAATCAACAGGAAGCGAAATCATTTTGATGCCGTCTAACAGTTATAAGGTGACTACAATGGTCGATTTTGGAACCAAAGTACTTGGTACACAAAATGCAACTATGAATTCAGTTTCAGAATTTAAATCCGAAATTGCAGATGCCAGAACATTTAGTTTTTTGCATGAAATTGAGATGCTTCTTGAAAATGGTTTAATAAAAGGTGGAGACCTTAACAATGCCATAGTCTATGTAGATAAAGAATTGTCTTCAGAAACTATGGAAAAGCTAAGAGTAGCTTTTAATAAAGAGAGTATCGCTGTAAAACCTAATGGCATATTAGATAACTTAACCTTGCATCATCCCAATGAAGCTGCACGTCATAAACTATTAGATGTAGTGGGTGATTTGGCATTAATAGGCACACGTATTAGAGGTAAAGTTATTGCTAATAAACCAGGGCATTTTGTAAATACGCAGTTTGCAAAAAAAATGTCTAAGATTATTAAGAACGAAAGACGTAATAATGTACCACAAATAGATTTGAACGCTACACCGCTAATGGATGTTAATCAAATCATGAATATGCTGCCACACAGACAGCCATTTTTGTTATTAGATAAAGTTTATGAGCTTTCAGACAGTCATGTCATAGGTATGAAAAACGTTACCATGAACGAAGAATTCTTTAAAGGACATTTCCCAGGGCAACCAGTAATGCCTGGTGTTTTAATAGTTGAGGCTATGGCGCAAACAGGCGGAATCCTTGTGCTAAGCACAGTGCCAGATCCCGAAAATTACCTCACATTCTTCATGAAAATGGATAACGTAAAATTTAAACAAAAAGTAATGCCTGGCGATACCTTAATATTTAAGTGTTCATTAATAACGCCAATAAGACGTGGTATTTGTCATATGCAAGGTTATGCTTATGCAAATGGAAAATTATGTGCAGAAGCCGAACTTATGGCGCAAATTTCAAAAGTTAAATAAAGTATGAACCAACCCTTAGCTTACGTACACCCAGGTGCAAAGATTGCAAAGAATGTTGTTATAGAGCCTTTTACAACAATACATAATAATGTAAAGATTGGAGAAGGTACATGGATAGGAAGTAACGTTACCATTATGGAAGGTGCTCGCATCGGTAAGAACTGTAATATTTTTCCTGGCGCTGTTATTTCTGCTATTCCTCAAGATTTAAAGTATAACGATGAAGATACTACAGTAGAAATAGGAAACAATGTAACCATTAGAGAATGTGTTACCATTAATAGAGGTACCACAGATAAGATGAAGACCGTTATAGGTGAACATTGCTTAATAATGGCATACAGTCATATTGCTCACGATTGTCTTGTTGGAGATTATTGCATTTTCTCTAATAATACAACCTTAGCAGGCCATGTTACGATAGGCGATAATGTGGTATTGGCTGGTATGGTTGCCGTGCATCAGTTTGCATCTGTAGGTAATCATGCTTTTGTTACTGGTGGCTCATTAGTAAGAAAAGACGTTCCGCCTTATGTAAAAGCGGCAAGAGAGCCTTTATCTTATGTTGGTATAAATTCCGTAGGCTTAAGGCGTAGAGGTTACACTACCGAAAAAATAAGAGAGATACAAAACATCTACCGCATATTATATCAAAAAAATTATAATAATACCCAAGCTGCTGAAATCATAGAAGCAGAAATGGAAGCAACACCAGAGCGCGATGAAATTCTTCAATTTATTAAGAATTCGCATCGTGGAATCATGAAAGGGTATTTTAAATCAAATTAATCTTTACTTACGAGGAATCTTAAGAAGTAACTAAATACAAGAACAAACAACACTATGGCAAGTACATCAGATATTAGAAACGGATTATGCATAAGATATAATCATGATATATTTAAAATTATCGAATTTTTACACGTAAAACCAGGTAAAGGTCCTGCATTTGTAAGAACCAAACTAAAGAGTGTTACAACAGGTAAAGTCATAGATAACACATTTTCTGCAGGTCATAAAATTGAAGAGGTACGTGTAGAAACCCATAAGTTTCAATATCTATATAATGATGGTGACACCTATCATTTTATGAACACTTCAGATTATTCTCAAATTCAATTACAAAAATCTGTTTTAGATGCGCCAGATTTAATGAAAGAGGGAGAAGTTGTAACGGTATTAATTAACACAGAAGATGATTCGCCTTTATCTGTAGATATGCCAGCAAGTGTTATTTTAGAAGTAACTCACACTGAGCCTGGAGTAAAAGGCAATACGGCTACAAACGCCACAAAACCTGCTACTGTAGAGACTGGTGCAACGGTAAACGTCCCTTTATTTATTAATGAAGGTGATAAAATTAAAATTGAAACAGATAAAGGGACATACAAAGAACGTATTAAAGAATAAATAATCCTCAGTTGCAATTTTCAGTAAGCAGAATGTAAACTGAAGCTAAAAACTGATAACTGAATAATGAAATTTACACGTCAATACGCTTTACAAGAAATTGCAAATCTAATAGATTGCAAATATATAGGTGCCGATAACTTCCCTGTTTTAGGTATCAATGAAATTCATGTTGTAGAACCTGGAGATGTTGTGTTTGTGGATCATCCAAAGTATTACGATAAAGCTTTAGCATCTGCAGCCACCATTGTACTTATAAATAAAGAGGTAGACTGCCCAGAAGGAAAGGCTCTATTAATTTCTGATGATCCTTTTAGAGATTTTAATAAACTAACACGTCATTTTAAACCTTTTAAATCTTCAAATGTATCTATTGCTTCTAATGCAAAGATTGGTGAAGGTACGGTAATTCAACCCAATTGTTTTATTGGTAATAATGTTACCATTGGAAAAAATTGTATAGTTCATTCTAATGTTAGCATATATGACGATACAATTATAGGTGATAATGTTGCAATACATGCCGGAAGCATATTAGGAGCTAGCGCATTTTATTATAAGAATAGACCAGAAGGTTATGATCAATTACTCTCTGGTGGTCGAGTCATTATTGAAGATGATGTTGATATAGGTGCATTATGCGCAATAGATAGAGGAGTTACGGGAGATACTACAATAGGTAAAGGTTCTAAATTAGATAACCACATACAAATAGGGCACGATACGGTATTAGGTGAAAAATGCTTAATTGCATCACACACTGCAATTGCTGGCTGTGTTGTAGTAGAAGAAAATGTTACAATTTGGGGACAGGTTGGAGTAAAAAGCGGTATTACCATTAAAAAAGGTACTGTATTATTTGCACAATCTGGTCTAGGTCATACTACGGAAGAAGGAAAAACTTACTTTGGTTCACCAGCACAAGAAGCGAGAGCTTTTTTTAAGGATAGAGCTTACGTTAAAAAAATACCAGAAATCCTTAAGAAACTTAAGAATTTTTAGGTTTTAGAGCGTACATCACAGGCTTTAAAATAGGTCAACTAGCAGATGATCATAAAAGACGTATAGATGCTATTGCACAAAAATAAAATTCTAAAAAGAACACGTAAATCCGTTTCAAAACTATTATTTTTGCACAACAAAAAATTGCAACAAACTTAAAAACACAAATATATAATGAGCGTTTTAGTTAATAAAGATTCTAAAATTATAGTACAAGGTTTTACTGGTAGTGAGGGTACCTTTCACGCAAGTCAAATGATTGAATATGGTACCAATGTTGTTGGAGGTGTTACGCCAGGTAAAGGAGGTCAGACCCATTTAGATAAACCAGTTTTTAATACAGTTTCTGAAGCTGTTGAAAAGGTTGGTGCTGATACCACAATAATTTTTGTGCCACCAGCATTTGCTGCAGATGCTATAATGGAAGCTGCTGATGCAGGTATAAACGTGATTATTACCATTACAGAAGGCATTCCTGTAGCAGATATGATTAAAGCTGCTGATTACATAAAAAATAGAGATTGCCGCCTCGTTGGTCCTAACTGCCCAGGTGTTATTACGCCAGGTGAAGCTAAGGTTGGTATTATGCCAGGATTTGTATTTAAATCTGGTAAAGTAGGTATTGTTTCAAAATCCGGTACATTAACTTATGAGGCTGCAGACCAAGTTGTAAAACAAGGTTTAGGTATTACAACAGCTATAGGTATTGGTGGAGATCCTATTATCGGTACAACGACTAAAGAAGCTGTAGAACTTTTAATAAATGACCCAGAAACAGAAGCTGTTGTAATGATTGGCGAAATAGGTGGGCAATTAGAGGCTGATGCTGCTAATTGGTACAAAGCAAGTGGAAGTAAAAAACCAATAGTAGGTTTTATTGCTGGCGAAACTGCGCCTGCAGGTCGTACGATGGGACATGCTGGTGCAATTGTTGGAGGTAGTGACGATACTGCACAAGCAAAAAAGAAAATTATGAGCTCATGTGGTATTCATGTTGTAAATTCACCTGCTGAAATAGGAAAGAAAGTCGCTGAAGTACTTGGCTAATTTATTATAGATAGGTAATGTGTCACACTGAGTGCAGTCGAAGTGTCTCATACTTAATTATAAAAGTATAAGATACCCAATTAGGTTGGGTAAAAACTGTTAAAAACCTTACAAAATCTTGTGAGGTTTTTTTATGTCGTCGTAACTTGTCGTTGTATATTTGATATCAATAACTATTCTAACTAACTATTATAAATCATGAAATTATTAGAAGGAAAAACAGCCATAATTACTGGTGCTAGTCGTGGAATTGGAAAAGGAATTGCAGAAGTTTTTGCAGACCATGGTGCTAACGTTGCATTTACGTACAGTTCCTCTGTAGATGCAGCAAAAGCTTTAGAAAACGACTTAAATGCTAAAGGCATTAAGGCCATTGGTTACCAAAGTAATGCTGCTAGTTTTGATGAAGCTCAAAAATTGGCAGAAGATGTATTAGCTGCCTTTGGCTCCATAGATATTCTTATTAATAATGCAGGGATTACAAAGGATAACTTGCTGATGAGAATGGGTGAAGACGACTTTGATAAAGTTATTGAAGTCAACTTAAAATCCGTGTTTAATATGACCAAAGCAGTTCAGCGTACTATGCTTAAACAACGCAAAGGCTCTATCATTAATATGAGTTCTGTTGTGGGTGTAAAAGGAAATGCAGGTCAAACTAATTATGCAGCATCTAAAGCAGGTATTATTGGGTTTTCTAAATCCGTAGCTTTAGAATTAGGCTCTCGAAACATAAGGAGTAATGTTATTGCGCCTGGTTTTATAGAAACAGAGATGACAGCTAAGCTAGATGAAGTAACTGTAAAAAGCTGGAGAGCAGGAATTCCTTTAAAAAGAGGTGGGTCGCCAGGAGATGTGGCTAATGCATGTGTCTTTTTAGCGAGTGACTTAAGTGCTTACGTAACAGGGCAAACATTGAATGTAGATGGAGGGATGTTAACCTAATTTGCTATTGCTTACACAAAGCAAAGAGTAATTAATGCAAAACGAAACGATTTTATATATTATTATTGCTGGCATTGCAGCGCTTTTATTAGCGCTGTTTCAGTATTTGTATAAATCGAAAGTTTCATCTCGCCTTAGATATACGCTCTCGGCACTTAGATTTATTTCTGTTTTTGGTATACTGCTATTACTTGTCAATCCTAAGTTTGAGTCTAAAACCTATTACGATGAAAAGCCAACATTAGTTGTTGCTTTAGACAACTCAGAATCCATAAAATATCTTAATCAAGAAGAAAATGCTAAAGATGTATTAAAAAGAATTAAAACCAATGCAGCGCTTAACAAACGCTTTAATGTTGAAGCTTATAGTTTTGGGAAGTCCGTAAATGCTATAGATAGCCTTGATTTTTCTGAGCGGCAATCTAATATTTCAAAAGCGTTAAAGCAATTTGGAGAAGGATATACAAATCAAACAGCGCCAATACTACTTTTAAGTGACGGTAACCAAACCTATGGTGCAGATTATGGTTATATCTCAAAATCAGTAAAGCAATCTATTTACCCAATTATTCTTGGTGATTCTACAGTATATTCAGACTTAAGCATTAAGCAACTTAACGTTAATCGCTATGTGTTTTTAAAAAACAGATTTCCTGTAGAAATTATTGCCAATTACAGTGGTAAAGCATCTGTTAAAACCGAACTTAAAATATGGTCTGGTAAGACAGTAGTCTTTAGAAAACCACTTCAATTTAGTGCTGATAAAACATCAGAAATTATTTCAACAACTTTAACAGCAAATAACGTAGGCGTAAAAACCTACCGTGTTGAGTTAACAGCGCTGAATAACGAAAAAAACGAAGTCAATAACGTTCAGAATTTTGGTGTAGAAGTTATAGATCAAAAGACAAATATAGCTTTAGTTTCAGAACGTTTACATCCAGATTTAGGAGCTTTGAAAAAGGCTATTGAAAGTAACGAACAGCGAAGTGTTTCTATATTAAATCCAAAAGAATATTTAGCTAAAATAAATGATTTTCAATTAGTTATTTTATATCAGCCTAATAATAACTTTAGTACTATTTTAAAATCAATTGCTTCACAAAATCTTAATTCTTTTACTATAACAGGCAATACAACCAACTGGAATTTACTCAACAATTCGCAATCGTATTTTAAGCAAACTATAACCAATCAATCCGAAGATTTTCAGCCCACTTTAAATAGAAATTACAACACTTTTATTATAGATAATCTCAATTTTGAAGATTATCCACCTTTACAATCAGAGTTTGGAAATATTCAGTTTTTAGTACCTAATGACGATATACTTACTAAAACGGTTAATGGTATAGATACAGGCCAGCCATTACTTACTACATTTGAGGATAGCGCTGCAAAACACGCATTATTAAACGGTGAAGGCATTTGGAGGTGGCGTGCACAAACCTATTTAGAAACCGAAAGCTTTAATGATTTTGATAATTTCATAGGAAAACTCGTTCAGTATCTAAGTTCTAATAAAAAACGAAATCGTATTAATATTGATTATAAGTCATTTTACAATGGTAATGATGATGTTGTTATTTCCGCTCAGTATTTTAATAAGAGTTTTGAGTTTGATAATTCAGCAGCGTTAACTATAGTGTTAAAACACAACGCTGATGATAGCGTTAGGCAAGTGCCATTGTTACTTAGTAATGGAAATTACCGCGTAGATTTAAGCGGAATACCTTCGGGTTTATATGACTTTACAATAAAACACAATTCAGAGTCAGTTTCTGCCTCAGGTAGTTTTGAGGTTTTAGAATATAATGTAGAGCAACAGTTTTTAAATGCAGATATCAATAAACTAAAAATGTTGGCTAATCAGAGTTCTGGGAAAAATTACTTTAGTACAGAGACAAATGTATTGATTAAGGATTTACTTAACGATAATCGCTACGCAACCATTCAAAAAACCACCAAAAATATTGTACCTTTGATAGACTGGAAATATCTACTTGGTATAATTGTATTAAGCCTTTTTGCGGAGTGGTTTATCAGAAAATATAACGGTTTAATTTAAAAACAAAAACATGGAGAAATTACCAAAAGTTGGTTTACCAATTTTATTAGGAATCATACTTACCATCGTAATAATTGCTAAATCTGCTATAACCATAGGATCTGGTGAAGCTGGTGTGCTATATAAAACATTTGGAGGTGGAGTTGTAACAGATGAGCCCCCTTTGGGAGAGGGTTTTCATATTGTTGCGCCATGGAATAAAGTTTATGTATATGAGGTTAGGCAGCAAGAACTTTTTGAAAAAATGAAAGTACTATCATCTAACGGTCTTGAGATTCAAATTGATGCTTCAGCATGGTATCAGCCGGTTCAAAACAAGCTTGGTAATTTACACCAAACTTTAGGAGAAAGTTATTTGCAACGTGTAATTCAGCCAGCAATTCGTAGTGCGGCACGAAGTGTAATTGGACGCTACACACCAGATGATTTATATTCAACAAAGCGTGATGCTATTCAGGTTGAAATCTATGAAGAAACCAAGAAAATACTTGATAAGCAATACGTACAATTAAATGAAGTGTTAGTGAGAGACGTTACGTTACCACCTACAATTAAAGATGCTATTGAGCGAAAATTAAAACAAGAGCAAGAATCCTTAGAGTACGAGTTTAGATTAGTTACTGCAGCTAAAGAAGCAGACAAACAACGTATTGAAGCACAAGGTAAGGCTGATGCTAACCGTATTTTGAGCGCGTCGTTAACAGATAAAATTTTACAGGATAAGGGTATAGAAGCTACTAATAAATTAGCGGAATCACCAAACAGCAAGGTGGTTATAATTGGTTCTGGTGAAAGCGGCATGCCAATAATTTTAGGGAATCAATAAAATATTTGTTAATCACTTGGAATTCTAATTTTTTTTTAGAAAACTTTGTGTATCAAAAAAGATATGAATAGTAATCACTTACATCACCATCTCCTATTAATCGCTCAAGCGAGGTGAAGATGTAATGATTAATTTCAACATATAGTATAACCCGTTTGAGAGCATCAAATGGGTTTTTTATTTAAAACTGATGGTGTTTTCAAACTAATCAAAACAAAAGATTTCCGCTTACTCGGAAAATGATATGGAAAAACTAAAAATTGCAGTACAGAAGTCAGGTAGATTAAATGAAGATTCTCTTAAAATCCTTAAAGAAATTGGTATTTCAATAGACAACGGAAAGGATCAATTAAAGGCTTCAGCAAGTAATTTCCCTCTAGAAGTATTTTATTTAAGAAATGGTGACATCCCACAATACCTTAAAGACGGTGTTGTAGATGCTGCAATTATTGGTGAAAATGTGCTTATTGAAAAAGGAAATGATATCACCATTGTAGAAAAATTAGGGTTTTCTAAATGCCGTGTATCTATGGCGGTTCCTAAATCTTCTGATGCTACATCTTTAAAGGATTTAGAAGGAAAGCGTATAGCAACATCATACCCTAATACGGTTAATCTATTTCTTAAAAAACATGGTGTAAATGCAAATCTTCATATTATTAATGGCTCAGTTGAGATTGCGCCAAACATAGGTCTTGCAGAAGGTATTTGTGATATTGTTTCTAGTGGTAGCACCTTATTTAAAAACGGATTAAAAGAAATTGAAGTGCTTTTAAAGTCTGAGGCTGTGTTAGCTACATCTCCAAAAATATCAGAAGCAAATCAGGCTATTATAGATAAAATACAATTCCGTCTTAAATCTGTACTTAGAGGTCGCAAGAATAAGTATGTATTACTTAATGCCCCAAATAATAAACTTAATGATATCATTAATGTATTACCAGGTATGAAAAGCCCAACAGTTTTGCCTTTAGCAACAGAAGGATGGAGTAGTGTGCATACGGTAATTAATAAAGGCGAATTCTGGGAAATTATTGATGAACTAAAGGCTAATGGTGCGGAAGGGATTTTAGTTTGCCCTATAGAGAACATGGTACTTTAACCTGTTATGCCGAATTGTTACACTGAGCTTGTCAAAGTGTTGTTTCAGCATCTCATAACAAGAAAACAAAAATGAAAACATACATAAACCCAAAAAAATCAGAGTGGTCAGCGCTTTTACAGCGTCCGACAAAAACTGTTGATGCTATAGAAGCCACGGTTAATACTGTTTTTAACGAGGTTAAGAATAAAGGTGATAAAGCTATTAAAGCTTATACATCAAAGTTTGATAAAGTTGAACTTGAAGTTATTGAAGTTACTAAAGATGAAATAGACGAGGCTGAAAAACGGATATCTAAAGACTTAAAAAAAGCAATAGAACTCGCTAGGAAGAATATTAAGCGCTTTCATAAAGCACAGAAAACAAAGAAAGTCTCATTAAAGACCATGAAAGGCGTAAAATGCTGGCAAGAAAAACGACCAATTCAAAAAGTTGGTTTGTATATACCTGGAGGAACGGCACCTTTGTTCTCAACAGTTTTAATGCTATCCATACCAGCTAAAATAGCAGGTTGTAAAGAGATTGTATTGTGTTCACCACCTAATAGCGAAGGCAAAATTGCGGATGAAATATTGTACACAGCTAAACGTTGCGGTGTAACTAAAATTGTTAAAGTTGGTGGTATACAAGCTATTGCTGGTCTTACTTTTGGTACGGAATCTATACCGCAAGTCTATAAAATATTTGGCCCAGGTAATCAATACGTTACTGTAGCTAAGCAATTGGCAACTAAGCATGGTGTGGCTATAGATATGCCTGCTGGTCCAAGCGAGTTGTTGGTTATGGCAGATGAATCGGCTAACCCAGCATATGTAGCTTCAGACTTATTGAGTCAGGCAGAACATGGTTCTGATAGCCAGGTGATTTTAGTAACAACATCTAATGCGTTTGCTGAAAAGGTTAATGCAGAAGTAGAGTCTCAATTAGCGGATTTACCTAGAAAAGATATGGCTACAGATGCTATAGCCAACTCAAAGTCAATTGTAGTAAAAGATTTTAAAACGGCCTTAGATTTAATAGATGAATATGGGCCAGAACATTTCATAGTTTCAACAACAGATAACGATTTTTTTGTTGAGAGCATTGGTAATGCAGGTTCTGTTTTTATTGGTAATTATACGCCAGAAAGCGCAGGTGATTATGCCTCTGGCACCAATCATACCTTGCCAACCAATGGATTTTCAAAGGCGTACTCTGGTGTTAATTTAGATAGTTTTCAAAAAAGTATAACCTTTCAAAAAATATCACAAAAGGGTATTGCAGCTATCGGACCAGCTATAGAATTAATGGCAGAAGCAGAAGGCTTACAAGCACATAAAAATGCGATTTCGATACGACTAAAAGACGTATCGAAACCGTCTTGAAATCGTTTCAGGACCTAAAAAAAATAATAGATTCTGAACTAAACTCAGAATAACAAAATGAAAGAACAAGAGATAAATAACTTACTAAGAGAGAACATTAAAAGCATCGAAGCCTATTCCTCAGCACGAGACGAATACAAAGATGCTACAGCAGATATGGTGTTTATTGATGCTAATGAGAATCCTTTTCAATCTAACGTTAATCGTTATCCAGATCCTAAACAAACAGCTGTAAAGCAACGTTTATCTCAAATTAAAGGAACAGAAGCATCTCAAATTTTATTAGGTAATGGTAGCGATGAAGTGTTAGATTTAATTTTTAGAGCATTTTGCGAGCCAAATAGAGATAACATTATTACGTTACCACCAACATACGGTATGTATCAAGTGTTAGCAGATTTAAATGCAGTAGATGTTATTTCGGTAGAATTAGATAGTGATTTTCAGCCTAAAGTTTCAGAGATATTAAACGTTCAAAACAGTAATTCTAAACTATTGTTTATATGCTCGCCAAATAATCCTACAGCTAATAGTTTTGAGGTAGTTAAGATTGAAAATTTAATCAAAAACTTTAATGGACTTGTCGTTATCGATGAAGCGTATATTGATTTTTCGAGTCAAGAGAGTTGGCTAAGCAGACTCAATGAGTTTCCTAATCTTATTGTTACTCAAACCCTCTCTAAAGCCTATGGTTTAGCTGGTGTTAGATTAGGTATTTGTTATGCTTCAGAATTCATCATATCGATTTTGAATAAGATAAAACCCCCTTATAATGTTAATCAGTTAACGCAGATTAAAGCATTAGAAAGACTAAATGCTATAAACGAAGTAAGAAACGAGGTTGACCATATATTGACACAACGTAAAATTCTAATTAAAGCATTAAACACTATTTCGTTTGTTAATAAGGTTTACCCCTCGGATGCTAATTTTATTTTAGCAAAGGTTGATGATGCCAATTTGAGATATAATCAGCTTATTGAAAAAGGTATTGTGGTAAGAAATAGAACAACACAACCGCTTTGCGAAAACTGCCTTCGTTTTACCGTGGGAACATCTGATGAAAACAAAAAATTAATTAAGACTTTAAACCAACTATCATGAAGCCTGTACTATTTATAGATAGAGATGGAACACTAATAAAAGAGCCAGCAGACGAGCAAATAGATGCGTTTGAGAAATTAGAATTTTACCCTAAAGTGTTTCAGTACCTCAGTAAAATAGCAAAAGAATTAAATTTTGAAATCGTTATGATTACCAATCAAGACGGTTTAGGAACCGAAGCGTATCCTGAAGATACATTTTGGCCTGTTCATAATTTTGTACTTAAAACTTTTGAAAGTGAGGGTGTAGTTTTTAAAGAACAATTTATCGACAGGACATTCGCAAAAGATAATGCGCCAACGCGTAAGCCCAATACAGGTTTACTGACTAAATACTTTTCCGATGATTATGATTTAGCAAACTCATTCGTCATTGGTGACCGATTAACAGATGTAGAATTAGCTAAGAATCTAGGTGCGAAAGGCATATTTATTAATGATAACACCAATCTTGGTACAGATGAAGTCACTGTGAGCAATGCAGCATTACAAGACTATATTGCCTTAGAATCCAATGATTGGGAAATTATATATAATTTTCTAAAAACCACCGAACGCGTTGGAAATATAGAACGTAATACCAATGAAACCAAGATAAAAATAGACCTTAATCTCGATGGTACAGGAAAAAGCCAAATCGATACAGGCATCGCATTTTTTGACCACATGTTAGACCAAATTGCCAGACATGGTCAAATAGATTTAGATATTAAGGTTGATGGCGATTTAGAAGTCGATGAGCATCATACCATTGAGGATACTGCCATAGCACTTGGCGAAGTATTCACAGAAACACTTGGCAATAAACTAGGTATAGAACGCTATGGGTTCTGTTTACCAATGGATGATTGCTTGGCACAGGTAGCCATAGATTTTGGTGGCAGAAATTGGCTGGTTTGGGATGCAGAGTTTAATCGCGAAATGATTGGTAAAATGCCAACAGAAATGTTTTATCATTTCTTTAAGTCGTTTACCGATGGTGCAAAATGTAATCTCAATATAAAAGTAGAGGGTGTAAATGAGCACCACAAGATTGAAGCTATTTTCAAAGCCTTTGCCAAAGCTATTAAAATGGCAGTAAAACGAGATGTAAACAAGATGATTTTACCATCTACAAAGGGAATGTTATAGTTGTTATTCCGACAGCGGCTCAATATTTATTGGGACGAAGAGTAACCTCATAATGAGATTTCTCACATTAGTTCGAAATGACAAAACGAAAAATTATGAATCTAAAAATAGTAAATTACGGTGCTGGCAATATAAAGAGTATTCAGTTTGCCTTTCAGCGATTGGGTTATAATGCCGTTTTAACATCAGATGCCAATGACATTCTAAAAGCTGATAAAGTTATTTTTCCAGGTGTTGGTGAAGCAAGTTCAGCCATGAAAAAGCTTGAAGAAAGTGGGTTAGATGCATTGATTCCAGAATTAAAACAACCAGTTTTAGGTATTTGTTTAGGAATGCAACTAATGTGTAAGCATACAGAAGAAGGAGATACTAAAGGCTTGGGTATTTTTAACACTGATGTAAAACGTTTTTCTAATCAAGTAAAAGTCCCTCAAATGGGCTGGAATACGATTAAGAATTTAAAATCTGATTTATTCAAAAATATTGATGAAGATGATTACATGTATCTGGTACATAGCTATTATGCCAAAAATTGTAATGAAACTATAGCAAATTCAGATTATGAAATAGAATATGCTTCAGCTTTAGAGAACGATAATTTCTTTGGCGTACAATTTCACCCTGAGAAAAGCGGAAAAACTGGTGAACAATTGTTGAAGAATTTCCTTGAATTATAATTGAATGAACATGTCATGCTGAGCCTGTTGAAGCATCTCAATAGAATTAAATAATTAATTTAAAAAGATTTCCGTTTTCACGGGAAATAAATATGAGAATAATACCAGCAATAGATATCATTAATGGACAATGTGTACGCTTAACCAAGGGTGATTATGATACCAAGAAAGTGTATAATGAGAATCCGGTTGAAGTCGCCAAAGCCTTTGAAGATAAAGGCATACAATACCTGCATGTTGTGGATTTAGATGGCGCAAAAGCAAGCCATATTGTAAATTATAAGGTTTTAGAAGCTATAGCAACAAAGACCAATCTTAAAATAGATTTTGGTGGAGGTTTAAAGTCAGACGAGGATTTAAAAATAGCCTTTGAGTCTGGCGCAAATCAGATAACAGGAGGTAGTATTGCCGTAAAAAACCCCTCTGTTTTCAAAAATTGGATTTCTAAATTTGGAGCCGATAAAATAATTTTGGGAGCCGATTGTAATCCCGACGCTTCGGGAGGAAAAATTGCCATTTCAGGATGGCAAGAAGAAAGCGATTTAGAGGTTATTCCTTTTATTAAGGCTTATCAATCTAAGGGAATCAATTATGTGATTTGCACCGACATTTCTAAAGATGGAATGCTTCAAGGCCCATCATTTAAATTGTATAAACGTATTCTAAATGAGTGTTCTGTCATTTCGAGCGATGTCGAGAAATCTCAAACTAAAGAAAAAGACCTTTCGACTGCGCTTATGATGACAAGTGGAATAAAACTCATAGCTTCTGGCGGAATTTCAAAATATGAAGAATTACCAAAATTAGCTGAAATGGGCTGCGAAGGCGTCATTGTTGGTAAGGCGATTTACGAGAACAGAATTTCATTAAAAGAAATAGAACATTTTATTTTAAATAATTAATTATGAATCCGCTCAAACTCGCTTTAGACTGGACACCAAATATTAACCACATTGGTTTTTTTGTAGCAAAAGAAAAAGGGTTTTATAAATCCTTGGGTATTGAATTAGACATTATTAATCCAGCGCATGATAATTACGCGCTAACACCAGCAAAAAAAGTAGAATTGGGCAAAGCAGATTTTGCGCTCTGCCCAACTGAAAGTATAATCAGCTATCAAACCAAAGAAAAGCCTTTTAACCTTATTGCGATAGGAGCAATTTTTCAGGAAGATGTTAGTGCAATCGTAGTTAAAAGTAGTAGTACTATTAAAAGACCGCGCGGATTAGATGGTAAGTCTTATAGTTCTTACAAAGCAAGGTATGAGGATGCTATAATTAAGGAAATGATTAAAAATGATGGAGGTAAAGGGGACATTAAAATCATTTATCCCGAAAAATTAGGGATTTGGAATACACTCTTAGAGGATGTTGCTCATTCTACTTGGATTTTTATGAATTGGGAAGGGGTTGAAGCAGAACAATCAGCAATCCCATTCAACTATTTTAAAATGAAAGATTATGGTGTCCCATATTCATATTCGCCAGTAATTGCTTGCGGTTTAACAAATGCTTCTAAAAAGCCCGACCAAATAAGTAGTTTTCTGAAAGCAACCAGAGAGGGGTTTTTATATTGCAAAGACCATCCAGATAATGCGGTAGCGATACTATCTAAATATTTAAGTGAAGAGGATAAAACTATAAACTTAAGAAAAGCATTAAATTTGAGCTTGCCATATTTTGGGTCGAAAGAAAATTTGGATTTTATTGATGAGAAAGTAATCGCTGATTTTGTGGCTTGGATAAAAGCGAATAATTTAGAGACAAAGGATATTAACCCAACCGATTTATACACCAATAACTTTTTTAACTAATTATACAGATGCTCACAAAACGAATTGTTCCTTGTTTAGATATTAAAGATGGTCGCACGGTAAAAGGGGTCAATTTTGTAGACTTAAGAGATGCTGGTGACCCTGTTGTATTGGCTAAACAATATGCTGAACTTGGCGCTGATGAATTGGTGTTTTTAGATATTTCTGCAACTCAAGAAAAACGAAAAACTATGCGCAGCATGGTATTAAAGGTTGCCGAACAAGTTAATATTCCATTTACTGTTGGTGGTGGTATTTCTTCAGTTGAGGATGTGGATGATTTGTTGCATTGTGGTGCAGATAAAGTATCAATTAATTCATCAGCAGTTAAACGCCCAGAATTAATAAGCGAACTATCCAATAAATTTGGCAGCCAATGTGTTGTCGTTGCTATTGATGCAAAAAAAGTAGGCGAAGAGTGGATTGTTCATTTAGCAGGTGGTACCATTGCAACTGATATAAAATTGTTTGATTGGGCCATAGAAGTTGAAGAACGTGGAGCAGGTGAACTATTATTCACCTCCATGAATCATGATGGCACCAAAGCAGGTTTTGCAAATGAGGCCTTAGCTAAATTATCTGATTTAGTTAATATACCAATTATAGCATCTGGTGGAGCTGGCACTAAGCAACATTTTGCGGATACCTTTAAGCTGGGTAAAGCAGATGCTGCATTGGCTGCAAGTGTTTTTCATTTTGGTGAAATACCAATTATGGAATTAAAAGAAGAATTAAAAAAACAGGGCATACCTGTAAGGCTATAATTGTCATTCCTGCGAAAGCAGGAATATCAAATAATAAAGATATTGAATAGATTCCGCATCAAGTGCGGAATGACAAACAAGTTTGCAATGAAAATAGATTTCAATAAAAATAAGGATGGACTTGTACCAGCCATTATACAAGATGCAACAACCAAAAAGGTTCTAATGTTGGGTTACATGAATGAAGAAGCATTTAATAAAACTAAGGAAAAAGGATTGGTCACATTCTTTAGCAGAACCAAGAATAGACTTTGGACTAAAGGTGAAGAAAGCGGCAATGTGCTGAATCTTGTAGATTTAAAACTAGATTGCGATAATGACACTCTGTTAATTCAGGTAAATCCTAAAGGTTCAACATGCCATACAGGTACCGACACTTGTTGGAGTGAATCTAATGACCCATCTTTTGGGTTTATATCTACATTAGAAAATGTTATTAGCTCTAGAATTGAGCATGCGGATTCTCAAAAGTCTTATGTTGCCTCTTTATTTGCTAAGGGCATTAATAAAGTTGCACAAAAAGTAGGCGAAGAAGCTGTTGAAGTCGTTATTGAAGCAAAAGACAATAATGATGAACTCTTCTTAGATGAGAGCGCAGATTTACTGTTTCATTATTTAATGCTATTACAAGCAAAAGGTTTTAAACTTAAAGATGTGGTTTCCGTACTTGAGGCAAGGCATAAATAAAGAAAGTAATAGTAAAAAAATAAGCTGCTATAATCTAAGACTATAGCAGCTTTTCTTTATAATACATTTAGAAAGTTTTGAAATTATAAAGAATCACGAGCGTTTAATTGGCATTAATTATATCTATCGTTTGTTCTATCCAATCCTTATCAAAGTCTAGTTTAATTTCCGGAACAACACCTTTTCCCTCATAGTCAAAATAGCTATGAAAATTCATATCGGTTGGTGTGATTTGAAAATGACCAGAAGGTGTAGCGTACGAATACCCATAATTTTTCCCGTAGGCTATGATACCGCGTGTCGTCTGGCCTAAATGCTTTGCTTTTTTGTTCTTTAAGAGTTTTAACGTAAACTGTTCCCCATTACTACCTGTAAAACAATTGGTAAGTACATAAACGTTTTTAGTCTTTAACAGTTTTAAAAATGGGTTCGAGAATTTTTTATTACCACCAACATTGCTTCTTAAGTCCACTATAATATGATCTGCTGTCAACTTACTTTTTGTATCATTAAAAAACGCTTTAAGCTCTTTTCGCTTGCTATTTCCAAAAGTTGCAAAGTATAGGTATTGTGTATTGTCGTTAATTTGCTTAAATGCGGCTACTTCTATTTTTTCGGACAGTAATTCATTATTAAGGGTGTTTCCTTCTTTTTTATAGCGCCAAATTCTTCCATTTTCGAAAGAAAGACTTTGTACCAAACTAGGCGTCCTTGTATTAGCATCATAGAAATACATGTTATACTTGTTCGCATTGGTATGCTTAAGATAAAAACGGATTTCACCTGGTGTCCAATGTTCTAAATTTGTTTCCATTAATACACCAATAAAATCTTGTGTATTACCTGCTGCGTAAAGACCTATTTTTTCATTGTCACCTAAATTATAAATACCTTCCTTATGTTCCAAAGGTTTATTTTTAAGGTCTATATCTAGGTCTAAAAGATGCTTATTTGTTTTAGGATGATTTTTATAAAGCGCTGACGCTTTAAAGGATTTAATCTTTTCGGTATCTTCTAAATAAGACTTTGGTAAAAACGCTGTGTTCACTTTTAAGGAAGCATGCACATCGTTGACCAGAGCCATTTGTTGCAGAAGCATTTTATAACAAGCCTCAACACCAATTGGCTTTACCATCTGTGAAGTTAATTTTGTGTACAGATTTTCAAATTCTTTTGCTTTATCGCCTTTTGTCTGCTTTTTGTAAGACGGCATTTTCTTCATCTTCTCTATTACAAAATCTAAATCTGTTTTGCAATCACAGGTTTCAATTTGTGCATTTACTGATGCTATTGTAACTAATACTACGAGTAAATAATTAACTAATTTTTTCATGATTCAATGTTTTATATGATTAAACTTTCTGAAACAAAAGTATTTCAAACAAAATCACTTGTAGCAATAATAATGGGTGTTTGGGGTGAAATGATATTAGTTTGTGGTGGAATTAATTGTAGTCTTTACCGCATTGAGGTAGGTTTTTGAAATCGGCACTTCAATATTGTAATTAAGTATGAGAAAATGCTTACCGTTTTCGGTTTTCCATTGTTGAAAATGAAATGGGTTCACTACGTACGAACGATGTGTACGAAGTAACTCCGAGAAGGCATCATCTATTGCAGAAAGTTTAGTTCTAATAAGCGTCTTTTTCAACTCCTTACCAGATATATAAAAAACTTCAATATAATTATCTGAAGATTGTATGCTTACGATATCATTAAATAGAAGGCGAAGCCCTTCATAATTACCTTCACCTTTTATCTCCACTTTTTTATCTTCCAACCGTTTTTCATGGTATTTGCCAAGTGCAAATCTGCCTATAATGATAATTGGAAGTATAGTTAAAATAGCCGGAAACAATATTGCTTTAAGGTGATAAACAAGACCGTAAGCATAGGGATCCCATTCTACAATAAACTGTAAATAGTATAATCGCAATATAATTATAGACACCAAGATAAATACCGTTAGCCATATAAGCTCAGAACTTAACGTCCAGCTGTTTTGATATTTTTTATACAGCCAATATTGAAAAGGAAGGTTTAATAGATATAACAAAGCACCTATGACACCGTAAATGGGTAAATAAATGAGTTTTTCCGATTCGTCAAATTCATTAACATCTAAGGGTTCTGTAAAGTATAAAAATACAAATATCCAAACCGCTAATAATAAGCCAATTAAAATATGATTTTTTAATAAAGGGTCAAAAGGATAGTTGCGCTTCAAAAGAGATTAAATTTTGAATATAAAAATAAGCATTGCTTTTGGAATCTTCAATAAAATAACGTTATTGCCCTTATGTTCGAAAAGCGCTTTTACTACCTTATCAAAATTCAATATTTAGGCTATCGTTTTCATGGCTGGCAAAAACAGCCCGATGTAAAAACAATTCATTTAATGATAGATAGAACCTTAAAGTATATTCTTGGAGATATTCGTTTTAAAACCTTGGGTGCAGGCAGAACTGATGCTATGGTTTCTGCAAATGAAGCAGCTTTAGAATTATTTATATATAACAACCCTATTTTAGATTTTGAAGCCTTTTTAGAGCTGTTTAATCATAATTTACCGCAAGATATACGTGCTTTATCCATTTCGGAAGTTACAAAGGATTTTAATGTTATAAAAGATTCAAAAATTAAAGAATACCATTATGTTTTTTCAGAAGGGCAGAAGAATCATCCTTTTTGTGCTCCTATTTTAACCACAATCCTAGAACCTTTGGATGTAAAACTAATGAAAACGGGCGCAAAATTATTTGAGGGCACACATAATTTTAAGACCTATTGCTATAAAGCGACCGATAAAGGTGAATATACCAGAACCATTGTGCATTGCGAGATTACCAATAATAGTATATACACGGCCAATTTCTTTCCAAAGGAATCTTATGTTTTAAAAGTAAGGGGCAAGGGTTTTATGCGAAACCAAATTAGGTTAATGATGGGATGCTTAATAAAACTAGGTAGAGGAGAGGTGACTTTGGGTTATATTAGTGAAACACTCAAAGACGAAAGTACTGAGGTTATGGATTATATTGCACCAGCTTCTGGCTTAATTTTACATTCTATTGACTTTGAATAAAAAAAGGAATCAATAAAACGATGCAGATTCCTTTTTAAGGTTGGTTGGTTGGTTAAAAGTTACTTAATCCAGCCTTTTCTTGCTGAATCTCTAGAGAAGAGTACTAACAACATAGCAACTACAGGGATGGCTATGGCCATAGACAATTCAAAAGTATTTATAGATAAATTCATTTTATCATAAATATTGTTAAGTACATAGTTATGCAAAATTTGTCCTATTACCGCTATAAAGGATATTATAAACATAGGTTTAGCCCAAGTTTTTCGAAGTAACAAGAAAATACATCCTAAAAGTCCGCAAAAAACGGCTAAAGCATAACATGCGGTATACCAAGCAGGCATTTCTAGCGTATAGAAAGCTTGTTGTCGTTCTGGTAATTGAGCAATCATATCTTTTGTAATGTAAGCATCGCCTATGTAAACCATAACCCCCATAGCATTCCAAAGTAGTGCAATAGCACTTACAATCCAAAACCAAATCGGTGGTTTATTCAATGAATTTGTCATAATAAAGTTGATTTAATTAGTTAGTTTTTTTGGTAGAAACAACCACCATATTGTTTAACAATTTATAAAAAAAATCATAAATACAATATTGGCTTTGCGTTTTATGTATTAAAAAAGGGGTGAAAATTAAATTTCTCACCCCTTTAAAATACCATTTATATATAGTTAATCTACTACATGTAATTTTGGTTCTTTGTCAACAAATTTTCCATTAACAGATTCGCCTAAAATGATAACCTCTTTAGAACGTTCGTACATTTTAATAGCACGATGCATCTGTAATTTGGTGCCACTATATAATTTTACTCCTGATTTTGAACCTTTGTTTCGAATTTCAATATAGTAACCATCCTTTAATTTTGTTGGTCTTGTTGCTGGTCTACCCATAAAAGTTAGTGTATGTTTTAAAAGTATTGCATGATACGGAAAATTCTGTCAACTCACAACTATATTTTTAACTCTATTAAATGAAGATGATAATCGTTAAAATGCCTTAACATTTTGGTTTTATATTAACATACTTTTATGCTAATAGGCTGTCTTAAGCGTTAAACCTTGTTAAGTCACTTGACAAAATTGCTTACACGCTTATATTAAGGGAGTCAAAAAAAATTAACCACTAAAAATAATAGTTATGAATTATTTAAATATTAAAGACGAAAAATTATTACCAACTGTTGTAGAACTTAATACGTTATTAGCGGATTATCATATCTACTACCAAAATCTAAGAAACTTTCACTGGAATATTTTAGGTGAGAACTTTTTTGAGCTACACGAAAAATTTGAAGAACTGTATTCCGACGCACGCCTCAAAATAGACGAAATTGCTGAGCGAATATTAACATTACGCTACCACCCAATGAGTAATCTAAAAGATTATTTAAAGACGGCTAAAATAGAAGAAGCTTCGTCTAAATTAACCGATACGGAAATGGTAAAAATTATTTTGAGTAATCATTCTATCTTACTTAAGCAAATGACTAAGGTAGTCAATAAAGCAGAAGAAGCGAACGATGAAGGTACCATTGATTTAATTGGAGCTTACATTAAAGAATTAGAAAAAAGCAGCTGGATGTTAGATGCTTTTACAAAAAAAACAGAAGCACAATTAAACGAAGCGGTATTAGAGTCCTAGACAACGTCTATATTTAATTTAAAGTTTAATAATAAAATAAATACCGATGAAAGAACAATTTAATACAGCATTAAGCAACCTTATAGATAAGCTACAAGGTTGGTTTAATACCTCAATAGAATATATACCAAATTTTATACTGGCTGTTATCGTAATGATAGCGTCATATTATACGGCTAAATATGTAAGCAAGCTCGTTAATAAGTTAGTGTCAAAAAAAATAGAACAAGAGTCAATTTCTAGTGCAATTGCAAGAGTAACGGCTGTGGTCGTTGTGGCGTTAGGTCTGTTTGTTGCTTTAGGAGTCATGGACCTAGGTAAAACACTGACGTCTCTGTTGGCAGGTGCTGGAGTTGTCGGTTTAGCAATTGGTTTGGCATTACAGGGAACGCTATCCAACACATTTGCAGGATTAATATTATCGTTTAGAAAGAAAATACAAATAGGTAATTGGGTAGAAACTACAGGCTACTCTGGTGAAGTTATTGATATTAATTTAAAAGATTTTACATTAAAAGAAGCTGATAACAATATTGTAATTATACCTAATAAAACCATATTAGAGAATCCATTAAAAAATTATTCACTTACAACACGTATGAGAGTCTTTTTAGAATGTGGTGTAGGCTATGAGTCTGATTTAGAGCAAGTGAAACAATTAACTAAAAGTGTTATTGCAAATGCTTTTGAGCAGGTAAAGTCTGAAGACGATGTAGAATTTTATTATACCGAATTTGGAGACAGCTCTATTAATTATCTCTGTCGTTTTTGGATAGACGCAGAAAGCATGCTCGAAAAACTAAAAGCGAAGACTACAGCCATAATAGAGATTAAAAAAGCTTACGATAAAGAAGGTATAAATATTCCATTCCCAATAAGAACCTTGCAATTTGATAATAAGTTGAGTGTAAAATCTCAAGATCTTAAAGAGTCGTTCTCTAATAATTAATTAGAAAAAAGATGATTTATTATTAAGTAATGATTTAATCTACTGCGACAATAAAAATAGTATTACAGCAAAATTACATGATAAGTCATTGCGATCTTTGTAAGGTACAATTTTGAAAGTCAAAATTAATTAACACTAAAAAATTAAATTATGTTACGTTGGACAATCACATTTATAATTATTGCGATTATTGCCGGAGTTTTAGGCTTTGGTGGAATTGCAGGAGGAGCGGCTACCATAGCTAAAGTATGCTTCTTCTTATTTCTAATATTATTTGTAATTTCTCTTTTTAGAGGTACAGCTAAGAAAATTTAAAAAAGTATTTATAATAAAACACTTTAAACTAGTATCCATAAAATTTTAAAACAATGAAAAAATTCACTTATTTATTTATAACACTATTCTGTTTAGGTTTAATGACAACAAGTTGTAGAGAGGAGAAATCTACTGGCGAAAAAGTTGAAGATGCCGTAGAAAACGCTGCTGACGAAGCTGGTGATGCAGTAGAAGATGCAGCAGATGAAGTTGAAGATGCTGTAGATGACATGTAATTTACTTAAACTTGATTAAAGTAAAGCCATCACTTTAGATGGCTTTTTTTATTTTTATAAAAATCAAAAAAAAGGATGAGTACGAGCATACCAAAAGAAGCGTTTACCTTTTTTAAAAAACTATCTCAAAATAACAATAGAGACTGGTTTAATGAACACAAGCTAGAGTTTAAGGCCATTGAAGCCAAAGTGAAATCGGCATATAATTATTTAGGTGAAGCCATGAGTGTCCATGATCAGATTGAAAAAATAAAACTATTTAGAATCTATAGAGATGTCCGTTTTTCAAAAAATAAACTACCCTATAAAACGCATTTTGGTGGATCTTTTACTCGAAAAAAGCCAGAACTCAGAGGTGGTTATTACATGCACATTCAACCCAATAATGAATCTTTTATAGCCACCGGATTTTGGGAACCAAATAAAGAAGATCTCTTTAGAATTCGAAAAGAATTTGAAATGGATGATAACGAAATACGAGTTATATTGGGTAACAAGACCTTTAATAAAACTTGGGGAGGTTTTGTGGGTGATACGCTAAAAACAGCACCAAAAGGTTTTGATAAAGAGCACCCAGCTATAGACCTTATCCGTAGAAAGCAATTTATCTTCACTAAGCATTATACAGATAAGGACGTTTTAGCGGAAGACTTTCTTTATAATGTAAACGATGCTTTTAAAGTAATTAGACCGTATTTTGATTACATGAGCGACGTACTCACCACAAACCTTAATGGCGAATCACTGCTTTAAACTGCCTTTAAAATCTCTGGTTTTTTAAATAACTGAATACTATTTATAAGACGCTCTTTAACAATAGCCATCATACGTTTATTTAAAGCCGATGAATTTTTGGTGTAAAGCGCATATTCTTCTACAGTAAACTGACCAATAATCATACCCTTTAGTGCGTTTCTAAACTTCATATCTTTATGAATAGCATTGTCTATATAAGCCAATTGCTTGTCTAGCGTTAAGTCATAAAACACATGCTTACCCTTTTTAATATAATTACTAAAAACTACGATAAATAAATCATGCTGCATTTTAATTACAGGACGTAATGTTTTATTCTGAAATAACTCATCAGAACTCATGGTGTCATAAATTTTTGCAGATGGTATTTCTGGCCGTATGTTTAGTAGGTTTTCAGATCTAGTTGCCATGGTTAAGTTTTTAAGGATTAACACTACTAAAATTAACTATTAAGTTATCATATAAGATTAGAGTTAAAATATCTTGTTAACCGTCTTATTAACAAGGGTTATTTTTAGTTTCATAGTTTATCTTTGAATAAACAAAAACCTTAATTAATTAAAAAAGTACTTATTTACCAAAACTAATAACTGTAACATGAGATTCCACACTCGCAAATGGGTAAAACCCGAAGATTTAAACCCAAATGGCACCTTGTTTGGCGGTCAACTACTTGCGTGGATCGATGAAGAAGCTGCGCTCTATACCATCATTCAGCTCGAAAATTCTAAAATTGTAACAAAATACATGTCTGAGATTAACTTTATGGCATCAGCTAAAAAAGGTGATATTGTTGAGATCGGTATAGAAGTCACTCACTTTGGAAGAACGTCAATAACCATGAAATGTGAAGCAAGAAATAAAATGACTAGAGAAACAATCTTAACCGTTGAGAATATGATTATGGTAAACTTGGGTTTCGATGGTAAGCCAGCACCACACGGAAAAACAGAAGTAGAGTTTGTAAGTGATAGATTAGAGTAGTTATTGTAACGACTTGGGTGAAGCAAGTCCCAATTCGTAAATTTCCAAATCAAAATACTTTACCGAGGCTAAAACGTGGTCAAAAATATCTCCCATAATATATTCGTAGTTTTGCCATCGTATATCGTTACTAAAAGCATAGATTTCCATAGGAATTCCCTGAGGAGTGGGCTCTAACTGACGCACCATTAAGGTCATGTCTTTATTGATAGCAGCATGCTTGTCCATGTATGTTTGTAAGTATTTTCTAAAAATCCCAAAATTAGTGAGGTTACGGCCATTAATCAGTACAGACTTATCAATATCATTCTCGGTATTGTGCTTTTTTATCTCGTCAGAACGGTTTTCTAAATACTGAGATATTAAAGCAATTTTTTTAAATCGTTCAATGTCATTATCTGTTAAAAACTTAATAGTAGATGTTTTTATAATTACAGATCGCTTTATGCGACGTCCACCAGAGGCAATCATACCTCTCCAGTTCTTAAACGAGTCCGATATTAGAGCATATGTTGGTATTGTAGTAATGGTCTTATCCCAATTTTGAACTTTAACAGTAGCTAGGGTAATTTCGGTAACATCGCCATCGGCACCATAGTTTTCAAAAGTAATCCAATCACCAATACGTACCATGTCATTAACTGTAACTTGTATACTGGCAACAAAGCCTAAAATAGTGTCTTTAAACACTAAGATGATAATGGCAGATGCGGTTCCTATACCTGCAAAAAATTGAAGAAATGAGATACCTGTTACTATGGCAAAAATTGAAAATATAGCAAGAAGCCATAAAAAAATCATCACCACTTGGATATAGCTATATATAGGTTTATCCTTATAACGAGGTAAGGTTTTTAAGTAATCTCTTAGCGAATAAAAGAAGCACTTTATAATCCTTAGTGTTAACAGTATTGCTATAACTTTTAGAGTTTTCTCAATAATATTCTCTGTGTATACAAAATCTGAAAATACCTGTGGCACAAATTCAATAAGAAACATAAGTGGAATAATATGTGCTACATTTCTAGGAAGCTTATTAGCTATTAAAATATCATCAAAATTACTCTTAGTTCGCTTTGCAACACCAGACGAAAACTTCCAAAGTATACGTTTGGTTATATAATCTACTACAAATGCAATACTAACTAATGCAGCTAGTAAAATCAGCATGTTTACATACTTGGCTGTGGTCTCGGATAAGCCGCGTTCTATGAGTACATCGTAAACAAGGTGTTTTAGATCATTCATGTGGTGTTTTTAAATAGTGTTTGTCTATGTAAAAAGTGCCAAAAGGAATTATAGACGCTACTAAAACAATGCCAAGGGTCTTAATGTTCCAAGACATATCTTTACTTATAAAAACTGCCATAACCACATAGGCTATAAACAAAACACCATGTGGCATACCCAGCATTTTTACATATTGTGGGTCATTGGCAAAATACTTTATTGGAGATGCAATGAACAGTAAAAGAATATAAGAAACACCCTCTAAAAGCGCTACAATTCTAAAGGTGGCTAAAAGCTTTGACATACGCTGATTTTAGTGCAAAAATACTTTACAAAAGCTTAAAAACCACGCTTTTTAAAAAGCTTTTAAGAAATATTTACAAACTCTATTTGTATTGGTTATCTTTAAGCACTCATTCAAATATTTCAATTCTAAGCATGAAAAAATACCTATTACTATCTCTGTGTTTAAGTGTACTTATGTCCTGTGCTACTGCTAAAAAAATAGAACAGTCTAAACCACCTAAAACTGCAGCAGTACAACCGAAAAATCCCAAAAAAAATACAGGTAAAATAAAACCGTATGATAAAGTAATTACTAAAAATGCGAAGTCAGACGAGGGTTTGTTTACCGTGCATGTGGTTGGAGAAAAGTATTATTATGAAATTCCGTTAGATTACCTTAATACGGATATGCTCTTAGTGAGTCGTTTGTCTAAATTGCCTTCAAATCTAGGAGGTGGTTATGTAAACGCAGGGACAAAAATTAATACCAGAATGATTAATTGGGAGCGTTTCAGAGATAAAATTCTCATTAAAGAAAAATCATCGAGCGCAGTAGCAGCGGATAGTTTGCCAATTAATATCTCTGTACGCGCTAATAATTACGAACCAACATTATATGCTTTTGATATTGCAGCATTTGCTAAGGATTCTTCTGCCGTTGTTGTAGATGTAACACAGTTTTACAACTCTGATGTAAAAGCCATTAGTGGCTTACCATCTTACTTTAGATCGCAATACAAAGTGCGTAATTTAGATAAGTCAAGGAGTTTTATCAATTCTATGAAGAGTTATCCTAAAAATATTGAGGTTGTACAAGATTTTACCTACAATGCGTCTTCACCACCAAGTAATGCCAGCGCACAATCTATAAGTATTCAAGTAAATCAATCCATGATACTTTTACCAAAAGAGCCAATGCAGCCGCGTTATTTTGATGATAGAGTAGGTTGGTTTACCCTAAGTCAGTATGACTATGGGAGTAACGAGCTTAAGGCAGAGGAAAAAACATATTTAAGACGTTGGAAATTAATCCCAAAAGATATAGAAGCTTATAAAAGAGGTGAACTCGTAGAGCCAGTAAAACCCATTGTATATTATTTAGATCCTGCGACGCCAAAAAAGTTTAGATCTTATATGAAAGAAGGCATTGAGTTATGGCAAAAGGCTTTTGAAGTTGCTGGGTTTAAAAATGCCATAATAGCCAAAGATCCTCCAACAAAAGAAGAAGATCCAGAATTTAGCCCAGAAGATATTCGGTATTCTGTAGTGCGTTATGTGGCAAGTACCACACGTAACGCAACAGGGCCAAGTGTTTCAGATCCACGTAGTGGTGAGATCATAGAGAGTGACATAATATGGTATCATAATCATTTACGCTCCTACAGAAACCGTTATTTATTAGAGACAGGAGCTGCTAACCCTTCTGCAAGAACTTTAAATACACCAGAAGAAGACATTGGTGAAATGATGAAAATGGTAATTGCACATGAGGTGGGTCATACCCTTGGCTTACCGCATAATATGAGTGCAAGTTATGCCTATGATGTAGAAAGTTACAGAGATGGTGACTTTACACGGAAAAATGGAATTGCGGCAACAATAATGGATTATGCACGCTATAACTATATCGCTCAGCCAGGTGATAAAAATATACGATTTGTGAGGCAATTAGGACCTTATGATGATTATGCTATTAATTTTGGGTACCGTTTTATTCCTGAAGCGAAATCTGCGGAGGATGAAAAGCAAACACTAAACCGCTGGATTATGGAAAAAGCCGGTGATCCTAAGTATAAATTTGGAAAGCAAAGTAGCCGATTTGATCCAACTGCGCAGACCGAAGATATTGGCAACAATAGTATAAAAGCCAGTACCTATGGGCTAAAAAACTTAAAGATTGTAGCAAAAAACCTTCCGTCTTGGACTAGTGATACTACAGATAATTATGAAGATTTGGCAGAACTTTATAGTGAATTATTAGGAGTATGGAGTCGCTACGTAGGCCACGTTGTTACCCATATTGGTGGAGTAGTGGAAGACACCAAAAACCCATCGCAAGCTGGTGTTGTTTATAATCCTGTAGTAAAGTCTTACCAAAAATCGGCAATAAACTGGCTGCATAAAAATGCATTTGAAACACCAAATTGGTTGATGAATCAAGCTATTCTAAAGAACATTCAACCTGCTGGTTATACGGACAGAATACGAAGCTTACAAGGGCGTCACCTTAATAATTTATTGAATTTTGAACGTCTTGGCAGACTTATTGATCATAAGGCTATGGATGCTAATAACTATTCAGCGTTAGATATGCTAAGAGACATTCGACTAGGGCTATGGTCCGAAGCAAAAAAAGGTGTAAACGTAAATGTCTTTAGACGTAATTTACAGCGTAGCTATATCGATAGAATGGCCTATTTAATGACAGAAAATTTAGATCCACGACGCTCAAGGCAGTATTTTAATGTTAATCAATCCGATGTTAGAGCCCTTGTTAGAGGTGAGTTAAATCAACTAAAACGTGTTTTAAACTCAGCAACTAGAGCAGAAATAAATACTGATAGTAGATATCATTATAGAGATTGTATCGAACGAATTAACACTATATTAGACCCAAAATAATTATGATGAAACGTATAGCAATATTAATATTTTTAGTATTTGTGTCTGCAAGCACTTACAGCTGTGCTCAAAAAATGACACAAAAGGAAAAATTTCAATCCACCTATGATACCGCAAAGCGTTTAGTGCTTTCCAAAGACTACAAGTTTGTAGGTGAGGTGGTATATTCTAATAAAAATAGAGAAACGTTAGAGCCCAATACCAATTTTATAGACATAAAACAAGATAATGCTACTGTAAATCTCAATAAGTTAAGGTCTAAGGATAATCATAAATTAAAAGATACCATAACGGATTATAAAGTAGATTTAGATGACGAAAAACAAACCATTGCCATTTCCTTTAAAATCAATGACAATGAATTCTACATTGATGTAAAACCAAATGGTAATGCCTTTTTAACCTTAAAAAACGGACTAGACTACACCTCTCAAGTAGGTAAAATAGTAAAAGAATAATTTAAAATTCTAAGACAAGTTTCTGTCCGATGCGTAATGTAGAATTACGCTTAATTTTATTAACCCTACAAATAGATGTTATGGTTGTACGGTTTTGTCTAGAAATGCGCGAAAGCGTATCACCTTTGCGGACCACGTAGATCTTACGTTGTTTTTCTAAACTGGCAAATGCAGCCTCTTTAGTCTTAAAAAGTGTAAGATGAGCGACGCGTCTAGAGCTATGATAGCTTGGTCTTGTCCATTTCTTAGTTACCCAAATATCTTTAGCACGTATGGTATTAGAAGCATCAAAATTTAAAAGGTATTCTGGGTGTATATATTCCCCTTTATAACTGGTTGTTAAATGTAAATGACTCCCACTAGACCGACCCGTATTGCCTCCTTTACCCAAATATCCACCTTTATATATGGTGTCATTAGCTGTAACAGCAATCTCGGAGAGGTGAGCATAAGTTGTTTCTAATCCGTTGTAGTGCCGTACAACAACCGTTTTACCATGTCCATGACTATACCTTGCAAAGCGCACAATACCATCTAAAATAGCGACCACAGAATCGCCAGTAACAAGGTCTATATCAATACCCTTATGTGGTCGTCCTCTCCGCCACCCATAGCGCGATGTTATTACCTTATGATGCAGAACAGGAGAGGAATAGGTGCTATCATTAAATTTAATATGTATCGGAAATTCTGAAGTGGTATTGCGATAAGGATTATAAGCCGTAGTGTCCCAATAGTCTGCTTTTATATCTACAGGCGTATTTTTCACTGTAATCGCGCTTGATTTAATTTTTATATCCGCTTCATTAATTAACAAAGCTTTATCGGTAACTTCTGTTAGTTTTAGTTTAATAGCTTTAGGAAGTGAGTCATTCTGTGCAATAACAGATAACGACATCATTAAAACTGAAAACATTAAAAAGAGGGTTCGCATTTAGTAGTTAAGTATTGTTAAAGTGCATCTAAGTTAATTTAAAACTAAACAACGTTCATTTTCTTCAAAAAAAAATTGCATAAAAAAATAATGTATAATTAAAGTATTTGAATTAAGTCTAATTGTAATACAGCACATCTAATTTAAGAGGTGTCTTTATTTTTGAAGAATTAGTAACAGAATATAAATTATATGGAAAGTATTTTTAAAAATGATATCTCGATTTTCGAACCCTATCAACTAAAACAATTACAGTTAAAAAATAGAATAGTAATGGCACCATTAACTCGTTGTAGAGCGATTAATAATATTCCTAACGAGCTTATGGCAGAATATTATGGGCAACGCTCAGGTGCAGGTTTAATTATTTCTGAAGGCACATCTCCTTCTGCTAATGGTATTGGTTATGCCAGAATACCTGGAGCTTACAGCCCAGCACAAATACAAGGTTGGAAACACGTTGCTAATAGTGTGCATAATAATGGTAGTAAAATGTTTGTTCAGCTAATGCATTGCGGACGTATTGCTGCAGAAGAGAATGTACCTAATGGTGGTGTAGTACTGGCACCAAGTGCGGTTAAGGCTAGTGGTGAAATGTACACTGATGCTAAAGGAAATGTTCCTTTTGTTACACCAAAAGCAATGACTCCAATAGAATTGGAACAAACGCAAAACGAATTTGCTGAAAGCGCTAAAATGCTCATTGAACAAGCAGAAATGGATGGTATAGAGTTGCATGCCGCAAATGGCTATTTACTAGATCAATTTTTAAATCCAAGATCTAACGTTAGAGAAGACCAATATGGTGGCTCATTTAAAAATAGAGCAAGATTTGTGTTAGAAACCGTTAAGAAAGTGGTTAAGGTTATAGGCGAGGAGCGTGTTGGTATTAGACTTTCACCTTATGGTGCTATGAATGATGTGTCTCATAATTATGACGATTTAATAGAATTATATGCCTATTTGGCGAGAGAATTACGAGTAATAGGTATCGCATATATTCATATAGCAGACCACTCCGGGAGTATGGGAGCACCAGACTTTAGTAGTGATATAAAAAACACAATCAAACTAAATTTTGAAGATACCATAATCACCGGAGGTGACGTCACCTCAAAAGAAGACGCCTTAGATGTGGTGAGACAGAATTATGATTTGGTATACGTCGGTAGACCTTATATAAGTAATCCAGATTTAGTTCAAAAATTAGAAACGGGTCAGCCGTTACAAGAACCAAATGCAGATTTGTTTTATACACCTGGCAAAGAAGGCTATACAGACTATTAGTTTTTTTATAATAGTAACCGTTTAAAAAGCCAGTCTTTAGCGCATATAACATTTATACGATTATGTCAGAAAACAAATATCGTTAGCTTTAAATCGTTTTAGCAATCCTTTAAAATAGCGTAATTTTGCTTCTCAATAAAATCACAACATGTCAGAGATCAGCAAAGCGCTACAGGAAAAGAAAACAGATAAGGAACTATACGAATACCAAAAAGGGGCAATTAGTCAAATATTTGAAAAATTTGAATCTGCTCAAAACGATTATCATTTATTATATCAATTACCTACAGGTGGTGGTAAAACCGTTATATTCTCTGAAATTGTAAGGCAATATCTTAAAACCCACAAAAAGAAGGTTTTGGTTATGACGCATCGGATTGAATTGTGTAATCAAACCTCAAAAATGCTGACTAGTTTTGGTGTTACTAATAAGGTGGTAAACAGTAAGGCTAATTTAGATGACCAAGCGCATTATTCGTGTTTTGTAGCCATGGTTGAGACTTTAAATAATCGATTAAATGATGGTGTCTTAGATATTTCTGATGTTGGATTAGTAATCATTGATGAAGCCCACTACAATTCGTTTACAAAACTGTTTAAATTTTTTGAAACCTCTTTTATACTTGGTGTTACAGCAACACCGTTGAGTTCTAATAAAGAACTTCCAATGAAAGACAATTACGATGCACTTATCACAGGTGAGACTATAGAGAATTTAATTGAAAACGAATTTTTGGCCCGTGCCGAAACTTATGCCTATGATATGGGTTTAACATCTTTAGAAATAGGCTCTAATGGTGATTATACAGTAAAATCTTCTGAAGATTTATACACCAGTCCGGCCATGTTACAAAAAACAGTAGATGCTTACAAAAAGCATTCCCTAGGGAAGAAGGCGCTTATATTTAATAATGGGATTAATACCTCTATTAGCGTCTATTACGCCTTTAAGCAAGCAGGTTTACCCATTATGCATTTAGATAATACAGCCACTAAAAAACAGCGTCAGCAAATTTTAAACTGGTTTCACAAAACTCCTAATGCCATACTCACCTCGGTGAGTATATTAACCACAGGTTTTGATGAGCCCACAATAGACACTATTATCTTAAACAGAGCCACAAAATCTTTAACGTTGTATTACCAAATGGTAGGTCGTGGTTCTCGTATTTTAAACAATAAATCTAAATTCACCATTATAGATTTAGGGAATAACCTCTATAGATTTGGACCTTGGGGAGCCGATTTAGATTGGCAACTGATTTTTAAATCACCAAATTGGTATGCAGATAGAATTAAGACTGACGATGTTATAGAGTCTAATTTTAAGCACGATTTGGCAGACGAAATTAAAGATGAATTCTCAAAGTCCGAAGCAACTTATTTTGATATTCAACAAACCTACAAAGATGCTGTAGCAAAAGGCGAATCCTCTAAAGTAGTTTTAGAGCGCTCCATAGAGCAACATGCTAAAATTTGTATAGAAAATAGTGAAGATGTTTATGATGCTTTAGGCTTAGCCAAATTATTAAAAGACGACATTAATCAGCGTATAGAAATATATGCGAAATGTATTAGTAAGAGCACGCATAATTTTTTAAAGTGGTTAAAAGATGATTATTACAAGAAGTTAATATCTTATCTACGGGCTAATTTTGATACTAAGTTTGAAGAAATCCACGGCTATCCACCAAAAGAATAGAACGTATGAAATTATTTAACATAGCTCGATTTAAAATGATAGAAGGCAAGCGTCTTAAGAATTACCTATTGTATGCCTTAGGTGAGATAATACTTGTGGTAGTTGGTATTTTAATTGCAGTAGCTATTAATAATAATAATGCGTCCAAGACCCTTAATGAAGATACGCTAAAAATAGCAAAACAAATAGAAGAGAAGCTTAAAGTTGATCTTGATACTATTAAGGAAGTACTATCTTATATTGAAAGTGAAGAAAAAAAATATGATCGTTACTTAAAAAAGAATAAAACTACAAAGGAACGTCTCGAAGTACGTCTAGAAGCCCCCTTTTTGGTGACATTACAGATTCAGTTATTACCCATAAATACTGTGGCCACAGCTAACTTAGAGAAGGTTGCTTTAAATAAAACTGCTTTATCTGATAAGTTGATTGAAATTGAACAAGTCTATAGTTTTTCGATTGCTGGATTAAGAAAAATGGATGCTATTATAACTGATGAATTTATAAGCAATATAAATCATATTAAAAATACGTATGATTGGTATGAAAAGTTAATTCTTCCAAATTCTAATTTTACCGTAGATGAATACAAATATTTTAGTTCTACAGACTATAAAAATAGAGTTGTGCACATGAAGTTTTTATATACAAATGGATACTATGGCATGATAGAAGAAATAGAAGATTTACTAAAACTTAGATTAAAAGAATTACAGGCCTTATTATAAAAACGTTTTTATTTACTATTAGTAGTTAAAAAAAGTTTAGAAATAAGTTAAGAACGAAGCTTATCTTATAATTATTTGTTTCTACTTGTATTATGACTAATATATTTTGGCTTTGGTTTCTTATAGGAAGAGGGATATATAAAAAGGGATTAAAATAAAGTATTTTACATAATATAAATTATAGGACAAATGCAATTATTGGTTATTTAGTCAAAGTGTACCATTTGTCAACTATAATGATATTATGTAAAATATCCCACAGTGTTTATAATTCCATTAC
>NZ_CALGNH010000032.1 GCF_937958655.1 uncultured Winogradskyella sp. | reverse complement strand
CTAAAGGTTGTTCATCAGGTGGAGTAAACCCATTTATATTGGTTCGTTGCCATTTAAAATTATTGTCAGTAGCAACTCTTACACTTCCCAAATTATCTTTATGTACAATAATCTGAAGTGTTTTAAGCCCTAAAACATCATGCGCATATTTTGATAGTTCTTTAATAGCTTTAGTCATTAGCCCTTGCCCTTTAAAATTGTAATCGATACAATACGCAAACTCACCTTGTTTTTTAGCCCAATCGAGTTCTTTTATGTAAATAAGACCAGCTAATTTTCGAGTTTCAGTCTGTTTTAAGGTGAACAATAATTCTTCTTTATTTTGAAATTGTTTTATTTTTTTATTTACAAATAATTCAGAAAGTGTAGGATTTAGATTTTGCTCTAAGGTTTTTGGAAAATAGCGTTTAAAACGGTCTGCATTGGCTATGCATAGATTGCATATTTTCCAAGCATCACCATTGTGGACGGGATTAATTTCAAAACCATCAAATGCTATCATTAACTTAGTTCTATTTTCTCAAAAGGTTCAAAACCAATCTCATCATCACCATCATCAAACAATAAATCTACAGCAATAACAGATGCTGAGGTTACGCTTAATGGTAACACTAAGACAACTCCTACAACCGGAATTAACAACAACAATAAAAAACCTATACCATTACCAATGGCTAAACCTCTGTTTTTTCTTATAAACGCGACGCTATCTCTATATTTAAAATGGCGTTCTAGAGTATAGTCCATATTAGCAAAACCAGCATAATAGGCTTGTACTAAAAATAATAATACTGTGGAAAAAATATTTACTACAGGAATAAATTTTAGAAGTAGAATGGGTATAGTCAGCGTTAATTCTTTAAATAAGTTGCGCATACCAATTCTAATACCTCTAGCAAGTTGTTTAGAAAAATTGGTATTAATGTAATTTTGAGCTGGTTTACCTGTAAAATAAGCTTCGATTTTTTCCGAAACCGGACTCATAAATGGCGAGGATAAAGCCATAATAATATGCTTGTAAGAAATTAAACCAAGAGCAAATAAAATAATACCAGCAATAAAGGTAGAAATAGCGGTAAAGGTTTCTTTACCTAAATCCCACACCCAAATATTGGCTATCCATTCTCCAAGATTATCCGATAGGCTGTATGCAGATACAAAGATTAGTGTAAATACGATAAGGCTTATAATAATAGGCACAACAAAGTATTTCCATAATTTTAATTTTGAAATTAACCCATAGGCTCCTGTATATACTTGTAATCCTCTAATTATATTTTTAATCATAATAATATCATTATCTACTAAGTAAGTCCGTAAGCTTCGGGATTGTTAATTCAACTTCAATTCTGTTAATTAGACGCTTTTAGGATAGTATTGTTACGTTTTTTAAGTTAAACAGCGATATCCTCCTTTAATAAATGTTCCTCTTCATTTTCCATAGTTTTTGACCATAATGCAAGACCAAAAGTTAAGACTCCTAATCGCCCTATAAACATCAAAATGATTATGACCAGTTTTCCAAATGTATTTAAATCTGCTGTTATTCCCGTACTAATTCCTACGGTTCCTAGCGCTGACGCTACCTCAAACAATATGTCTTCAAAGTTAAGTGCATTTGTAAGGGTTATTAAAAATGTGCCTAAAGCAATAATAATAGTATAAAAAATAAAGGCTGAGGTTGCAATATAAAGCCGCTCATAAGGGATTTGCCGTCCTAAAAATGTAATTCTTTTACTTCCACGTAGACGACTTTTCATTATCGCTAAAACTGCAGTTAGTGTTGTAATTTTAATACCACCAGCTGTACCAGATGGAGACGCACCAATATACATTAAGAACACGCAAACCAGCATCATAGCTTGGGTAAACATCCCAAAATCAACAGTATTAAATCCAACTGTTGTCATGGCTGTCATACATTGAAAAAAAGCAGCCAAAAACCGAGAGTCTGTGTTCTCTATGGTGGGTTCTAAAAAATAAAAGAACGCAGTACCAACAGTTAGTAAAGTGATAAAACCATAGAGTACTATTTTGGTTGTAAAGCTAAGCTTGTGTGTTCTATCCTTTATCATTAAACCAAAATCTGTAATCACAATAAAACCTAATGAGCCACAAATAGCTAACATTGAAATAATAAAGTTAATAAAACCATTATCTGCATAGCTCATAAAACTATCGTTAAATAAACTAAAACCCGCCGTACAGAATGTGCTAATGCTATGAAAAATAGAAGACCAAAGCGCCTCGCCTGTTGCCATACCTTCGTTCTTAAATGCTATGAAAAATAAAATAGCACCAATAAATTCCATGACAAACGTGAACAGAATTACGGATTTAAGGAAATCTGTGATTTTAATAGTCCTTGGTAAAGTAAATTCTGTAGACAGTATTTTACGATGCCATAACGTCATTTTTCTTGTTGTAGACAATAACATAAAGGTTGTAAAGGTTAAATAACCAATACCTCCTAGCTGAATCAATATCATAATAATAAATTGCCCTAAACCATTGTACGTGTCAAATATAGATACAGTAACCAATCCTGTTGTAGACACCGCAGATGTTGCTATAAAAAAATGGTCTAAAATTGAAGCTGAATCCTTTTGAGTAATAGGTAAACACAATAAAAAAGCACCTATTACTATATAGGTAAGAAATCCATAAAATAGATTCTGTTGAGGTGTCCAACCTTTCTTTAAAAGCTTATATTTTTCGGCTAATTTTTGAAACGAATTTGACATAATTTAAACATTTACAGCAAACATAAGGCTTAAGCTTCATACTCTTTAACTGCATCAATAAAAGCTTTAGCATTGTCTAAACCAATATTAGGCAATATACCATGACCTAAATTTACAATGTATTTGTCTTTCCCGAAGTCGTTAATCATTTGATGTACCATTTTTTTAATTTCTGCAGGTTGTGAAAATAGGCGTGTTGGGTCAAAGTTACCTTGTAGCGTAATATTTCCGCCAGTTAAATAACGTGCATTACGTGCAGAGCAGGTCCAATCTATACCAAGTGCAGAAGCACCAGATTTTGCCATTTCGCCCAAAGCAAACCAGCAACCTTTACCAAAGGCTATAACATGAGTATCGGTCTTTAGTGCATCAATAATTTGCTGAATATATTGCCATGAAAATTCTTGATAATCTACGGGTGAGAGCATGCCTCCCCAAGAATCAAACACTTGTACAGCATTACAACCTGCTTTTACCTTCTCTTTGAGGTAAGCAACGGTTGTATCTGTAATTTTTTGTAATAATTGATGTGCAGCTACCGGATTTGTAAAACAAAACTCTTTAGCCTTGTCAAAGTTTTTTGATCCTTGCCCTTGCACACAGTAACACAGAATCGTCCAAGGCGAACCTGCAAAGCCTATGAGTGGAATCTCATTATTAAGCTTTTCCTTTGTTGCTTTAATAGCTTCGTAAACATAGTTCAATGTATGCTTTACATCTGGTACAATAACATTGTCTACATCTTTTTGCGAGCGTATAGGATTAGGTAAATATGGGCCAAAGTTAGACTTCATTTGTACCTCAATATTCATAGCTTGTGGAATTACTAAAATATCCGAAAATAATATGGCAGCATCTATACCATAACGACGAATTGGTTGCACTGTTATTTCACTAGCTAACTCTGGTGTTTGGCAGCGTGTAAAAAAATCATACTTCGCTTTTATCTCCATAAATTCTGGAAGATAACGACCAGCTTGTCTCATCATCCAAACGGGAGGACGCTTTACGGTTTCACCTTTTAATGCTCTTAAGAATAAATCGTTTTTAATCATAGGCCTTTCCCTAGCCCTTTCCACAGGAAAGGGAACTTGTTACTATTTAAATAATATTTTGCGTCCTTTTCCTTCCCTCTGGGAAGGTTAGGATGGGCTTATACATAATATTCGTTCACCAACTCAATAACACTCTCAACCGTCGGTACTTTAGCTACTCTAACATCTTCAAAAAAATTTTTAGCAGCTTTTGCAGTGGTTTCGCCAATACAGAAGGCAATACCTTTGGCTTTATTTTGTTTTAAGAAACTTTCTACGGTTGACGGGCTATAGAACATAACACCATCTAGCCCTTCTTCAACTTTATCTGCATCAAACTTAGTTTGGTAGGCTTCAACTTCATTAACTACAATATTGTTTTCAGTTAATGTATTTGGTAAATCATCTAGTCTTAAATCGCTACAGAAATAGGTGACTTCGGTTCCTTCGATATATTCAATTAAATACTCAGCCAGTTTTTTAGCATTAGCTTCCGTATGAGTCACTTTGCCAATGCGTTTTTCTACCAAGCGTTTGGTACGCCTGCCTACACAATAAATATTTTTAAATTGTAATTCTGGTGCAGAAAAGTTAGTTAGTAAAGCTTCAACAGCATTTTTACTGGTAATGATTACGTTCTGAATTTCGTTTCTAACAATAGTTTTAGAAATACGATTTAAGCTAATTTTAATAGTGTCATTACTATCTGCTACTACGTTATTATGAAACAATAACAGTTGGTCATCTGTGAGTTTTTTTGTTGAATATATATTAGTGGTTTTATCACTTCGCAGTAATTGATCCATCAACGTTTTACCACCTTTACCAATAATATAGTCAGCACAAAATTCTGCAAGACCATCGTGCTTACCTAATGGTACTACTTTAGACACTTCAATCTTTTTGGTACCATCTTTACTTAGAAGAATGCCTTTAAAATTCACTTCTTCGTTTTTAATATAGGCTAAGGCACCAATAGGTGCTGTGCAACCACCTTCGAGACGATTTAAGAATTCGCGTTCTATAGAGGTGCTAATTTCGGTGTCGGTATGGTTAATCTCAGCGCAAATTGCTCTTAGGTCTTCATTTTGTTCTAAGGCTGTAATCATTATGGCACCTTGTGCAGGTGCAGGAATCATCCAATGAAGATTTATTGAATTTTCTGTTGTAAGATTTAAACGTCCTATACCTGCACCAGCAAAGATTGCAGCATTCCAATCTTCGTTATCTTCTAATTTTTGAAGTCTAGAGTTTACATTGCCTCGTAGGCCTACCACAGTATGCGTTGGGTAACGATTAAGCCATTGTGCTCGTCTCCTTAAACTACCAGTTGCGATAACGGCATCTCTAGCAGAAAGAAACTCTTCATTTTTCTTAAAAACCAAGGTATCGTTAACATTACCGCGTTTTAAAACAGCGGCTTGCACAATACCTTTTGGTAAAACGGTTGGTACGTCCTTTAGAGAATGTACGGCAATATCAATAGCTTCATTGAGCATTGCTATATCTAATGTTTTTGTAAAAATACCTGTAATACCAAGCTCGTAAAGTGGTTTGTCTAAGACAATATCTCCTGTAGATTTTATAGGTACTAAAACGGTTTTATGACCTAATTGCTCAAGTTGAGATTGAACTGTTTTTGCTTGCCACAGTGCCAATTGGCTGTCTCTTGTGCCAATGCGAATTACTTTAGCCATTATGTGTAGTCGTTTCTAACTGAAATATTTTTTTGATGAGTTCTATACTCTCATCGGAAGAATTACTGTCTTCTCTTAAGTGATGCGCAAACTGATTGGTAATTTTCTGAATAATATTGTTGCTAATCAATTGGGCTTGGTCTTCGTTAAAGTCAGCTATTTTTTTACGTTGTGTATTTAATTCAGAATTTTTAAAATCGGTAAGCTTGTGCTTTATCGCTTGTATAGTAGGTACAAATTTAAGGGTGTCTAACCAAGTATTAAACTCAGCTGTAGTATCTTTAATTATAGCTTCTGCTGCAGGTATAAACGCTTTACGCTTCTCTAAAGTGTCATCTGTTATTTTAGCCAAATCATCCATATGTACTAAAGTCACATTACTTAGTTCCTTAAGGTTCTCATTAACATTTTTAGGTATAGATAAGTCTAAAACTAATAAAGGCTTTTCTGTAGTTACTAAGGTTTTGTAAACCGTCGGTTGTTGTGCTCCTGTTGCAACAATTACAATGTCAGAGGTGTTAATCTCTTGTTGTAAATTATTAAAATCCTTAACAATAAGATTAAACTTACCAGCAACTTGTTCTGCCTTGGTTTTGGTTCTGTTTATTAAAGTAATGTGAGAATTATGGGTATGCTTTACTAAATTTTCACACGTATTACGTCCTATTTTGCCTGTTCCAAAAAGTAAAATGTTTTTCTCAGAGATATTTTGAACGTTATTCATTATATACTGAACAGATGCAAACGAAACTGAGGTAGCACCAGATGATAATTCAGTTTCGTTCTTTATACGTTTGCTAGCTCGGATTACAGCATTAACCAAACGCTCCGTAAAAGAATTTAATAAACCTTCTTTTTTAGACGCACGCGCAGCAAACTTTAGTTGACTAATAATTTCAAAATCACCAAGGATTTGACTATCTAAACCAGAACCTACTCTAAACATATGCTGAATTGCATCTTTGCCTTTGTGTACATAAGCTACCTCCTGAAATTCTTCTACGGTTCCTTTGGTATTTTCACACAATAAGTGAATCAGTTGATAAGGATGCTCAGCAAAACCATAGAGTTCTGTACGGTTGCATGTAGAAATAACCACAAGACTTTTTATACCATTGACTTTAGCTTGCGCTAATAGATTTTGTTTAGCAGTGTGGCTTAAACTAAAATGACCTCGCACTTCGGCATCAGCTTTTTTATAGCTAAGTCCAATAGCATAGAAATATGTGCTTTTTTGGTGTTGCATTTATTATATTTAACAACTTAAGGCTGTTTTATCCTTATCCGTTAAATTGAGTGTCGTCGAGATGTATTTTAAATTATTGCTATAATGATTACTCGACTTACTTTGCAAAGAGCTTTCAACAAAACAAAATTTTGTTTCAACCAATGCTTAAAATAACAGAAGTGCTTGTTTGATTCTGAAACAGAATTTTAAAAGCATAGCAAAAGTAAATCTGTTAATTAAAAAAAAATAACGCTATAAGATCCTAAAGTATCGTTTCGGGTTTTTTGAGTTTATTTTTTAATAAAACATGATAATTATCATACTTTTACAGTAATAACGAGAGGTTTTTTACTTTTTGTTTAGAATGAATCTAAATAATAATAAAATGAATCGAGAAAATTTGAATCCAAAAAGTGTCGCTAGAGGAACTTTTGACGAAACGTTTATTGAGGATGGTTTTTTTGTGTTAACCTATAAAAATGAAGAAAATACGGTTCAGATTCTAGAACGCGATATCGATAGTACCTTTATACAGTTTCATTTTTGTTCTAAAGGTTCGGCTGCTTTTGTGTTTAATCAAGGTAATTACACGCTTAATATTATAGAGGATACGTCGTTATTATTATACAATCCACAACGCGACTTACCTATTCACCTAGAACTACGACCTAATTCTTGGCTGGTATCTTTTGTAATGTCAATAAAGAAGTTCCACGGTTTATTTTCTCAAGATGCTAATTATGTAACCTTTTTATCAGAAGACAATAAAAACAAAAAATACTACACAGACGGAACTATTAATCCGTCCATGGCCATTGTGCTTAATCAATTACTTAGTTTCAATCTTAACAATTCTATTAAACCCCTTTACTTTAAAGGAAAAGTATACGAGCTTTTGAGTTTTTATTTTAATAGAAACGAGGATGCAGATATAGAACAATGTCCGTTTTTAGTGGATGAGGTTAATGTTGCTAAACTTAAAAAAGCAAAAGATATTATTATTGCAAATATGGCTGAGCCACCTAGTTTAAAAGATTTATCTAAAGAGGTAGATTTAAGTCTTAAAAAATTAAAGGAAGGATTTAAGCAGATTTATGGAGATACCGTTTATGGCTTTTTATTTGACTATAAAATGGAAGTGGCACGTAAACTTTTAGAATCTGGAGAATATAACGTTAATGAAGTAGGACTAAAAGTAGGCTACAGTACGGCTAGTCATTTTATTGCAGCTTTTAAGAAGAAGTTTGGGACTACGCCTAAGAAGTATATTCAAGCAGCTTTATAAAGTCTAACAAGCACGCTGGATCCTGAAATTAGAATGACGAGTTAAAACAACAGAAAGGTTCAATTTTTACTGTGCGGTTTATCGGTCAAATAGCCAACGTAATTTTATCAATAACCGTTTACCTTTGGTTATAGAATATCAGGGAACTTTATTTGCTTAAATTGTAGTTTAGACCGCGTAAAAAATAATTAATTACGCCTAACTAAATTATGTTAGAATGAAAAACGTAAACTCTCAAATTTTTAAAAATTTATGTCTTGTATTTTCACTTGTCTTTGTGATGTGTATCTCTAATGCTACAGATTATTTTACAAATCCTTCAACAGGGAGTGATAGTAATAATGGACTATCAGCAAATTCCCCTTTTCGCTCATCATATAGAAATTACAGGATGTAAAATATACGATTGTAGATCCTCTGGTGTAGCGTTTCAGTAAGCAGATTACATTACCTTTACTAATAATGAAGTTTAAATTTAGACGTTTATATTAACACTGTTGTTAATAATGCTTTTCAAAACAATGGTGATAACGGTAACGGAGATCTTAGACTAGGAAGAAGTAGGAATTTAGATATTAAAAACAACATATTCTTAGGTGAGGTAAGATTACATCAATTTGAGCGTATTAGAAGCTCTACGTATACCAATTATTACCAATTTGGCCCTGGTATATTTGATTTACCAGGTTATGCAGATTGTAGTACATGTCCAACAGGTACTATTGAATTCCAAAATTAAGATATCAGTAATCCAAAACCGTTTATAACTAATCCAGCTACGGTTTTATAAGGTAATGGTACTCCATTAGCAGTAATTACGGATGATTATTCAGGATTAGATAGAAATCAAAATAGTTTTGATATTGGAGCTTATCCTTTAGAAGCAACACATGTAATACACAAGTTTGGTATGCAGACACAGATGGTGATGATTTAGGTGATGTTAATGACACTATGTGGCTTGCGACGCACCAGAAGGTTACGTTGCAGAATCTGGAGATTGCGGATGTGGTGTAGAAGAGGATACGTGTAATAATGAAGAGCCAGAAATATGTGATGCTCCAGAATTTGACTTTAATACAGTTTACAATGTAAAATACCTTAGTAAGGTTTGAAGGTAGAATTTACAGTAATGCTTGGTACTCTAGAGGTGATAATTCAACCGAAGGTAGACCTTGGGCTTTAGTAGCTGTTTGTGACGGTTCTGCAGAAGATTGTTCTAATTTGCCAGAATGGGCATCTGGTTATGTTTCCCAATGAGAGGAACAAGAGTAGTTTTCGAAGGTCAGGTTTACGAAAACAGATGGTATGCATCTGATAGCAATGTACCTAACAAGAGTATGGTTTGGGATTTTGTTGGTGTTTGTGCATCAAATGCTAATCAAGCTAAATCAACTGCAAGTAACAAGCCAGCATTAACTAACTCTAACTTAGGTGTAAATTCAATTTCAGTTTACCCAACACAGGTAAAAGATATTGTTAATATTGAAACTAAGTTTAATGGAATTTTAAAATTAGTTAATATTTCTGGTATTGTTGATTCAGAAAAGAAAGTAAGCAGTGGATTAAATACCTTGTCTATGAATACCCTACCTAATGGTTTTCATATAATTTTAATAAACACTGAGGACGGAAATACACGTAACGTTAAATTAGTGAAGTACTAAGCTTAATAATACATTTATAAAGATGAATCGTCTAAATTTTATATTTAGGAGATTTTTTTTTTGTGCTATTTCTACTTTGATTAGGTATTGTAAATATCAGTTTTATTAAAAGAAGTAATTGTTCTTTTTAAAAGGTTTATTTAAACACTTTATTTAAAGCCATTATAAACGATAGTATTATAAACAAAACCAATAGTTGTAATTAGTACGCATTGCCATTTGTGTTGTATTTTTGCTAAATAATTTTTCCTGCAAGGATTTTATCCAGACGGTAAAAAAATAATAAAGATCGAATTAAAGAAATACTGAATTTAATTCAGCATAAAACAGGTTCAGCATGAAAGGAATACTGCTAGTAAATCTTGGATCACCAGACAGTCCAAATCCAAAGGATGTAAAAAAATATCTCGATGAGTTTTTAATGGACGAAAGGGTTATTGATCTGCCACTTTGGGCAAGGACAATTCTTGTAAAAGGAATTATTTTAAATACCAGACCAAAAGCATCTGCCAAAGCCTATAAAAAGATTTGGTGGGAAGAAGGATCTCCATTAATTGTACTTTCTGAGCGGTTGCAAGAAAAGGTGCAATCTAAAGTCGATTATCCTGTGGCTTTAGCCATGCGTTACGGAAGTATGACGCTTAAAAAGGGTATCCAAGAATTGGTAGATAAAGGATGCACAGAGATTAAAACCATTCCTTTATATCCACAATTTGCAATGGCAACTACAGAAACTATTGATGTGAAGGTAGATGAGATCGTTGCTGAATATTTTCCACAAGTTACTATCACAAGAACACCAGCGTTCTATAATAGAGAGGATTACATTAATGTACTGTCTAATAGTATTGGTGAACGGTTAGAAGGTTTAGATTATGAGCATATTCTATTTAGCTATCATGGAGTGCCAGAAAGACACATTCTCAAAAGCGATATTACCAATGGTAATTGTAAAATGAATGGTAAATGTTGCTTCAAAATGGGCAGTAAGCAGCACGAATTCTGCTACCGTCATCAATGCGAAATTACCACTGTAAATGTGGCTAAAAAACTAGGTCTTAAGAATGGCACCTATTCTACAACCTTTCAATCCCGATTAGGTTTCGATCCATGGTTAAAACCTTATACCGATCGTACCATTGAGCGTATGGGTAAAGAGGGCATTAAGAACATGGCTATCGTTACTCCAGCTTTTGTTAGTGATTGTTTAGAAACCTTAGAGGAAATAGCTATGGAAGGGGAAGAAATTTTCCACGAAGTAGGTGGTAAAGAATTTACGGTGATTCCATGTTTAAATGAGCGTGATGACTTTGCCCAAGTTCTTACTAATATGATTGAAGAATGGGCTACAGCAGATAAAACGCTAGCCGTGTAAATGGCTAAAATATCTTCCACAGATTTAGGGATACAACCTATTGGTAAATTACTAATACGCCAAGCTGTACCTGCTTCTATTGGTATTTTAGTAATGTCCTTAAACATCCTAGTAGATACTATATTTGTTGGAAATTGGATTGGACCAACAGCCATTGCAGCTATAAACGTGGTTCTACCTGTTTCATTCTTTATTGCTGCTTTAGGAATGGCCATTGGTGTAGGCGGTTCTTCAATAATTTCACGAGCATTAGGAGCGGGTGACCAAACAAAAGCCTTCAAGACCTTCGGAAATCAAATAACACTTACCGTAATTATTACCATTAGTTTTGTATGTCTTGGACTTTGGTATATCAATAACCTTATTCCTGCTTTTGGTGGTAAAGGAAATATTTTTGAGCCAGCTAAAATATACTATCGTATTGTGCTTTATGGAGTGCCTATTTTAGCACTTTGTATGATGGGTAATACAGTTATAAGAGCAGAAGGGAAGCCTAAATTTGCCATGTATGCTATGCTATTTCCATCTGTTGGTAATTTACTGCTCGATATTTTATTTATCAAAGTTTTTGATTTTGGAATGGCTGGAGCTGCTTGGGCTACAACAGCGTCATATATGCTTTGCTTTCTTTTTATTTTATGGTTTTTTTTATCAAAGCATTCAGAAATAAAAATAAATTTCAGACATTTTGGATTAGATCTACCCATTATAAAAGAAATAGGATCATTAGGCTTTGTAACATTATCTCGGCAAGCTATTCTAAGCGTCACTTATCTATTAATGAATAATATTCTTTTTGATTTAGGAGGCGAAACATCAGTAACAGCATACGCTATAGTTGGCAGAATGCTCATGTTCGCCCTATTTCCAGTTTACGGAATTACACAAGGGTTCTTACCAATTGCAGGTTATAATTATGGTGCCGAGAACTATAAGCGTGTTAGAGAAACCATTACAACCGCAATTAAATATGGTATATTATTAGCTGCAATTATTTTTGTGTTTTTAATGTTGTTTCCAGAAGCAATTACTAAGTTGTTTACACAAGATGTTGCCGTTTTAAGAGAAACACCACCAGCAATGCGCTGGGTCTTTGCGGCAACACCAATTATTGGGATTCAGTTGATTGGTGCAGCGTATTTTCAGGCTATAGGTAAAGCAACACCAGCGTTACTACTCACTTTAGCGAGGCAAGGGTTTTTCTTTGTGCCTTTGATCCTAATTTTACCGAAATTTTATGGTGAACTTGGTGTATGGATGTCATTTCCTATTTCTGATGTTTTGGCAACATTGGTCACCGTATATTTTCTTCATAGAGAAGTAAAGTTAAATTTAGTACCGAAAGAGACCAACTAATTTTTAATCCGTAATTTTAAGATTCAATAATTAACTATTTTATAATTATGAAATTCCTAGCCATTTCCTCAGTTTTATTATTTGCATTATTTACACTTAATACAGACGCTCAAAACTTTCAAGAATCAGATTATGAGGCTTTACAATATCGTCTTTTAGGACCATTTAGAGGTGGGAGAAGTGCTGCTGTTACAGGTGTGCCAAATCAACCAAACTTGTATTATTTTGGATCTACAGGTGGAGGTATTTGGAAAACAACTAACGGAGGACGTGAGTGGGAAAATATTTCTGATGGCTATTTTGGTGGTAGTATAGGATCAATTGCAGTTTCTAAAAGCGATCCAAATGTAATGTATGTTGGTGGTGGTGAAAAAACTGTAAGAGGAAATGTATCTTCTGGTTATGGTATTTGGAAAAGTGTTGATGCTGGTAAAACTTGGACCGAATCTGGTTTGAAGAATTCTCGACATGTACCACGTATTGCGATCCACCCAACCAATCATAATATTGTTTATGCTGGTGTCATGGGTAATATTTACAAACCTACTCAAGAACGTGGAGTTTATAAAAGTACAAATGGCGGAAAAACATGGAGAAAAACTTTATTCTCAAACCAACACGCAGGAGTTGTAGACTTGAAAATGGATCCTACTAACCCTAGAATTTTATATGCTTCTACTTGGCGCGTGGAGCGTACTCCTTATAGTTTAAGTTCTGGCGGAGAAGGATCTGCTTTATGGAAGAGTACAGATAGTGGTGAAACTTGGACAGAGATTTCAACTAAAAAAGGATTTCCTGATGGGATTTTAGGTATTATAGGCGTTACAGTATCACCAGTAAATAACCAACGTGTTTGGGCTATGGTTGAGAATAAGGACAAAGGTGGATTATACAGAAGTGAAGACGGAGGCGAAACCTGGTCTCAAGTCAATAGTGAACGTAAATTACGCCAGCGTGCCTGGTATTACACACGTGTCTATGCAGATACGGAAGATGTGGATAAGGTTTATGTTTTAAATGTACGCTATCACAAAAGTACAGATGGAGGTAAAACCTTTAGCACTTATAAAGCACCACACGGAGATCATCACGATTTATGGATTGCGCCCGAAAATCCACACCGAATGATTATTGGTGATGATGGTGGAGCCCAAGTGACCTACGATGGAGGTGAAACATGGAGCACCTATCACAATCAGCCCACCTCTCAATTTTATAGAGTAACAACAGATAACGCTTTTCCATATCGTATTTATGTAGCACAACAAGATAATTCTACAATCAGAATTCCGCATCGTACGGATGGATTTTCAATCTCTGAAGATGATTGGGAATCTACGGCTGGTGGCGAATCTGCTCATATTGCTGTAGATCCTGAAGATAATGATATTGTTTATGGTGGTAGTTATGACGGTTATCTCACTCGTGTGAATCATAAGACAGGAACTGTAAGAGCCATCAATGTTTGGCCAGATAACCCAATGGGTCATGGTGCAGAAGGTATGAAATATCGTTTTCAGTGGAATTTCCCAATCATATTCTCAAAACATAATCCAGATCGATTATATACCTTTTCGCAGCATGTGCACGTAACTGAAAACGAAGGCCAGTCGTGGGATATTATAAGTCCAGATTTAACACGTAGCGATCCGGAAAAACTAAAATCTTCGGGAGGACCAATTACGCAAGACAACACCTCGGTAGAATACTATTGTACCATTTTTGCAGCCCAAGAATCACCTTTAAAAGAAGGTCTTTTATGGGTGGGTAGCGATGATGGTTTAATACATGTGACGCAAAATGGTGGCAAAACTTGGGATAACGTTACACCCAAAGGTATGCCAGAATGGATGATGATAAATAGTATTGAACCTAGCGCATTTGGTGAAGGCACTTGTTATGTGGCAGGTACCAAATATAAAACTGGTGATTTTACACCCTATTTATACAAAACCACCGATTACGGAAAAACCTGGAAGAAAATCACCAATGGTATCAATGCAGAGCATTTTACAAGAGTGCTAAGAGAAGACCCAAAACGAAAAGGTTTATTGTATGCTGGGACAGAAACTGGTATGTATATTTCGTTTAATGATGGTAAAGACTGGAAACCATTTCAGCTAAATTTGCCAATTGTGCCTATTACAGATTTAACGATTAAGGACAACAACTTAATAGCAGCAACGCAAGGAAGAAGCCTTTGGATGATTGATGATTTAACGGTAATTCATCAGCTATATGACTCAGATTTAGGTAAAAATTTACTCTTTAAACCAAAGGATACCTATAGACTACGAGGTGGTAGTAGAAAAGAAAGCAAAACTTTAGGAACCAATCATCCAAATGGTGTTATTACGTATTTTAATTTAAAAGACCTTAGGGAGGACGATAAAGTATCTTTAACCTATTTTAATACACAAGGCGATACCATTAAGACCTTCTCAAATAAGGATAAGAAGAATATGTTGAAGGTAAAAAAAGGAGCAAATCAATTTGTTTGGGATATGACTTACGATGGAGCAGAGCGTTTAAAAGGTATGATTTTATGGTGGGCAAGTTTAGATGGCCCAAGAGCTATTCCGGGAGACTATAAAGTAAAGTTACGAGTTCAACCCAAAACCGATGATACTGTCACATCGAGTACTTCGACTGCGCTCAGCACAGGCTTCTTCGAGATGTCTCAAATATTTACCATTCTAGCAGACCCTAGAGCTGAGAGCACATTGGTAGATATGCAGCAACAATTTGAGTTCATTAAAGATGTGAATAAAACAATGGATGAGGCACATAAGTCCATTAAAAAAATCAGAAACATCAATACCCAACTTGGAGCGTTTCAGAAGCAATATAAAGATGATGATAACGTGAAAACATTGGTAGAAAAGGCTAAAAATTTAGAAGAACAATTATCTAATATTGAAAAGGAATTGTATCAAACAAAAAATAGAAGTGGACAAGATCCTTTAAACTTTCCAATTAGATTAACTAATAAGTTAGGGCATCTTAATTCTTTAGTCCGTATGGGAGATTTTGCACCTACAGCGCAAGATATTGCAGTTAAAAACGAATTAACCGCTAAAATTCAAAAGCAATTAGCGGCTTTTAATACCATTTTAAATGATGAGGTAAAAGCGTTTAATTCAGCTTTCAATTCAAAGCAATTGAATTATTTATTTGTTGAGGATTAGAACCAATTTTGTCATGCTGAATTTATTTCAGCATCTCACATAAAAAAAACAGACCCTGAATCAAGTTCAGGGTGACAGGCAAAGAGAAATATGCAATACTACGACTACATAAAATCACTACACTTAATCTTCGTTATCACATGGTTCGCTGGCTTATTTTATATTCCAAGATTATTTGTATATCAAATAGAAGCCTTCCACAAGCCATCACCAGATAAGGAGATTTTAGGCAAGCAATTAAAACTTATGGCAAAGCGCTTATGGTTTATTATTACTTGGCCTTCGGCAATATTAGCAACCATTTTTGCGGTTTGGCTATTGATATTACTACCGACCTGGTTACAACAAAGCTGGATGCATGTAAAATTAACTTTTGTGGTTGTTTTGTACATTTATCATTATAGAACGCACGTGTATTACAAGCAATTACAAAGCGATATTGTAAAGGTGTCTTCAAATTTTATGCGTATATGGAATGAGGGAGCAACTTTTATATTATTTGCAGTAGTATTCTTAGTGATTCTAAAAAGCGCAATAAACTGGATTTTTGGAGTTATTGGTATTGTTGTTTTAGGTATTCTTATAATGCTAGGCTTTAGATTATATAAAAATATAAGGTTAAGAAACCCAAATGCTTAGTTGGCTTGATTATTGCTATATTTAAGACTAATTTTATGATAACAAGAATCCTTTTTATGAAGGACATTCTATGAAAATTAAACGACTGTCTTTACGCGCAAGAATATTTGTAGCTATGATACTTTTAGTATTGCTGGCGTCTGTATTAATTGCTGCGGTTACCATTTATCAGTATAATGAAGAAGCCAGAGATTATCATAGAGAGCGCTTAGAACGTAAAGAAAAAGCCATACGAAAGAGTATAGATTTTGTAATTCAAAAAACGACCTATCCCGTAACTACAGAGAATGTTCCATTAATTTTTAAGGATAAAATATTTGATATTGACGCCGTACATAGCCTACAGATTAATCTGTATGATTTAGAAGGGCAATTGCTTAAAAGCTCTAAACGCACAATACAAAGAGACACAACCGAGCTTTGTTTAGGAGCAGAAGTTTTAAACACCTTATCTACTACAATAGACCATAGATACGTTCTTAAAAAGGAAGAAAACGGACAAATATTTCAATCTTCCTATTCTTACATCACAGATGGTAAATTTAAAAACTTAGCCATACTCAATTTACCATATTTAGAGAATGATGATTTCTTAAACAAAGAACTTAATGAGTTTTTGCTAAGGTTAGGATTTGCTTATTTAGCTATGATTTTGGCAGCAATAGTTTTTGCCTACTTTATTTCAAAATACATCACAAAATCACTAAAAACAATTAGTGATAAAATGAATGAAACACGGCTTGAAAAGCGCAATAAGAAAATACAAATTGAATCCTCGAGTGAAGAAATTGAGACGCTTGTAAATTCTTATAACAGTATGATTGATGAGCTCGAAGCTAGTGCTGTAAAACTAGCTACTAGTGAGCGCGAACAGGCATGGAGAGAAATGGCGAAGCAAGTGGCGCATGAGATTAAAAACCCTTTAACACCAATGCGTTTGAGCGTGCAGAGTTTTCAAAGAAAATTTAATCCCGAAGATGAAACTATTCATCAAAAGGTTGAAGAGTATAGTAATACCTTAATTCAGCAGATAGACACCATGAGTTCTATTGCCTCGGCATTCTCTAATTTTGCTAAAATGCCTGCTCAAAAAAGTGAAGAATTAGATGTTGTTTATATTGTGAGATTGGCCTTGGATATATTTAACGAACACTACATATCTTTTGAAGCTAAAGAAGAAGCTATTATTGCTAAGTTTGATCGTACGCAGTTAATTAGAGTGGTCACTAACTTAGTTAAAAATGGGATTCAGGCTATGCCAAATGATAAAGCTAATCCTAAAATTATCGTAAAAGTATTTACTGAAAATAATTTAGTAAAAATTACAGTAGAGGATAATGGTAGCGGTATAACTGAGGATACAAAATCAAAAATTTTCGAACCTAAATTTACCACAAAAACAAGTGGTATGGGATTAGGATTAGCCATGGTAAAAAATATTGTAGAAACATTTAACGGAAGTATTACCTTTACATCAGAATTTGGAAAAGGCACCATATTTACAGTCGCTTTTCCAAAAAAATAACCCGTTATTCTGAACTGTCACACTGAGTTTCTCGGAGTGTTGTTTCAGAATCTCATCAAATGAAATAAAACCTATGTCTTACAAGAACGTCCTTTCTAAAAACCAAAACGGCATCACAACCATAACCATAAATAGACCAAAAAAGTTAAATGCTTTAAACAGGGAAACCATTCAAGAATTACATGATGCTTTTAATGAAGCAGATGCAGATTCTAACTCAAAAGTTATTATTATTACGGGAAGTGGCGAAAAAGCCTTTGTAGCAGGTGCAGATATTAGTGAGTTTGCTCATTTTGATGTCAAAGAAGGCGCTAAACTGGCAGCAAAAGGACAAAAGTTATTATTTGATTTTATTGAAAATTTAACTACACCAGTCATTGCTGCAATTAACGGTTTTGCCTTAGGTGGAGGCTTAGAATTAGCCATGGCTTGTCACTTTAGAGTAGCAAGTACAAATGCTAGAATGGGTTTGCCAGAAACATCTTTAGGTGTCATTCCAGGCTATGGAGGTACTCAGCGTTTACCACAACTTGTTGGCAAAGGTAGAGCTATGGAAATGATAATGACTGCTGGTATGATTGACGCTAACCAAGCCTTAAGTTATGGATTAGTAAATCATATTGTAAGCCAAGAAGAATTATTACCACGTTGTGAAACAATAGCAGAAAAAATTATGAAAAACTCTTCGGTAGCTATAGGTAAAGCCATTAAAGCCATTAATGCTAATTATAAAGAAGGTAAAGATGGTTACAAAACAGAAATAAAACAATTTGGAAAATGCTTTGGTACCGAGGATTTTATTGAAGGTACAACAGCATTCTTAGAAAAGCGCAAAGCAGATTTCCCTGGGCGGTAGTTTAGATAACTTCCCAACCTTTTCTGTAGTCTCTAGTTACCCAATCGTTGGCTTTTTTATAATTAGTGACACGCATAGCGTCCCCATCCCAAAGTAATTTACGACGACCAGGATAATCAAACGGAGCCCAATCGGTAGCTTTTTTACCATCTTTAAGCACCTTGTATTGAAATGCTTTAATAGCCAAATTTCCCATTAGAACAGATTCTGTTAATGGGCCAGCATACGAAAAAGGGGAGGATGTTGGTTTACCTTCTATACAGCCTTCTACAAAATTTAACACATGATTCTGATCTTTAATTCTCGGAAGCGTTGGCTCAGGTTTTTTGAAATAATTCATTGTAGAAGATGGTAATAATCTTGGATTGCGAGAGTAGCAGTCTGTGACTAACATGCCTTTAGTACCATAAAAGACACTACCACCATTCCAATCTCCAATAAATTCACCATCTTTAAGTTCATCTGGTAAATCTGGCATTATACCTCCATCGTACCAATTAAGATCTACTTTTCCGTGCTTTTTTGTATTAAATTTTAGTCTAACGATAGAAGAAGGTGGGCAAGCTTTATTATAATTGGCTTCTACAAAATCACCCGCCCAAACTGTAGTACAACTGGCTTCTGCTTCGTAAGGATACCCCAAGCCTAGTGTTCTAAAAGGAGTTTCCATAATATGACAACCCATATCACCTAAGCCACCAGTTCCAAAATCCCACCAGCCTCTCCATTTAAAGGGTAAGTAAGCAGAATGATACGGACGATTTTGAGCAGGTCCCAACCACAAATCCCAATCTAAACTATTTGGTACAGGTTCACCTTCATTAATATTTCTAAGCCCTTGCGGCCAAACTGGTCTATTGGTCCAACAATCAACTTTTTCAATGGTACCAATTACGCCAGAATCTATCCATTCTTGGGCTTCTCTAATGCCATTACTGGAGCTTCCTTGGTTCCCCATTTGCGTTATAATTCCATTTTCTTTTGCAACATTGGCCATTAAACGCGCCTCATGTATATTGTGTGTTAATGGTTTTTCTACATAGGCATGCTTTTTTGCTCTCATAAAAGGGAGCGCAATTACTGCATGTGTGTGGTCTGGTGTACCAACCATTATTGCATCAATATCATTGATGTGTGCGTCGTAAAGTTTTCTAAAGTCCTTGTAACGTTTAGCTTTTGGGTGTGCTTTGTAACTGCCTTCAGCCATTTTATCATCGACATCGCATAGAGCAACAAACTTAACTTTATTGGTAGCAGATAATTCTCTTACCACTCCGCCGCCTCGGCCACCTACACCTATTGCGCCAATATAGAGCGTGTCGCTTGGTGGGATATGCGTTTTACCCAATACAAAACTTGGTACTATTGAAAATGCTGTTGCAACACTGGCTGTTTTTTTGATGAATTTTCTACGGTCCATAAAAATTAATTGACAATTGATTAAAACGTTATCAATTTACAAAAAATTATTGTCAGCATATTTTACACTATGTGTATTGTATTACTTTTATAATTCAAGCAATTTATAGTTGCAGTTGGTATTACAGTGAAAAATTAAATTTATGACATAAAAAAAGTGGTTAACATAATGTAACCACCTTTTTCATCTAAAAAATAACTAATATATAAACAACGATTTATATCCTAAAGTATTCAACAAAAACCCTTTCGTTAGTTTTTACAATAGCTTTGTAAAAACCTTTATTGGTTTTGTCTAATTTGTAAATTCTATTAAAAACATCTTCATTTTCCTCAACATTTTCAGAAAAAATGAGTTCATCTTTATAATATAGTTCTACATCAAGCTCACGAGCGTCTAAAGCAATTTTAGAAATAATAAGTTTATTATCTAAAGGTCTAAAAACAGGTTTAAAGACTTTTTCTTCAGAGCTTTTTACAATATAAACAGACTCGTCAGTTACTTTAATAGTATTAATTTCAATAATATAGTCTTTATTGATTTCTACTGTGTAATCTCCTTTTCTTAATTTAGAGAAATCAAATAGTTGGGTAAGGTTACCATCATTAGCAATGACATTGTTATATATAATTTCGCCAGAATCATCTTTTACAGTGATTTGATCTCCCTTTTCAACATTTTTAATTATAGAAACAATCTCTTTAGAGTCATTAGCATAGGTAGCAGATGTTCCTAATAGTAAAGCGACAATTGCAAGTTTTTTTAATACATTTTTCATAATTCTCGGTTTTAAAGTGTTTGCTTTAATTCATGGTGTACATTTAAAACAAACTGGTTAAACATTTTAACACTACAAACTTACTATGCAACTAAGCGTTAGAAAACATCATATTTAATACATTTATATTCAAAATTAACCACATTAACCACTTTAAAACCCTATAGGATTAAAATAGAATATAATTATGATAATTTTATATAGTTTATAAAACACATACTGTTTTAATTTTGTAATAGGATGAATAAAAAACAACCCACATTAGAAAAAATAAGCCCAGAATTTGGAAGTTCTTTCCTTGCTAAGAAAAATGATGTATATACAGGCACTGGTATGCCGTACTGGCATTTTCATCCCGAAATGGAGTTGGTCTATGTAAACAAGGGTAAAGGAAAACGCCATATAGGTAATCATCTGTCCTATTTTAATAATAGTCAGCTATTACTTATAGGATCTAATTTACCACATAATGGTTTTACAGACCGTTTTACAACTAATGGCTCCGAGACAGTTATTCAATTTAAGCCAGATTTTTTGGGGGATTATTTTTTTGATGCACCAGAAATGGAAGCGATAAAGCAAATGTTTGGTCGTGCTACTAAAGGGATACTGTTTGGTGTAACAACAAAACAAAAATTAGGAGATAAAATTGAAAGAATACCAGAAAAACAAGGGTTTAAAAAAATCCTTTTGCTCTTAGAGGTATTCCATGCACTAGCCAAGACAGATGATTACACACTATTAAATGCAGATGGTTTTGCTTTTGAAACAGAACCGCAAGATAGCGCTAAGATCGATTTAATTTTTAAGCACATTAACCAAAATTTTAAAAAGCACATAAGCTTGGATGAAATTGCCGATGTAGTGAGTATGACAGTACCAGCATTTTGTCGTTATTTTAAAAAAGTTACTGGTAAAACATTTACCAAGTTAGTTAATGAATATAGAGTGGTACATGCTACAAAATTATTGTCTGAGAGTCAGATGAGTATTACTGATATTTGTTTTGAATGTGGTTTTAACAATTTTTCGCACTTTAATAAGCTATTTAAGGAAATCACAGGAAAAAGTGCCTCTAAATATAGAAGTGAGTTAAAACTTATGGTAGAATAAACTAAAACCTATGAATACTAAGATAGATACAGCTATTGCATATTACTCTAAACAAGGAAGTAAGCTCCTAAAAACGGTGAATTCTAAGTCTAATATAACAGCAGATGAACTCATTAAACTTGGTGAAGACATGGCAATTATAGAATATAAATTAACGGCATTAGAGATTGCAAAGGAAAGTTAAGTTCTTTTATTTCTTAAAATATATATTTGCACGCAATTAAATCAACATAAAACAAAATCCTTATGAAATTAAAATTTTTCCTATTATTTACAATGAGTTTACTAACCCTTGCAAGTTGTAGTGACTCTGCTTCAGATGAGTTTGAAGATTCAAACCCAGATGGTGTTGCAAGATATATTGAAACCATTGAAACAGTCTCTGCACAAGATGCATCAGAGAATGCTACAATTACTGTAAATTACGATGGTAATGGTAGAGTATCTAGTATTACAGACGGCGAAGAATCTAGTTTATTTATTTACAGTAACAACCAACTTACTAATATAAGTGGGCAAGGCGATAATTTTAATATAGAAGAGTTATACCAATCGCCTTATGACGCTTTTGAGACAGGTGTTGTAAATGAGTATGTAAATAACAACCCTGTTAACATTACATTTTATGAATATGAGTATGATTTTATGTCTAATACTGAAGTTGAAGTAGAATACACTGCAGAGATTACTTACGATTCTCAACCAAATCCATACTTTTATACGCTAGACGCAGCCGGACTTGTTGATGTTATGGATAATGTAGATTTAAATTTTTCTATGAATCCTTCTAGTCCTGAAATTATTCAGGCAAGAGCTCTTTTTCCGGTTAATAACATAAGTGGAATTACTTACAGGGATGAAGACGGAACTGTAGTATATGAAATTGAGGCAGATTATGTATATAACAGTGATAATTACCCTACTTCTGGTACTGTAACAGCTACATATTATGAAGAAGATGATTATAATGGTGAAACATATACTGAAACTAGTATTTATTCTCTTAGTTATACCTACAGAGAGTAAGACGTAGATATTAAAATAATTTAAAGTGATACGGTTTTACTTCTGTATCACTTTTTTATTTTTTGCCCTCCCATTCAGCATAAAATTGGTCTAAGAATCCCACCATGTATTTATGTCTTTTTTCAGCGATTTGCTTCCCTGTTTTAGTATTCATTTGGTCTTTTAAGCGTAATAACTTTTCGTAGAAATGATTAATGGTTGGGGCGTTGGAAGCTTTATATTCGGCTTTGGTCATATTAAGATTAGGTTCAATATCTGGGTTATAAATTGGTCTATTCTTAAAACCACCATAATTAAAACAACGTGCAATACCTATAGCTCCAATAGCATCTAAGCGATCTGCATCTTGTACAACTTCCATTTCTTTGGAATTAAAAGATGGATTTAAATCAAACGAATTTTTAAAAGACATGTTCTCAATAATTTGAGTTACATGCTCTATGATGTTACTATCCACATTTTGTTTTAAAAGAAATTCACTAGCCAATCTTGGTGCTATAGTCTCATCTCCATTATTAAATTTAGGATCCGCAATATCATGCAATAATGCCGCTAATGACACAATGACAAGATTTACATTTTCATGCTTAGCAATGGCTAAAGTGTTCTTATGTACACGCTCAATATGAAACCAATCGTGGCCACCTTCTGCATTTTTAAGTTTAGATTTTACAAATGCTTTTGTAGTTTCAATAATATCATCACTCACCTCCATAAATTTTAAGCAGGATCAACCCATTTAAACTGAAAAGAATTTTCAGGGATTTTAATCCGTTCAGATAAACGATACATTCTTTTAGGCAACTTCATTAAATAGTCTCTCGCTTTTTCGGCTTCTTCATTTAAATCTGTAATATTGCCAATATCCCATCTGTCAATTAATTTCTGTAATATGTCTACATAATCATTAGAGGTATATACACCTATACGTTGTGCAGTATTAGAAAACTCTTCAAAAGCAGTTCCAATTTTGTCTCCAGATTCTCTTAAAAAATGTGCTGGCATGGTAATTTTTCGTTTCATCATATCATTAAAAGCCATCATCATTTGACTAGGGTCTACGGCAAAAATTCGTTCCACAAAATCAGAATACGCATGGTGGTGACGCATCTCGTCACCAGATATAATACGGCACATTTTAGCGAGTTGTTTATTTCCTTTTTTCTTAGCAATCTTTGCTACACGATTATGAGAAATGTATGTAGCTAATTCTTGAAAACTCGTATACACAAAGTTTTTATAAGGGTCTCTATCCGTTCCAATATCAAAACCATCATTAATTAAGTGTTGTGTGGTTTTTTCGACTTCTCTCATATTTACACGGCCAGAGAGGTATAGGTATTTATTAAGTACGTCTCCATGTCTATTTTCTTCACCTGTCCATTGGCTCACCCATTTAGACCAACCGTTTCGGGAGACTTGATCCACACCTTCAACATCCATAAGCCAAGACTCATAGGTTGGTAATGCCTCTTCAGTAATCATATCGCCAACTAAAACCACCCAAAAATCATAAGGTAATTCTTTAGAGAGTTCTCTTATTTCTCTTACCTCTTCATAAAATGAATCTTTTGTAGAATCTGGTAAAAAATCGGTGGGCTGCCAGATATCTTCAACCGGAATTAAATATTTTTGAATAAGACCTTCTACATCTTTTTCTAGATGTTTCATGACTTCTAATCTCACATTTTTTAGAGACATAGTAATGTTTTTTTATGGTTAAAGCACAATCGCTTCTACTACAGTTTTTTCAACCGTTTTAATGAGTTCGTTCCTATCTGTAAAGTTAGCTAATTCTAAAGGCTTATGTGCAGTAAAGTTTATATGATTACCTATGCCCATAGGAAACTTACCGTAACGCAGCATTTTCCAAGAGTTATTTACGGTTATAGGAACAATTAAAGCCGACGGAGTTTTTTTCATTAAAATTTCTAAACCTTTAGTCTTAAACGGTTTTGGTGTACCATCCTTACTCCTTGTACCTTCTGGGAAAATTACAGCGGCACGATTTGTAGACTCAATATATTCGCCAAATTTTACCATAGCAGGAATAGCCTGACGTGGATTTTTTCGGTCTATTAAAACGGAACCTCCATGTCGTAAATTATAAGAAATACTCGGCAATCCTTTTCCTAACTCTTTCTTTGCTACAAACTTAACATGATGTTTGCGCATGTACCACATAATAGGCGATATATCGTACATACTTTGATGATTAGACACAATGATTAGTGGCTTTCCTTTTTCTATAGTATATGGGTTGGTAAATGAAAAGCTAGTGCCTAAAACATTAAGACAACGCATTAAAAAAAATTGCAGACAGTCCACGCTAATTTTATGCGCTTTGTAGCCAAATACATTCTTACAAAACCATTGTATGGGATGGAAAATGACCAAAGTCAGCCCAAAACAGATAAAGTATAAAATGGTTAAAGGGTATGCGAGTAGTTTCATTTTGTAAAAATAAAAAAACTGTCACATTGAGCGCAGTCGAAATGTCTTTTGAAACCAAAAAGTTTCTCGACTACGCTCGAGATGACAGTAAAAGAGTTTGAAGCCTTAGTCTTACAACTTTAAGCCTCGTGCTTCAGGCCTTCTTAACAATGCTCATTATAAGCATCCATAAGATTTTCTGCAATGAGTTCCGCAGGACGACCTTCTATATGATGGCGTTCTAACATGTGTACTAATTCACCATCCTTAAATAAAGCCATACACGGAGAGCTTGGAGGAAATGGAATCATATATTCTCTTGCCTTATCTGTTGCTTCTTTATCGACACCTGCAAAAACCGTTACTAAATTATTAGGATGTTTTGCGTTTTGTAAACTCATACGAGCTCCTGGTCTTGCATTAGCAGCGGCACAACCGCAAACCGAATTTACAACTACTAATGTAGTGCCTTCTTTTTCTATTGCAGCATCTACAGCCTCTGCTGTGTGCAATTCTTCAAAACCAACATTGGTTAAATCTTCGCGCATTGGTTTTACTAATTCTGCTGGGTACATATATTTTCTTTTTAATTAATCATTTTTGAATTGCAAAGATAATGAAAATTAGTAGCTAGTGCTTAGTAAAATAGGAACCTGTTTGTGTGTAATTATTTGAATTCTCAATCGTAACAAAAACAAAAAATAATCAACTAACAAATAGTATATTTGAGTTTTACTATAAAATATAAGAATACATGAGTTTTGCAAAGTGGGTAGGAGGAGCTATTGGTTGGTCCTTTGGTGGGCCAATAGGAGCTATTATAGGTGTGGCATTAGGCAGTTTTGTCGATAATTTAACGGGTAATGGCACACCATTGTTAGGTGAGCGCCAAACAAGACAATCTCAAAGACGAGATCCGTATCGTCAACGCCCAAAACAAACCCGAAGAGACCAAAGACCTAAAACACAATCTGGAGATTTTGAGGTGAGCCTATTGATTTTGGCCTCAATTATTATAAAGGCAGACGGTAAACAAGACCAGCGCGAATTAGACTTTGTACGTCAACAATTTAGAAATATGTATGGGGCTGAACGCGCCAACCACGCCTTTGAATTATTTAAGCGCATTACCAAACAAAACATATCTATGCGCCAAGTTTGTATGCAGATTAAACAAATGATGGATCATGCATCGCGTTTGCAATTACTTCACTTTTTGTTTGGTATTGCCAAAGCTGACGGCCATGTAGCGGAGATTGAGATTAAACAAATTTATACCATGTCTGGCTATTTAGGTATTAGCAGAAAGGATTTTGAAAGTATAAAAGCCATGTTTTATGATATGACTAATAATGCTTATAAAATATTAGAAGTTGATAAAAATGCCTCTGATGATGCGGTTAAAAAAGCCTATAGAAAAATGGCCAAAAAATACCATCCAGACCGTGTTGGGCATTTAGGTAAGGAACACCAAGAAGGTGCTGAAGAGAAGTTTAGGCAAGTACAAGAGGCTTATGAGCATATACAGAAAGAACGTGGGTTTAAGTAGAACTTGAAGTTGAAAATGAAATTAAAGACGAAACAGAAATATGTTTATTAGTTTACCTTTCAAGATAGCACTGAGTATTTGTCATTCAGAGTGAGGTACGTGCGAAGAATATTTTAAATTTAAAAATACAATAGTCAGATTGCCACGCTGTGCTCCTAATGAAGTAAAATCAGGATATTGGGTTTGTAGCTAATAGTTTTAAGTCAAAATTAGAACGATTTTCAAAATATAATTAGATGAGTTTTATATCTTTTAATTTGAATTATAAATATATTTTTAGACTAATCTAAAAATATATTTATATTTGCATAAAAATTGTTTAAAATGCGAATTAGCCTACTGCTTTTATTATTCGGCTCAAATATAATATTTGCCCAAGATCAGCAAATTAAAGGTGTCGTCCGTTTAGCAGAAGAACCAATTACCTATGCCTTATTAAAGTTTAAAAACTCATCACAAACCTATACAACCTACTCTGATAAAGTAGGTGCATTCGTCTTATCCATGCCATTAGGTGAGTATCAATTAGATGAAGTCGTGGTAAGTGCTACGCGTAATCGTGTGAATAAAAAAGAAGCACCAATAATTGTAAACACCCTTGGAGAAAAACTCATTAAAGCTACGCAAGCCATAGCGGTTTCAGAAAGTTTAAATTATTCACCAGGTGTACGCGTTGAAAATAACTGCCAAAATTGTGGATTTACCCAAGTGCGACTCAACGGTTTGGATGGGAGTTACTCTCAGATTTTGGTGAATAGCCGCGCTGTTTTTAGTGCTTTAAATAGTGTTTATGGTTTAGAGCAAATACCAACCCAAATTATCGATAAGGTAGAGATTGTAAGAAGTGGTGGTTCTGCGCTTTATGGCTCAAATGCTATTGCAGGTACCGTGAATATCATTACAAAAGACCCTGTTTTAAATACTTGGCAAGTTGGTAGTTATTTTGGATTAGTCGATGGCGATACACCAGATCGTATTCTCAATTTTAATTCCTCATTGGTTTCCGATGATTTAAGCAGTGGTGCTACGTTTTATGGTATTCATAGAAATCGTGAAGAATGGGATGCTAATGGCGACGGCTTCACAGAAATGGTAGAACTCAAAAATACTACCTTCGGTACTAAACTCTATCATAAACCTACCGATAGAAGCCGAATTACTTTAGATGCGACTGTACTTAATGAATATCGTCGTGGTGGTGACCGTTTAGATTTACCACCACATCTTACAGATATTACTGAGGAGCTAACGCATAATACTATAATGGGTGGTGTGAGCTACGATTTTAATAATGCGGCCAATACCAATTACTATTCGGTATATAGTTCAGTTCAATTTACGGATAGAGATAGCTACTATGGTGGTTTAGGTGGTGGTAGAACTGCTCAAGACAGTCTAACAGCTTTAAATGCGTATGGGATTACTAAAGACTTGGCTGTTGCTAGTGGTTTTCAAATGACTAATAATTTTAAGCGTGATGTGTTAACTTCTGGTATTGAATATAACATCGGTAACACCGAAGATGAAATTGTTGGTTATAATCGTAATATTGATCAAAGGGTGAATGCATTAGGTCTATATGCACAATACGAATGGAAACCCAATACAAAGTTTTCAGCTTTAATAGGGTCGAGAATAGATCATATTAATGTTGATGGTATCTACACTGTTGGTGATATTTCCCGAAAAGTAGATATTTCCCAAACCACAATAAATCCAAGATTAACATTAGCATATCAGTTAACAACAGATTTAAAATTTAGAGGTGGCTACGCAAGAGGCTTTAGAGCACCACAGGCCTTTAACGAAGATTTGCATATTTCATCAGTAGGTGGAGAACCACAATTTGTAATTCTTTCAAACAATCTAGAAGCTGAGTTTTCTAACGCCTTTACAGGATCTTTAAATTGGACCAAAGAGTTCAACACCACACAAACTAATTTTCTGTTAGAAGGATTTTATACCAGTTTAGAAGATCCCTTTACTTTAGTGAGTACAGGTGCGCAGTTACCAAACGGTTCAATAGTAGAAGAGGTAAGAAATGGCGAAGGTGCTAAAGTGTATGGAGCAAATTTTGAATTCGGTGTGTCACCATCCAAAAAATGGTTATTTCAGTTCGGTGGCACCTTACAACAATCAGAGTTTAATGAACCGCAACTCTTGTTCGAAGCGGATGGCAGTAATCCCAACGAAGGAGATATTCTGATCACTGAGTTTACTAGAAATCCGAATGTTTATGGCTACTTAAATTCTAATTGGACACCAAAGGACACCTTTAGTTTGTCAGCAACAGGAACTTTTACAGGCGCTATGATTGTGCCACGCGTCATTAGCGATTCAGGATTTTTAGATTTGGTTGAAAGTAATTCTTTTTTTGATTTAAATCTTAATGCGGAAACACACTTCGATGTGTCTGAGGAATTTAAGCTAACTTTAAATGTAGGAATCAAAAATATGTTCAACAGTTTTCAGGACGATTTTGATATTGGCCCAACACGAGATTCCGATTATGTTTATGGACCAGCACTTCCAAGAACCTTTTTTGTAGGTATAAAAATTGGAAAAATGAACTAAAGGAAGATGAAGATAAAAACGAAGATGAAGACGAAATTGAAACAGAATACCGTTAAGGTCACTGCTAGGCACGAAGCAGTCTTATATTAAATGAAATCGAAGATGACGCATGGTATACAAATTGTATTCCTATCAATTGTCCCCTTGAGGGGACTTTTGGGGTGTTTTCATCTAGAACCTTTTATAAAGTGCAAATGATAAACAGCAAACATATTCGTAGTTATAATAATCCTTACTGGGACTATTGTTTTAAGTGCCTTCAAAGTTATAGCAAAAATTGGCTTATTTTAATTTTCTTATTAATGCCAGCATTGATTTTTTGTCAACGTGCAAATGTCAATTGGCTATCATTTGAAGAACTTGAAACCGCTTTAACTGAACAACCCAAGAAAGTAGTGATTCACTTTTATGCAGATTGGTGCTTGTATTGCAAAAAAATGGAAAAAGCGGTATATACCAAACCAGAAATTATTGAGCGACTCAATGCAGATTACTACACGGTTAAGTTTAATGTGGAATCTACCGATACAATTCGTTTTGGTGGAAAAGAATTTATGAATCTCAATTCTGGTAAAAAGCGAATGGCTTTTCATCAAATTCCAGAGCTACTTGCTGGTAGAGAAAATCAAGAATTGGAATTGCCAGCTACGGTTATTTTAGATGAAGAGTTTAATATTATAAAACGCTATTATCGTTATATTTCACCAAATGAAATGAAAGCGGTTTTAAAGTAAATTAATAATGCAAACGACATTAACAGAAGAAAATTACTTAAAAGCAATATATCACATTAGTCAATTCTCTAATGCGGAAGTCAGTACCAATGCTATTGCAGAAAAAATAGATGCAAAGGCTTCTTCTGTAACCGATATGCTAAAGAAATTGGCAGATAAACATCTTATCACTTACATTAAATACAAAGGTGTTAATCTAACAGAGAAAGGAAGGTTGGCAGCAGTAGATATCATTAGGAAGCATCGCCTTTGGGAAGTGTTTTTAGTAGATAAGTTAAATTTTTCTTGGGACGAAGTTCATGACGTGGCCGAGCAATTAGAGCATATTAAATCTCAGAAACTCATTAACGAATTAGATGCTTTGTTGGACTTTCCAAGCCATGATCCTCATGGAGATCCTATTCCAGATAAGGATGGTCAAATTCACCGAACTAATAAAATACTTTTATCCCAGGCTGAGGTAGGAAAATCATATACATGCGTTGGTGTTATGGATTCTTCTTCTGACTTTTTAAAGTATTTAGATAAGCATAATATTGAGATTGGTTCAGCGCTACAATTGGAAGAAAAAGAAGATTTTGATCAGTCTATGACTATTAAAATAAATGATATCCATATAGTGATGTCTAAAGATATTACCAACAATATTTATGTAAAAGCCCATCGTGGCAACTAAATAAATACTAATGATTGTCAATAAAAACGACTAATAAATCAAACAATAACAAATGGAAAGCATTATACACTATTTTGAATCAATCGATCCCATTCTAGGGGCACTATACGCGTCTTTATTTACTTGGATTTTAACGGCTGCGGGTGCGTCGCTAGTCTTTTTCTTTACAGGAATGAATCGTGCGGTTTTAGACGGTATGTTAGGATTTACGGGAGGTGTAATGGTGGCCGCTAGTTTTTGGAGTTTACTAGCACCAGGTATAGAAATGAGCCCAGGAGAAGGTTTTGTAAAGGTCATTCCGGCCGCAGTTGGTTTTGGTTTGGGTGCCTTGTTTTTATTCGGTTTGGACAAAATATTGCCGCATCTGCATATTAATTTTAAAGAGAGTGAGAAAGAAGGCATAAAAACACCTTGGCACCGAACGACATTGTTAGTGTTGGCCATTACCTTACATAACATCCCAGAAGGATTAGCAGTAGGTGTATTATTTGGTGGAGTAGCAGCAGGAATTCCTGAGGCTACAATTGGTGGTGCAGTAGCTTTGGCCATGGGTATTGCCATACAGAATTTCCCAGAAGGTTTGGCCGTTTCTATGCCGATGCGAAGACAAGGTGCCAGTAAATTTAGAAGCTTTTGGTATGGGCAATTGTCTGCTATTGTAGAACCCATAGCTGCTGTTATTGGCGCAGTTGCCGTCACATTTTTTACGCCGATTTTACCATATGCTTTAGCATTTGCGGCAGGCGCCATGATTTTTGTTGTGGTTGAAGAAGTAATCCCTGAAACCCAACGCGATAAATATACAGACATCGCAACACTTGGTTTTATTGGCGGTTTTATTGTAATGATGACCTTAGATGTGGCATTGGGATAAGAAAAGGGATAGTGTCACACGATGCATTTTTGTCGTCTTTAAAGCATAATCATCATTATTATGAAACAAATACTATTCGTAATAGCTTTTATTTTTACAGGATTTTTTCAAACCGTAAGATCTCAAAATCAAATAGTAAAAGATTCATTAAGCATAAGTAACACCATAAGTCTTGACGAAAAAGTTGGTTTTGGGGATTACGAAGTAAAATTTAAAAAAGTGATTACTGACTCACGTTGTCCAAAAAAGGTGATGTGCGTTAGGGCAGGTGAAGCCGATGTGTTGGTTTCAATTTATAAAGATGGAATGTTACTTGAGGATAAGAAAATCAGGATAGATGCTAGTGGCTACGTTATGGAATCCAATAATTTAGAATTTAAAACAAACGACTTTAGAATATATGCTTACAGCCTAACTCCTTATCCTGATGTTATTGATACCATTAAAAAGAAGGATTATCGATTGGAAATTATATTTCAACCTAAACATTCCAATTAAATTTAAATTCTTTTTTGCAAAAGAATTTGTTAGTGACATCCACAGTTATCATCTGCACCACAGCCTCGATTGCTATCGGGATTTGAAGACGCCTTTTTCGATTTCCAAATAAACTTTCTTACTAGGAAGATAACGGCCAATGCCAAAGTAGAAAAGACGAGTATGTTTTGAATAATCGTATTCATTATTTTAATACTTGAAATGCTATTAAAGCAACTATATAAGCAAATCCACTCATAAACACCAATTGCAAGGTTGGCCATTTCCATGAATTTGTTTCACGTTTTACAATCGCTAAGGTACTCATACATTGCATGGCAAACGCATAAAAAAGCAATAGCGAAATACCAGAGGCTAATGTAAAAACTTTAGTACCATCGCTGTGCGTTTCTACTGCCATTCTGTTTTTTATGGTGGACATGGCTTCATCTTCATCCTCAATATCGTTAGCGCTTCCAATACTATAAATGGTGGCTAGTGTACCCACAAATACTTCTCTTGCGGCAAAGGAGGTTACGAGTCCTATTCCTATTTTCCAATCGTATCCCAATGGTTTAATAACAGGCTCAATAGTTTTGCCAATAATACCTATGTAAGAGTGTTCTAATTTGTGTTCCGCAATCAGATCATTAAGGTCATCTTCAGATAAATTAGGATGTGCTTCTGTAACGATGGCTTCAGCATTATTAAATTCTTCGCCAAGGCCGTAAGATGCTAAAAACCATAAAATAATTGAAATCGCTAATATGATTTTACCTGCCTCAAATACAAAGGTTTTTGTTTTTTCTAAAACGGTTAAAGCTACATTTTTAAGTAATGGCATTTTATAACCAGGCATTTCAACAACAAAGTAAGATTTGCTTTTAATCTTTAAAATTTTATTTAAGATATAGGCTGCAAAAACCGCAGTAAGAAAGCCTAGAGCATAAAGTGCCATTAAGGTAAGGGCTTGGTAGCTTAATCCTAAAAATGTCCCTTCAGGAATTACAAGTGCAATGATAATTACATATACAGGTAATCGTGCAGAACAGGTTGTAAAAGGGGTAACAAGGATAGTTATAAGTCGTTCTTTCCAACTTTCAATATTACGAGCAGCCATAACTGCGGGTATTGCACAAGCATTGCCAGAAATTAGTGGCACAACGCTTTTACCGCTCAGTCCAAAACGTCGCATTATCCGATCCATTAAAAACACCACACGACTCATGTAACCGGTTTCTTCTAGTATAGCTATAAATAGAAATAAAAACGCAATAGGCGGAATAAACACCATAATACCACCAATACCAGCTATTACACCTTCTGCTAATAGATTGGTAAATGCACCTGCAGGAAGGGTGGTTTTTACCCATTCTGCCAAATTTGAAAACCCAACGTCTATTAAATCTGCAGGATAGGTTGCCCAATCGTAAACGGCTTGAAACATTAATAGCAGTATGACAAAGAAAATGACATAGCCCCAAACTCTATGCGTTAGAATGCGATCTAATTTTATTCTTAAATCTTTAGCATTAGCCAGATCTATAGTTTGGCCTTTTTTGAGTACATTATTTATAAATTGATACCGCTTTATAGTTTCTTTTTGCTGTAATCGTTTAAGATCAGCATTAGATTTCGTTTTAAAGTTTGAAACGGCATCAATGGTGTTTCTTTCGGTCTTACCAAAATTTACATCTTGGGTAATAACTAACCATAACTTATACAGTAACTGCTCTGGAAATGCGTTTTGAAGCTTAGTAAAGTAATCAGTATCTATAGTCAATGCATTTACACAAGCTTTTGTAGATAGTGATTCGTAGTTTGCTATGAGTTCTTTAAGTTCAGAAATACCTTTGTTTTTTCTTGTACTTATTAAGGCAATTTTGGTTTCAAGTTGGGTTTCTAAATAAGGAATATTTAATGAAATGCCTTTGTATGCCATTCGATCAGACATATTAATAACAAGTAGTGTTGGTATTTCTAAATCCTTTATTTGTGTGTAGAGTAAAAGATTACGTTTTAAATTTTCAACATCAGTAACAACAACCGCTACGTCTGGGAAATCTTTATCATTCTTGTTAAGCAATAATTCAATAACTACATTTTCATCTAGGGAAGAGGCATTAAGGCTATAAGTTCCTGGTAAATCAATAATATGCGCGTTAACTCCATGTGGCATCTTACAAATGCCTTCTTTTTTGTCTACAGTAATGCCTGGGTAATTACCTACTTTTTGATTTAAACCCGTTAGGGCGTTAAAAACAGACGTTTTTCCGGTATTGGGATTTCCGATTAACGCAACATTGATCTGCTTACTCATCTATAGGTTCTATTAAAATATGATTTGCAGTTTCCTTTCTTATGGCTAAATGCGAGCCATTGATATTAAGGTACATTGGGTCCGTAAAAGAAGCAACTTGTACAAGTTCTGCAGTATTGCCTGGTAAACATCCCATTTCTAAGAGTTTTAATGGAATTTCTGTAGCAGATACATCTGTAATTACTGCCTGCTGTCCACGTTTTAAGTCTGCTAATGTCAAATCTGTTTAAACTTTGCGAGATCCCGAAACATGTTCGGGATAAACTCAACTTAGTATTTTAAATGCGTTTCACTTTTTAAAATACAGTTTCGTTTATTTAGAATAATTTTAAAGAAGCAAAAATAACTGAAAAAATTTATGAAGGAAACTTTATAACATACCTTTATGAACCACCAAAGTATTTTAAAGTTTCAATGTCTGTAAGCAGCTGTTCTATATCTTCAGGATTTGTGCCATCATAATAGCCTCTAAGTTGTCCTTTTTTATCAATGAGTAAAAAATTTTCAGTATGTATCATATCATATTTATCACCGTTGCCCTGCGTTTTTACAGCTAAGTAGCTTTTTCTTGCCAATTCATAAATTTGTTTTTTATCACCAGTAACAAGATTCCATTTTCTATCTATAACACCTTTTTCTTTAGCGTATTTTTTTAGTTGTGACACACTATCTATTTCTGGAGTTACTGAGTGCGATAGTAACATTACGTCATCATCATTAATAATTTCCTTCTGTATTTTATACATATGATCTGTCATTATTGGACAAATAGTAGCGCAGGTTGTAAAAAAGAAATCAGCCACATAAATTTTATCTTTATAATGCGCTTGGGTTATCGTTTCACCATTCTGATTAGTAAGACTAAAATCCGCTATCTTATGATACTTTGCTTTATGTTGAAGACTGCTATCTACCAGTTCTGCATTCACCATTTCTGGTTGCCAAACAGGTAAAGGCTGTTTTTTATTTAGGATATTATAAATCAATACAATAATAACAACACATAGGACAGAAAAAAAGATTCCGAATTTTTTGTACGACCTAAAAAAAGAAAGAAATGACATAAAAATAACATTCAAAAATCTGAATACAAAGTTACGATACAAGGAGATTTTCATAAACTTATTTAACAGAATAATACGCTTTTAACTGCTTGATTAATAAATTGCTGTTAAAAATAAATCGATAAGAAATACAATTATTTCCTAAGTTGGCTGAAAACCTTACTTTTGTCGTTCAAAATTTGAAAATAACTACATGGAATTTGTAATTAAGATATCCCAATTCTTACTCAGTTTATCCCTACTAATCGTACTACACGAGTTGGGTCACTTTATACCAGCAAAAGCCTTTAAAACTAAGGTTGAAAAATTCTATCTTTTCTTTGATGTGAAGTATTCCTTATTTAAAAAGAAAATTGGGGAAACCGTATATGGAATTGGTTGGTTACCATTAGGCGGTTATGTAAAGATTGCTGGGATGATTGATGAGAGTATGGACAAAGAACAGATGGCACAACCTCCACAACCATGGGAGTTTAGGTCTAAACCAGCTTGGCAACGTTTAATCATAATGCTTGGCGGTGTTACCGTTAACTTTATTTTAGCCTATGTTATTTATGTCTTTGTGTCTTTTGGCTATGGCGATACAGATATTAAAATAGATAGTCTTAAAGGTGGTTACCATATAGAAAATCAGGTGCTTTTAGATGCAGGATTTAAAACAGGTGATAAAGTTGTAGCTATTAATGATCAAACTATTGAAAAGGATTCTGAAATAGGGCAGTATATTATTGGTGCAGAGCAAATGACTGTAGAGCGAAATGGACAGAAAATGCGTATTGATTTACCAGAAAACTTTTTAGGACAATTGTCTGATGAAGGCAGTAAAAACTTGTTTAAATACCGTTACCCGTTTATCGTAGAATCTGTGCCAGACTCATCTGCCAACAAATCTGTAGATATAAAAGAAGGAGATGTTATCTTAGGACTTAACGGCAAAAAAATTGAGTATTTTGATTTGTTTGAAGACGAATTAAAAAACTTAAAAAGCCAAACTGTAGCTGCTGAAGTGTTAAGGGGAGATGAGGTATTAACCAGAGATTTAAAAGTTACAAACGATGCAAAACTCAATATATTTAGATTAATAGATGCAAAGCGTTTTACAGATTTAGGGTATTATGACGTTATACGAAGAGATTATTCATTTGGTGAAAGTTTTGCAGCAGGTGGTAAAAAATTTACGTCTACAATAGTTAATTATTTTTCTCAACTTAAAGCCATATTTAATCCAAAAACTGGTGCTTATAAAGGGCTTGGCGGATTTAAAGCTATATATGATATTTTTCCAGACTACTGGAGCTGGGAAGCATTTTGGAAATTAACAGCGTTTTTATCTATAATGTTGGCTATTCTTAATCTATTACCTATACCAGCCTTAGACGGCGGCCATGTAATGTTTTTACTATATGAAATGATATCTGGTCGAAAGCCAAGCGAAAAGTTTTTAGAACGTGCACAAATCGTTGGATTTTTTATTTTAATTGCCTTGGTGCTGTTTGCTAATGGTAATGATGTTTTTAAAGCCATAACACGATAAAAAAATTAATTTTCGTATTGTAGAGATTAAAAATTAATTTATATTTGCGCTCGCTAAAGCGAAAAAAATCTTCCTCTTTAGCTCAGTTGGTTAGAGCATCTGACTGTTAATCAGAGGGTCCTTGGTTCGAGCCCAAGAAGAGGAGCAAACAAAAACCGATACACTTGTATCGGTTTTATTGTTTTTATTGGGTTTCGCTTTAAAGATATTTCTTTTTCAGTTCGCTTAGCATGGTGTCTGTCATAGTATCCAAATCAAAGCTATGCTGCCATTTCCAATCTTGCCGTGCTACAGAATCATCTATTGATGATGGCCAGCTGTCTGCAATAGTTTGTCTAAAATCGGGTTGGTAGGTAATTTTAAATTCTGGAATACGACTTTTTATACTTTCATAGATGTCTTTTGGTGTAAAGGAAATCGCCGATAAATTGTAGGATGATCTAATGGTTAAACCTTCAGCTGGAGCCTGCATTAAGTCTATGGTAGCCTTAATAGCATCATCCATAAACATCATTGGTAAGCTCGTGTTTTCCGATAGAAAACATTCGTATTTTCCATTCTTAATGGCTTCATGATAAATTTCCACAGCATAATCTGTAGTTCCTCCTCCAGGCATAGTTTTGTGGCTAATAATCCCAGGATAACGCAAACTTCTTACGTCAACGCCATATTTTTTATGGTAATACTCACACCAGCGTTCACCAACTTGTTTGGTTATACCATAAACGGTTGTAGGTTCGCAAGTGGTGTGTTGAGGCGTATGGTCTCTTGGTGTCGTGGGGCCAAAAACGGCAATACTACTTGGCCAGTATACTTTCTGTATAGTGCCTCCTTTAGCAATATTAAGGACATGAAATAATGAATTCATATTAAGATCCCAAGCCTCCATTGGGTATTTTTCGCCAGTGGCGCTTAAAAGCGCAGCCATTAAATATACAGTATCAATATTGTAATGTTTGCAGCAATCTTTTATGGCATTAAAGTTTTTAGCATCAATAATTTCAAAAGGGCCAGAGTTAACCAAGTCAAGGTTTCGTGTATTTATATCGCTGGCAATTATATTTTCTGTACCATGAGCTTCGCGAAGCTTAGTAGTGAGTTCAGAACCAATTTGTCCACCAGCTCCAATGATGAGTATTTTAGAAGACATAGATTTAAATTATGATATTCGCAAAAATAACGAGAATTTAATCGTTATTGTATTAAAATATTTAAAAAAATGATTATATAATTAGGGCTTTGATAATCTTTATTTCGTTTTTATACTAAAGAGGTAAATTATTAGTTTAACTATATTTACAAACTAATCTGTTTTAGTTTATGAATATGCGACTTATACTCTTATGCATTATTTGTTTTGCTTTAAAAAGTTGTGGTGATAGCTCAGAAACACAAGCTTTAGGTAAAGCTAATAATAGTAAAATTGATCCTATTAACGCCAAACGTATAGAGCGTCTTAACTACACAGATTATGTCTTAAGTGCAAAAGCAGAGGAAAAGTTGGCAGATTGGGAAAAATATCAAGAATTAGCCATACAAATCAACTACCTAAAAAAAGCGGATTTAACCTTTTTTAATGGTGATAAAGGGCCTTTAAAAGAATTTATTAGCGCTTTTAAGGCAGGTCTCCCAGAAGATTTAAAGACCAATCCCATATTATCTCGCATGGCGGTTATTGAAACGACTATATTGCGTTTAAACGAAAACCTAACGCTAGACAATATCAGTAATGATTTAAAACTAGAAAGTATTAAAGAGGTACTGATGTCATTTTCTAATCTCAATTTTCAGGTCAATAAAAAAATTGCAAGGGATATTTACGATCAGATAAAATCAGATTATTAATACCTAGTTATCTAATAATTAATGATTTACTAAATTTTTGATCTCCAACAGAAATTCTATAAATGTACTGACCTACATGTAGCTTTTGCCCTATAGTATTTTTAACACTGATTTTGTGCTCTCCTGCAAAAAGCATTTCATTTTTAAGGGTGCCAACACGTCTCCCCATTATATCATACAACGTAATAACTGTGTGTTGTGTGTACGGATTCTTAATGTAGATTATTGTATCAATATCTGTATAAATGACTTGATGCTTAAATCTATTTAAATTAAAATCATTTACACTTAGCGCATCACAATTAAAACCGAGATCTACTCTAGCATAAGTTGTATTGAGTAGTGCTTCATTAACTAAATTACCGTCGACACAAAGCCATTCTTGTAGAACTGTGGCATAAATTTCTCTAAAATCTTGTGTGTAATCTAAGTTGCCATTACCTTGGCTTAAGTTGGGATGTTCGCTAACAAAGCCATTACCTTGTAGTGCAGGTCCAAATAGCATTAATGGTGCGGCTTTTCCATGGTCTGTGCCGTTAGAGCCATTTTCGTAAGTACGTCTCCCAAATTCGCTTATAGTCATAGAAAGTACATTATTATCCATACCAGATTGGGCTAAATCATCGTAAAAGGTTTTAATAGAATTAGAAAGATCTAGGAGTAGATCTCTGTGTGCGTTAAGTTGGTTGGCATGCGTATCAAAACTACCAAGGGTAACCATATAGACTTTTGATCCTAAATTTCCTTTTATAAGTCTTGCAACAATAGAAAGCTGTTGCCCTAATTGAGAATCCATGTACTCAAAACTATTAGACCCTTCAGTATAAGCCTCGTGTATTGTGCCAGCATATTGATAGGTTGTATTTGTGGTACCTCTCATAAATTCTAATTGCTCACCATAAATACATTCTGGGAAGCTAGACATATCGTGTACAGTACCACTTTGTGCAATCGCCTCCAGCTGGTTTGGATTAGCCACAGAAAAGGCATAATTATTAGAATCTCCATCAAATATTAAATTACCTATACTACCTATTTGTACAGCGGCAGGTATGCTCGGAGGATTAACTAAATACTCCGGATATAATTCTTCAAAGTGTCTCCCTAACCATCCTGTTTGAGTGCCATTGTTTTGGTCTGTAGAGTCCCAAATATCTGAACCTGCAAAATGGGATTGACTTTGGTTTTCGTAGCCTACACCATGGACCACTTTCATACCTCCAGTATCCCAAAGGTTTAAAAGGTCATCCATAAAACTTGGTATACCAAAATCTGGTGTCAGCGCTGTAACTTGGTTTTGATAATGTCTAATACTCGGTCTATTTACCGCATAGGTATCGTAATCGTATAGTGGCACAATGGTATTAAGACCATCGTTACCACCTTTTAGTCGTATGATTACAAGGATACGATCTGTTTCTGTATTGCTAATAGCAGCTGCTAATTTTGAATTTCCAGACGCTGATAAAGGCATACCTCCTAGCATCATCGTGCCAGCACCTGTTAAGCCTAAAGCTTGTAGAAATGATCTTCGATTCCATTTTTTATGCTCTTCATCATGAGCTTTGGTTCCGAATTTTGAATGTTGTGGGTTATGGTTACACATAATAGTAGGTTATTTGAGTTGAAATTCAGGAATTTTAATAAGGTGAAGTAAGAGTAAAACAACTTGATAAGGAACAGATTGGTATTGTAGGTTCCAAATACCATCGGTATAGTAATTTTCTGGTAAGTTATGTTTAAAGACATCTGTTGCAGCTTGATAGTCTTCTTCAGAAAAAAGTTCTAGTGGCATAAATCTATCGATGATGCTTTTGGTAACAAAGTAAGGATCATTACTATGGTCCGAACTCTCTATAGCAAAGGTTCTTAATTCTTCATTAAAGTTGTTCCAGGTATGCCAGATGGTCCATTGTAAAATTTGCCACCTCCCTGTTAGAGTACTAGAGTTAATCCAGTCCCTATCCATTTGCCAACCTGCAACATCGATGGGTTCAAACATTTGTTGACCTAATAAGTTATTAAACCAAATCATACCCTCGTAGTGATCTTGTAAAAGGCTAAAGTTGGTTATTTTTAAGTAAGACATCGTCATGTCATACGGACTCTTTATTTGAGTTCCAATAGTTTTAGCATCGAAAAAATGTTCGCTTTTAAAAAGGGTGCGTAATAGATTAGCAATATTAAAATCTTGCACAAATAGAGTGGCCATTTCTGAAACAACAGCTTCATTTACAGTAGCACTTACAAAATAGGCATATAGCTTTTTACAAATAAACTCTGCAATTAAAGGAGCTTTCTCCTGAAAGAGAATATTTATAACATCATCATAGTTCCAGTTTCCTGTTTGATTAAATATAGTTTTGTCATTAGCATCAAATGTACTGTCGTTATAGTAAATAGGATAGGTCCAATTTTGCCTATGATTGTAACCTGTTAAGGCTCTAGAGGTTTCTACAATATCAGTTTCAGTATAACCATTATCTACACCTAGGGTAAATAACTCATAAAGTTCCCTAGCGTAGTTTTCATTAGGACTATTATTGGTGTTTTCATATCCGTTTAAGAAAATTAGCATGGCACTAGTAATGCCTATTTCTCTAACAAATTCTTGAAAATTACCTAAAACGTTATCTTCTAAAGTTTTGTAGTATTCGTATAAATGATTACTGGTGTAATAATCTTCTAAGCGTGTAACAAAGTGATTGCTCCAAAACAGAATCATTCTACCTTTTAGGCCAGTGGTTTGCATTTGACGCATTACCTCAAGCATTACTTCCCTGTGATTGGCTTGGGTTTGATCATCAAAATTTAAACCTAGGTTGGCATAGTCGTCAATTGTAAAGTTAGCCCAAGCAGGTTCTGGCCAATGTGGTGTATATAACGATTCGTCTATAAGTTGGTCTATAAGTTGCCCAGGAGTTAAACTTAAAGCGTTGGTAACGGTAAATTTATTAGCATCGTAACCAATACGCCTAAAGGCGTGTCTAACCCTTTCTACGTTCCATGGGTTTTCTGTAGACGGCACATAAGGGTCTAGCGTACTGCTTATACATGTTGTAAATTCATTCATAAGTAGGATTTTACAATTAAACTGACTAAAAAAATACAAGGGAATTACTCAATATACGATATAGATGTTTATTTCAGATGTTTTTTGTTAAAAAAATATTAAAAAATCAAAATTTAAACTTCAATTATTAGTTTTTATATTTACAAAAAACGCTTTAAGTATGATTTATAAATACGGTATTGTTCTATTATTTTTAATTCTAGTTTTTAATCCTAAGAATTATACTCAAAATGAAAACGCTATTAAAATGACATCCAAATTAATACAACCACCATACTTAAAAAGAGGAGATACTGTTGCTATAGTTGCTCCATCCGGAATTTTAAAAAACCGAGAGCGAGAGGTGCAACAAGCCGTTAGTTTATTAAATAGTTGGGGTTTACATGCTGTTGTTGGTAAACATGTTTTTAGTAAAGCTAATCATTTTGCTGGCACTGACGATGAGCGTTGCGAAGACTTACAAAAAGCCATGGATAATCCTACTGTTAGTGCTATTTGGTGTGCTAGAGGTGGCTACGGAACTGTAAGAATTTTAGATAAATTGAATTACACTAAGTTTAAGAAACATCCTAAATGGGTTATTGGTTATTCTGATATTACGGCACTTCACAACCAATTACATAATAATGGATTTCAATCTTTACATGCCTTAATGTGTGTAAGTTTAACTAAAGATTTAAATGAAGTTAAACCTTCTATAGATACATTTAAGTCTGCACTCTTTGGAAATGCTACGGATTATGTACTAAAAGGTTCTACCTATAATAGAGAAGGTGAAACCTCAGGGCAATTAGTTGGCGGAAACCTAACAATTTTGCATACCATGTTAGGCTCTAATGAGAGCGTTGATACTACCGGAAAAATACTTTTTATTGAGGAAATAGGAGAATATAAATACCACATTGATAGAATGTTACAGAGTATGAAGCGTGCAGGTTATTTTGATAATTTAAACGGACTCATCGTTGGCGATATGTCTAAACTTAGAAAGAATACAACCCTTTGGGGAACTTCGTTTGAGCAATTAATTTTAGATGCTTTAGAAGATTACGATTTCCCAATTGTTTTTGGCATGCCTGCAGGACACGAAAAAGATAATAGAGCTTTAATTTTGGGTAAAACGGTAGTTTTAAAATCTTCTAAACTAGAATCTTCAATACGTTTTAATACAAAGTAATGGCACAGCATAATGAGCTTGGTAAAAAAGGGGAGCAATTAGCTGTTGATTATTTGCTAAAAAACTATTTTAAAATTATAGAGCGTAATTATAGATTTGAGAAAGCCGAAGTAGATATTATAGCACAGAAAGCTAATGTTTTAGCTATCGTTGAAGTAAAAACAAGATCAACTGCCGATTTTGGAAATCCGCAAGATTTTGTAAAACCTAAACAAATAAAAAATTTGGTAAAAGCGGTTAACGAATATGTGACTGTAAACGACTTAGATGTGGAGGTGCGTTTTGATATTATTGCTATTGTTAAGGAGCCAAAAGGATTTAAAGTAGAGCATTTAGAAAATGCGTTCTATCATTTTTAATTCCCACGAAAGTGGGAATCCCATTAATCTTAACTTCGTGTTATGCTCAGCTAGTCCCAGTATCCTCCATCAAGTTTGATTGAGACCCTGAAACGAGTTCAGGGTGACAAGACAAGAGGCCTAAAAAGTCAATTAAAACTATAGACTGGCACATTGAGCATTGGTTGAAAGCAAAGTATGCTTTGATTGAAGGCACACTGCGAAGCAGTCGAAATGCTTTGTTAATCAGAGTTTTAATTTTATCGACTACGCTCGATGAAAAAAAGATTTACTTTTCAGACTACTTATAAAAGTTCATTTCATCCACATACTGCCATACGTTTTCTGGTAACATAGGGCGAATATTTTTACCTTCTTTTATAGATTTTCTTATAAACGTAGAGGATAACTCCATTATTGGCGCATCTACCTTGTGTATTTTTGGATGGTCTTTAAATTGCGTATCCATAGAGCCTTTAGACAATCTTGGGTAAACGTAAATACTATGATTTTCTAAAATTAACTCATAGTTTTTCCACTTATGAAAACTTTTTAAGTTGTCTTCTCCCATAATTAATGCAAACATATGGTCAGGGAATTTTTCATAAAGATATGTGAGGGTATCAATAGTGTAGTTAGGTTGTTTTAGCCCAAATTCTATATCGCTAGGTCTTAATTTGCTATAGTCTTTTGTGGCACGGTAAACCATCTCCAAACGCTGGTGATTATCTAATAATGTGCTTTTCTTTTTAAATGGACTTTGCGGAGTAACCACAAACCAAACCTGATCCAAATTACTATGCTCAACTAAGTGGTTAGCAATGGTTAAATGACCAATGTGGATAGGGTTAAATGTTCCGAAGTAGAGTCCTATTTTCATTTTATGTGTTTAAAAAATCGGAAACTAAATTATATGCTTTTTCTAGGGCGTCTTCTAAATTAGAATTCACCACAATTTTATCAAATTGAGGTGCGGTTGCAAGTTCGGCAGGCGCCTTGGCTACGCGCATGTTAATTTTATCTTCACTTTCCTCGCCACGTTCTTTTAAACGTCTTACTAATTCATTTAAATCTGGTGGCTTTACAAAAACAGCTAAGGTTTCTTCAGGAAATTTTCGTTTTATACGGAGACCTCCAGAAACATCAATATCAAAAATAACATGTTTGCCTTTAGCCCAAATACGTTCTACTTCAGTTTTTAATGTGCCGTAGAAATTATCTCTGTAAACTTCTTCCCATTCTAAAAAGGCGTCCGTTTTAATTTTGGTTTTAAATTCTTTTAGGGATAAATAGTAATAATCTTTACCATCAACCTCATTACTACGAGCTTCTCTAGAAGTAGCAGAAATAGAAAATTCTAAGTTAAGTTCTTTTTGTTTTAGAAGATGGCGTACAATTGTTGTTTTTCCAGAGCCAGAAGGTGCTGAAAATACAATGAGCTTCCCCTTTTTTTTAGTCTTAAGTTCTGACACAGATTATAAATTTTAATTAAAGGACATTCAATAACTGTTCCTTAATTTTTTCGAGTTCATCTTTCATCTGCACAACTAACTTTTGCATAGGTGCGTAGTTAGATTTGGATCCAATAGTGTTGATTTCTCTACCAATTTCTTGAGCTATAAAACCGAGTTTTTTTCCATTAGAATCGTTAGAATTTAAAGCTTTGGTAAAGTAGTCTAAATGGTTGTCTAATCTCACTTTTTCTTCAGTAATATCAAATTTTTCAATATAGTAAACCAATTCTTGCTCAAAACGATTTTCGTCTATCTTTTCTTTTAGGTCTGCTATGCCTTTTTCTAATCGTGCTCTCACTCCTTCAATACGTTCTGGGTCCATAGTAATGACCTCATTAAGTAATAGGCTTAGCTTAGAAATTCTATCTGTAAAATCTTGCTTTAGTATAGCGCCCTCGTCTTTTCGGTAAGTGATAATTTTAGAGATGGCTTCATTAATCTCATTAGCTATTAAGTTCCATTGTTCTTCATCTATGTCATCACGTTCAGTAGTGACAGCATCTGGCAATCTTATTGCCATTTTTAGCAATTCTGTAGTATCTCCATCAACAACGTCTTTAAGTTGCTTTATGTATTCGTTAACAACGGTTTTGTTAATTTTTGAGCTTGTGTCTTCTCCTGTAACTTCAACAAAAAGTGAAAAATCTACTTTTCCTCTTGTTAAATTTTTAGCAATAAGTTTTCTAATATCTAACTCTTTAGCACGATACATAGATGGCATACGTGCATTAACATCTAAATTCTTACTATTTAGTGATTTTAATTCTATAGATATTTTTTTGGTTGGGAGCTGCAGTACCGATTTCCCATAACCAGTCATAGATTGTATCATTAACAGGATGTGATTAAAGTTGCACAAAAGTACAAAATAGATTGTTTCTATGATTGATATGATTTTGTATTCTAAAAACACCCCTAAAGTCCCCTCAAGGGGAGACTTGTCTAATGCTGCTTTTTAGAATTGTTCCCTTGAGGAGACTTTACGGGTTTATAAATTATAAGTTCATTGTTTTTTTTATAAGTCAAAGACTATAAACAAGTGGTTATATTTGTAAAAATTATTTCAAAAAACAATGTACAAGAAACAGTTTGAGATTCGTTGGAGCGATGTTGATGCTAATGGCCATTTAGCTAATTCTGCTTACACTAATTTTATGAGCCACGCTAGGATGTCCTTTTTTGGTGAACAAGGGTTCTCTATGGCAGAGATAAAGAAGCACAATGTTGGTCCTGTAGTTTTTTATGAACATATGTATTACTTTAAAGAATCTTTTATAGGTGCGCCAATTACCGTTAGTATAGAAGTGTCTGGTCTAAGTAATGACGGTATGTTATTTATGTTTGAACATAATTTTTATAACCATAAAGGTGAAAATTTGGCTTACTGCGAAATGCAAGGAGGTTGGATAGATTTAAAGGCTAGAAAACTTACGGGTTTGCCAGAACAGTTGTTGGCATTGGCGAACAAATTTCCAAAATCAGATAATTTTAAAATTCTTACCAAAGAAGACACAAGGAAGCATGGTGTTAAGCCTAAACCTATGATCTAATAATATAGAGCTGAGTATTTTTGAACTAGGTATATAAGATTCTGAAACAAATTCAGCATGACGTCGAGACTGTCATTTAAAAGGATGATGTTGTTTAAAAGATTTTAATCTTATGTTTTTTATAAAAGGTTTAAGGAATTGATTGGGTAAGTAGTGCTTATGTCTGCAATAACAGGTCAATAGCTTTGGTTGTGCGCCTAATGTACTTTTAATTTCTGAGGCCGTTCGGCCCAAATTTATTTGCTGAGATTTTGTTTTAATACCAAGACGTACATAGTCATTTAAAATCCTTGGATAGATGGCATATGTTTTATTATAAGTATAGTCAATACCAATAAAATGAGCATCTAAATTAGAGCCGTTTTGCATTGCAGAAAGAAAGCCAACAAGTTTATTGTTTAAAAAGTATCCTTTTACTATAAACTGATCTTTAAATGTGCTTTTAAGATACGCGTAAGTATCTAGGTTTAAAATTTGCGCGTTAAAATCTGCATTATTAATGGTGTTTTGATAGAGCGATTGTAACTCATCTTTGTATTGCTCAATAGCTTCTGCATTAAATAATTTAGCCTCTAATATTTTACTTTTAGTATCTGCTCGGTTTGCCTTTATACGATATTTAGACTTTAAGGCATTGGTATAGTCTTTAAAAGAAGTCCACTGAGGTTTAAGGTGAATAATCATGTTAGGTTCAACATGCATTGCGGTATAGTTAAAAGACTTTAAGTGGTCTGTGGTGTTAAGTGACTCATCTTCAAAATCTTTAATAAAAATAGCGTGTAATCGTTTGCATTTGTAAAGAGACTTTACTGCTTTTGCTATAGTTTTAAACGTCTTAACTTTAGGTTGGTTCGCTTTTATAAATGTGCCATACTCGCCGCTTAAAAACACATTGCCACAGAATAGCACTCGGATTTGATTTTTGCAAAACAGATTATTTACAAGACGTCTAATGTTATGAGACATTCTAATGTTTTTGGTAATACTCTCAATACCAATAGTTACAATTTGTGTATTAGCAAAAGCAATGGCTTCTTTGTTTTTTAAAATAAAAATATAGTTACATTCAATAGTAGTGTTGGCTACTTCAAAAGCCTTTAAAAATTCTAACGAATAGTAAGGGTTTAAAGCACAATTAAGGTTATTCCAATAGCTCTTAGGAATATCATCTACGGTTTTAAATATTTTAGAGGTTAAGCCCAAATTAGCCAGTCTTTTTAGGATTTAAAGACACCAGATAAACTCCAGAAAATATAATGAGCATTGCAATAACCTTAACCATATCTATAGTGTCAGCACCCATAATTATAGCAAACAACCCAGCAATGACAGGTTGAAGATAAATAAATGTCCCAACAGTAGATGCTTTTAGCTTATTAAGCGCTAAAGGGTTTAATAAATAGGTGCCAAATGTGGCTCCTAAAATTACAAATAGAACTGAAAACGTTGTATATGGTGTAAAAGATTTCCACTGAATTTCGTTTAATTCTTGGTAACCGAAAGGAATAAGAAGAATTAAGCCAAATAGAAATAACCATTTTATAAATGATAACGGATGATACTTAGCAGTTAGCTTTTTTATTAAAATAATGTATATGCTATACGAAACAGCATTTAAGAAAATAAGTAAATTCCCTAATTGAACGTTATCACCAGATCTTGCAGATTTACCATAAATGGTCAGTACTAATGCGCCACAAAGTGCTAGTACTACACCAACGAGTTTTAATGCTGTAATCTTTTCTTTTAAGACGTATGCAGAGAGTGCTAAAATAATAACTGGCGTAATGGTCATTATTGCAGAAGCGTGTATGGGTGAGGTAAATTCTAATCCTTTAAAAAAAAACAGCATATTAATAGCAACACCAAATATGGCTGCAATAAAAAGCTTAAAAAAATCTTTTTTCTCTATTTTTTGTTGAGGTGTAATACAACTAATAAGCCAAAATAGGAATGTAGCTCCTGCAACTCTTAACAATACAAACCCAAAAGGTTTTACATAATTGTCATTCATTACAACTTTGGCAATGGTATAGTTAAGACCATATAACAATTGTACCATAAATACAGCTAAAAGCGCAAATCGTCTACTATCCATTTATAGCTTGTTTAGCAGCTTCTACTGTTTTTTTAGAATTACCAATAAAAATCTGATTATTAAATAGAACTACAGGACGTTTAAGAAATGTGTACTGTTCTAATATATAGTTTTTGTAATCGTCTTCAGAAAGGGATTTGTTTTTTAAATCACGTTCTTTATAAAGCCTAGCACGTTTACTAAATAAACTTTCGTAACTATCCGTTAAGCCTCTCATCTCTTCTATTTGAGCTTTGCTAATAGCTTCTGTTTTTATGTCTTGTAGTATAAAGTCATCAGGTAAATTAAGTTCGTTGATGATTCTTTTGCAGGTATTGCAAGTGCTTAAATGATATATTTTTTTAAGTGCCATTGGGTCTAAGTAACGTTATAAAGTGCAAAGGTAAGCTCAATTCTTTATAATGGCATCTTATTTTTAAATTAAGGCTATTTAATCTTTAGGTGATTTGTAAGTGCTTTAAAAGGAATAACAAACTCGGTATACCCTTTGTTGTAAGTAGCTACCTCATAAGTGTTATAAAGCAAAATTAAACCATCATCGCTAAAGCCTATATTTTCTGGTAGTTGAAAAGGTTTACCAAAGAAGTAGTCTTCTGGCTTAGTCGTATTTTCTTTAAGCTTTAGTGAGGTTTTAAAATGAGATTCTGCAAGTAAGGTAAATGCTTTTAAATTTTCAATAATATCACCTTTATTAAGAATAGCACCTGTTTTTGCATTAAGATTTAAAAGTATAATTTTATCATTACCATGAGCACCACCTTTAAATTCATAAGTACTTATTGCAATGGTAATTACAGCTTCGGATTGGTATATTTTTTCTGTTTCAATAAAAAGTTCCCAAACGGGTTCTGATGCTTCTGGGAAATCCTTTTTAAAGTTGACATATTCCGTATTAAAATCTTTAAGAATGGCATCTAGCTTTGTTTTTTTAGTAGCATCGCTAAGTGTGGCTATGATGGCTTCTTCTATTTTAAAGTTTATGATTTTACTCAGTTCCTCATTGCCTAATGCTTTATCGTAGGTTAAAGAAATATCTGCGTCAAAGGACATATCCATTTCAGTAGTTTCAAAAACAACAGGCTTAAATTCTGAATGACAAGAATTTAAAACGAGCACAGAGATCAGCAGTAGCACAATAGGTTTCAAAAGAAATAAGTTTTAGTAATTACGCAATAAAGGTATTGTATAGATCTTTATAGAACGAATTATAGATTAAATTTGTTATGCATTTAAACCGTTATCAATGAAATTTAACACCAAAATCATACATGGAGGGCAAGAGCACGATTTAGCATATAATGCCGTAGTGTCACCGATTTACCAAACGTCTACTTATTCACAGTCTACACCAGGTGGGCACAAAGGATATCAATATTCTAGGTCAGCGAACCCTACACGTTATGCTTTAGAAAAAGCCTTTGCAAGTTTAGAAAATGGTAAGTATGGTTTAGCGTTTAGTTCTGGTTTAGCTGCAATTGATGCTGTACTAAAATTGTTAAAGCCAGGTGATGAGGTTATCTCTACCGTAGATTTGTACGGTGGTACCTACCGGCTGTTTACCAATATATATGAAGATTTCGGAATAAAATTTCATTTGGTAGGGATGAAAAACCCGAATACTATAAAAGATTTTATTACGCCTAACACTAAGTTAATTTGGGTAGAAACACCAACAAATCCTATACTCAGTATTATAGACGTTATGGAAGTTTCAAAAATTGCAAAAGCACATCATATTCTACTTGCGGTAGATAATACGTTTGCAACACCATATTTACAACAACCTTTAGATTTAGGAGCAGACATTGTTATGCATTCTGCAACAAAGTACTTAAGTGGTCATAGTGATGTTGTATTAGGAGGTTTGGTGGTTAAGGATAAGGATTTAGCGGATAGACTTTATTTTATTCAAAATGCAAGTGGCGCTATTTGCGGTCCACAAGATGCGTTTTTAGTATTAAGAGGTCTAAAAACATTGCATGTTAGGATGCAGCGCCATTGCGAAAATGCTAAGACAGTAGCAGAATATTTAAATACCCACCCTAAGATTGAAAATGTCTATTGGCCAGGTTTAAAAAGTCACCATAATCATCATATTGCAGAATCTCAAATGCATGATTTTGGTGGTGTCGTCTCTTTTAGTACTAAGGGTAATGATTATAATGCTGCTGTTAAAATTGTTGAAAATCTTAAAATTTTTACATTGGCAGAATCACTTGGTGGAGTAGAGTCTTTAGCTAATCATTCTGCAAGTATGTCGCATGTGAGTGTGCCAAAAGTTGAACGCGAAAAAATTGGAGTTTTAGACTCTTTAATACGCTTAAGTGTTGGTATTGAAGATAAAACAGATATTATTACAGATTTAAAAAATGCGATAGGTTAATCTAAATAATAGATATAGCCAAAGTTTAACCACACGTTCCAATCATTATTTTTGTTAGAGGCCAGTTTGTGATCTAAGCCATCAATAAAATCATTAAAATAATATTGACCTCTTAATTCTACAAACAAATCAGAAAGTATAGAAAGTTTATACCGAGTACCTATGCTTGCTACTACAGACCACGTCGTTCCGTTTTCATCACTAACAAAGGGATCTCCGCCCGAAGCAGCATCCCATAAATTATAGAAATTGTCGTTATTGTTTGGGTTACCATCACCAAAAGTTGTTGCTACAGTAGGGTTATAAGATACAAAATGTGCACCTGCTGCAAAAAACGGAGCAAAAGCATATGCACCTGCAGAAAATGCTCTAATACTTAGCGGAAAATATTCTAGCTGCATACCAATATCCCAATTTTGAGATTCGCCAGTATGGCTTCTTAGTTGTTGTGCTTCTTCGGTTTGTCTGTCCTCATCTACCCATTTACCAACATGTTCTAACTTCGTTTGGTTCCAAGAAATTTCTGTTCTTAATTTAAAATGATCGTTAAAGTAGTTGTTAGTGGTGTAACAGTTACAATCAGCCCGGTAAGCAAAATTGATATAGTGCACAATCCCTACGGCAATACCTGTATTAGCTGCATTGGTTTCAAAATCATTTCTTACACCAAAATCAGATTTAAATGCAATGGGACCCACAAAAGCACCAATTTCATGAGAAAAGCCCAATTGTGCATGGCTATGTTCTACTGTAATAAGTAGAACAAACATCATAAGAATAGTGCCAATGTATTTTGTCATAGTATTAGGTATTGAAGCGCTTAGCCAACAAATATATAAAAACTCGACTAACTACAAAATAAAACGGATAAAATGCACAAATATTAAAAATAGAACTCATGTTTTTTAATTGATAGAATTTTGAAAAATAATTGAGAATATAAAAAAAATAAGTAATTATTTTTGCAGATAATTTATCTTTGCAACGTATAAATCATAATTTATTAACAATATTAATATGAAAGATAAAATCGAAGCTTTCCTAGAAGAGGTAAAAAAACGTAATGGACACGAGCCAGAATTCTTACAGGCTGTTCAGGAAGTTGCAGAAACAGTAATACCTTACATTATAGAACATGAAATATATCATGGTAAAAACATTCTTTTAAGAATGGTTGAGCCAGAACGATTAATTTCTTTTAGAGTGTCATGGGTAGACGATTCTGGAGAAATTCAGGTCAATAGAGGTTATAGAATTCAAATGAATTCTGCTATTGGCCCTTATAAAGGTGGTCTTCGTTTTCATCCCTCTGTAAATGCAAGTATTCTAAAGTTTTTAGCTTTTGAACAGGTGTTTAAAAACAGTTTAACAACATTGCCAATGGGTGGCGGTAAAGGAGGATCAGATTTTGATCCAAAGGGAAAATCTGACAACGAAATTATGCGTTTTTGCCATGCTTTTATGACTGAGTTATATAGACATATTGGGCATAATACGGATGTTCCAGCAGGAGATATTGGTGTTGGAGCCAGAGAAATTGGATTTATGTTTGGGATGTATAAAAAATTAAATAATACGTTTACAGGTGTTTTAACTGGTAAAGGGCAATCTTGGGGTGGATCTTTAATTAGACCAGAAGCTACAGGTTACGGAACTGTATATTTTGCAGAAAATATGCTAAAAATTAAAAATGATTCTTTTAAAGGAAAATCGGTTGTAATTTCTGGTTCTGGTAATGTAGCGCAATACGCTGCAGAAAAAGCGATAGAGCTTGGAGCTACTGTATTAACGTTATCTGATTCTGGTGGTTATGTTATTGATGAGGAAGGTATCGATACCGAGAAATTAGAGTTTGTAATGCACCTTAAAAATGTAAAACGCGGACGAATTAGTGAATATGTAGATGAATACCCAAATGCGAAGTACGTAGCTGATGAGCGTCCATGGTCTGTAAAATGTGATATTGCTTTGCCGTGTGCAACCCAAAACGAATTAAATGGTGAAGAAGCTAAAGCATTAATTGATAACGGTTGCATTTGCGTTTCTGAAGGAGCAAATATGCCGTCTACACCAGAGGCTATACATGAGTTTCAGAATGCGAAAATACTATTTGCACCTGGTAAAGCTTCAAATGCAGGAGGAGTTGCAACGTCTGGTTTAGAGATGAGTCAAAACTCTTTACGACTTAGCTGGAGCAGAAAAGAGGTGGACGAAAGGCTAAAGGATATTATGGAAGATATTCATGATTCTTGCGTTAAATACGGTAAAAATGATGACGGATCAATAGATTATATAAAAGGTGCTAACATTGCTGGTTTTGTTAAAGTAGCAGATGCTATGTTGGCACAAGGTGTTGTATAAATTAATTAGTCCTATAAATTATAAGCTTCTTCGGTTTCTGAAGGAGCTTTTTTTTAGCACTAATATATGATGAAGCTGATATTATCGTTACTATATAATATATTTGAACAAACTAAAATGTAATGTATAATAAACTATTAATAATAATTGTTTTAGTTATTGCTTTGCCTTTAAGAATGTCATCCCAAGACTTTTCAACCTTGTGGCAAGCACATTTTTCATATAGAGATATTGTTGATGTTGTTGAAGGCGAGGATAAAATTTATGCTGCGGCTCAAAATGCTGTTTTTAAATACGATGTAGCTACCGGAAACATAGAAACTATTACAACTGTAGAAGGTTTATCTGGCGAACAAATAACAACTATAGCTTACAGTAAAGCATTTCAATATTTAATAATAGGTTACCAAACAGGTCTTATAGAAGTGTACTCAGAAACTGATGGCTCGGTGCTCTCTATTGTAGATATTTTAGAAAAACAAAACATAACACCCATTAATAAACGCATTAATCATTTTTTTGAAAATGAAGGTTTGGTATATATTTCATCAGATTTTGGAATATCTGTTTATGACTTGCAAGGATTAGAGTTTGGTGATACTTATTTTTTGGGTAATGGTGGAGAACAAATAAGTGTAAAGCAAGTCTCTGTTTTAAACGGAACTATATACGCAGCATGTCTTAATAATAACGGAATTAAAAGTGGTAGTATAAATAATCCAAATCTTATAGATTTTGCACAATGGCAAACCTTAATTACAGGCGATTTTTTTACCATAGATGCTGTAGGAGATAAACTTTATTCTGTAAGATCAAATAGAGTTTTATATGAGATTGATGGAGCAACGTTAAACACATTATTTACATTCCCGGTGTTACCATCAGACTCTGAAGTGGTAGAAAACAACTACATTGTTTCAACAACCAATAATGTTTATCTTTACGATGAGACGATTCAATTAATTAATAGTTTTCAACCTAATACAGATTTTAATACTGTATTTACATCTGCAACTCTACTCAACAACACTATTTACATAGGCTCGAGAGACTTTGGTGTTTTACAAAGTGCTGTAACAGACAATACATTTTATACAGAAATAAAACCAAACGGACCTTTATTTAATGAAGTTTTTAGAATTGACGCAGAGACTGACGTAGTTTGGACAAGTTTTGGTGATTATACAGAATCTTTTAATCCAGCACCATTTAGATCTAGAGGTTTAAGTTATTTAAGAGAAGATGAGTGGTTTAGTATACCTTTTGACAGTGTTTTTGGCGCAAGAAATTTATCAGAAATATCTACAAACCCTTTTAATCCTAGGCAATTATTTGTAAGCTCTTGCCAAGATGGTATTTTAGAGCTAGGTGATTTTGAACCCATTATACTATACAATGAAGACAATAGCGGTTTAGAGTCTCTAATATTACCAGGGTCACCAGATTTTACCAGTATAAGAGTTACGGCCTCTGCCTTTGACCGAAATGGTTTGTTATGGTCCCTAACAGCTAGATCTCCCAATCCTCTCAAATCATATAATCCAAATACAGGAAATTGGCAAGGCTATGATTTTTCTGAAATTATAGAAGATGATTTAACTGATGAGTTTGGGTTTTATGATATCGCAATAGATAATAACGGTACTAAATGGATAGGTGGTTATTTTAAAGGACTCTATGCTTATAACGAAAGCCAACTAGATAATCCTATAAAAACTTTAAGTAGTGAAGAACAAAATTTACCCTTTCCAAGAGTAACGGCTTTAGAGATTGATAGCAGAAATCAGCTATGGGTTGGTACATTTCAAGGCTTAAGAGTGTTGTTTAACACTGCAGGTTTTTTTGATGATCCTAACCCAACATTGCGTTCAATAATTATTTTAGAAGATGGCATTCCTAAAGAATTATTAGAAGGGCAAACCATTTCAGATATCGAAGCAGACGGATCAAACAATAAATGGGTAGGTACTGTAGATTCTGGAGTTTTTTATTTTTCGCCAGATGGACAAAATACTATTTATCATTTTACAACAGACAACTCTCCTTTGCCATCTAATAGGATTAGTGATATTTCTATAGATCCAAATAATGGCGAAGTTTATATTGCCACGACCAAGGGTATGTTGTCATTTAATGCTGGTGGATCTAGGCCAGAGGATACTTTAGAAAATGCCTATGCATACCCTAATCCTGTACGGCCAGAATATGATATACTGGGTTTTAACGATCTAAACGATATTAATAAAGGCATAAAAATTAGCGGTCTCACAGAGAATGTTAATATAAAGATTACAGATATTGAAGGTAATTTGGTTGCAGAAGCACAATCTAATATTAATTTAAGATCTTCTAGTGCAAATTATAATTTTGCAATAGATGGTGGTACAGCTATTTGGAACGGAAAAAATCTAGCCAACTCGGTCGTAAGAACAGGTGTGTACTTAGCAATGATATCAGATTTAGATTCTTTTGAAACTAAGGTTATAAAAATTCTTGTAGTAAGATAAGCATGGTTGCACAGAATAATGCTATTGTCCTTTCTAAGCTAAAATACAAGGATTACGATCTTATTGTAAAATGTTATACAGAACAGCGAGGAGTAGTTAGTTATATACTCCGTGGCATACTTAAATCTAAAAAGAGCCATTCTAAAACCGTGTATTTTCAGGTTTTATCTCAGCTTCAATTAATAGAAAATTATAAACCTAATACTTCACTTCACTCCATTAAAGAAGTGAAACTAAATTGTATTTATAAGAGTCTTCATAATAATATTTATAAGAGTGCTATTGTTTTATTTTTGAGTGAAATTTTAGCAAATGTTCTAAAGGAAGAAGAGAAAAATGAAAGTTTATATCATTATTTAGAAACTGCGTTTCAATATCTCGATAGTGAAGATCAGTTTTCAAATTTTCATCTTTTATTTTTATTAAAGTTAACGCGCTATTTGGGTTTTCAACCAGACCAAAACAACTTAGAGTATCCATTTTTTAATCTAAAATCTGGTGTTTTTGAAATGCGAGATACGGATGTATATTCTATTTCTGGTCAAACTTTAACACTGTTAAAAGCGCTATTGGGCACAAATTTTGATGCCCTTCATACTATTAAAATTAATGCCAAACAAAGACAGGATTTTTTAAATATGTTATTGTTTTATTTTGAGTTACATTTGGATGGCTATAAAAAGCCAAAATCACTGCAAGTACTCAATGATGTTTTTCATTGATAGATTTTACCAAGGATTTAATGAAGATGTATAAAAATGTGAAATACGGTTTAGCCATAAGTATTATTCTATTCTTGTTTTTTCAAATTGGATGGTCACAAACGATAAGGGTACTGGAGGTAAATACAAATGAGCCTATACCTGGTGTTGCAGTATACAACCTAAAAAAAACGAAATATAAAGTTACGGACATTAATGGTGAAGCTAATATAGATAAATTTAATCCTCGTGAAATTTTATATTTTCAGAACCTCCTATATGATAAATTACAATTACGAAAATTTGAAATTACAGAACGCAGTAATACTGTTTATTTAACACCACGCGTAGAAGGGCTAGATCAAATCGTAATCTCTGTTTCAAAATTTGAGCAAAGCAAACGCGATATTCCTCAAACCATAGTCAGCGTTAATGCCAAAGATATTGCATTGGCAAATCCTCAAACCAGTGCAGATGTTTTAAATACTACAGGAAATATATTTATACAGAAAAGTCAGTTAGGAGGAGGTAGTCCTATGATTAGAGGGTTTTCTACAAATAGGCTACTAATTACTGTAGATGGCGTAAGAATGAATAACGCTATTTTTAGAGGAGGAAATCTTCAAAATGTAATTTCTATAGACCCACTTTCTATACAAAATATTGAAGTTACACTTGGCGCAGGTTCTGTGGTTTATGGCAGTGATGCTATTGGAGGTGTTATGAGTTTTTATACAAAAAAACCAGAGTTATCGTATAAAGATGAAGTCTTACTAAAAGGGAATGCCTTGTTGAGATATGCTAGTGCTAACCATGAAAAAACAGGGCATTTTGATTTTAATATAGGCTATAAAAAATGGGCTTTTTTAACCAATGTAAGTTATACGGATTTCGACGATTTAAGGATGGGTAGCCATGGACCAGATGATTATTTAAGATCAGAATTTGTGATGAGACAAAATAATGAAGACGTTATTGTTTCTAATACTAATCCTAAAATCCAAAAGTTTACAGGTTATAGCCAAATTAATCTAATGCAAAAAGTACATTATGAGCCTTCGGATAATTTAAACTACGACTTAGGCTTATATTATACCTCAACGTCTGATTACCCAAGATATGATAGGCTATTACGTCCAAGAGGGGAGACCTTACGTTCTGCAGAATGGCAATACGCGCCTCAGCAGTGGTTTATGGGAAACATACAGGTTACCAAAACAAGTAGTAGTTCTAATTTATACAATAAAATACAAGCAACAGCAGCGTTTCAAAATTTTAAGGAAGGGAGAAGAGATCGCGATTTTCAATCTCCACTGCGAGAGTTGAGGGACGAAAATGTTGATGCCATTTCTTTTAATTTAGATTTAGAAAAAAAGTTGAGCTCTAAAACAGCACTTTTTTACGGTTTAGAATATTTATATAATAAAGTAGGTTCTACGGCAAAAGAAGAAAATATAGATACCAACACCAGTACGCCTAACGTAACCCGTTATCCTAACGGTACAACTTGGCAGTCTATGGCAGCGTACACAAGTTTAAAATACAAGCCAAATAAGGAGTTTGTTTTTCAATCAGGATTAAGATATAATTATGTAATTTCAAAAGCAGATTTCACAGAAAATAACACCTTTTTAAATTTACCGTTTAGCGACACAAAATTAAGCACAGGAGCATTAACTGGTACTGCTGGTATAACCTGGTTACCAAGCAAAATGATGCAGTGGAAATTAAATGCTTCAACTGCCTTTAGGGCTCCAAACATAGATGATATAGGTAAAGTTTTTGATTCAGAACCTGGTGCTGTAGTTGTCCCTAACAATAAGCTTAAGGCTGAGTATGCTATTGGTGGAGAATTTGGGTTAGTTTTAAATTTTGATGATAAAGTTGTTATAGATTTGGCAACGTACTATACGTTTTTAGATAATGCATTAATACGACGAGAGTTTGAATTAAATGGCGAATCCGAAATTATTTACGATGGTGAACTAAGTACCATACAGGCTATTCAAAATGCATCTAAGGCTTCGATTTATGGGTTTGAGGCTGGTGTAGAAGTCAATTTTTCTAAAAAATGGCAATTACGATCTCAATATAATATTATTGGAGGTACAGAAGATAATAATGGCATAGAGGTGCCTGTGAGACATGTGGCACCAAATTTTGGAAGAACACACCTTACGTGGAAATCAAAAAAAATACTGTTTGATGCGTTTTTAGTGTATAATAACGAATTGTCATTTTTGGATTTAGCACCTTCTGAATTGTCTAAAGATTACTTATATGCCTTAGATGCTGATGGTAATCCGTATTCCCCATCATGGTATACGTTAAATTTTAGAACGCAATATCAGTGGCATAATAAATTAGCGCTTACTGTCAGTTTAGAGAATATAACGGACCAAAGGTATAGACCATATTCGTCTGGTATATCTGGTGCTGGGATTAATGCTATACTAGCGCTTAAATATGCTTTTTAAAAAAGCAACGCTGTTTTTAAATAATTACAGACTAAAACTTAACGCTGCTTTATCGCTTTTTTGCTAATAACTAGGCCGTTAGACAAGGTTACTTTGGCAATGTATGCAGTATTACTAAGCTTAGATAAATTATATGTTTCTTTAGGACTGTTGCCTTTTAAATTATAAATAGATCTTCCTAAAACGTCTAATAACTGAACATTAGTAATGTTTAAATTAGCGTTAATTTTAAACTGAACCTCACCATTATTCAGTTCTGTAATTACGAGATCGTTAGAATTTAAACTAGCATCTTTAATTGATAACGCTTCGGTATTAAATACGATGTTAAAACGATTAGAAAATTCTCCAGAATCTGACGTAAAATTATAATCAGACACTTTTAGATCGTGGATAGTATTTAAAAGATTATCTTTTAGATAAATATTATTACTATTCAAAAAAGCTCCTTCTAATTGCGCCAGTGAGATAGAAAAGATTGTTGGTGAATTAATATCATTTTTAAATCCTAGATTGATAATTTCGTCAGCATTAATGTCTAAAGGGCTTTTACATTGAATAACAAATTCATTCTCATCATTAGTAACTTTAGAATATAGTTTTGCAAGAGTTCTGGAAGATGCGTTACGCTTTACATCGTAATAAGTACCGTCATTGTTTTCTGTAGCGCCATCCATATAAGCCACCGCAATTTGATTAAAAACACCATTATCTGATGTTAAGTTAACCCAAAGGATTTCTCTGTAATTTCTTTGGGTAGTGTCTGTGTTTCTAAAAAATTGATTGTTGTCTCCAGTAACACGCATAGCATTATTAAAAACTACATTAGTACCGCTAAGCGCTTCTACAAAGAAGCCTTGCCCAGAGGCAACATAGTTTGTTGGTATAATACCAGATGCACCAGCTGTATTGACACCGCTAGCAGATATAATAGCATAGTCAGCACTAGAGAAATTTTCACTATCATTCCCTGAAGCATTTGCATCTAAAGCAGTGGCTTGGCTCCATAGATATATGTTATCAACAACACCAGTATTGGCCGAAAAGAAGACTTGCGTATCAATAGCACTAGGATAAGGGTTGCCTATAAAGTTCCAGTCCTGGTAAACTCCACCGCTGGCATTAGATAGTGTTGATTGTATGATGCCGTTATTAAAATCTCCTTCAAAAGTAAATACTTGTTGCCCAGGAAATAAGCCAGAAGGACTTGCAGTAGTTGCATAACCTACACCAGGTTCCATGGTGCCAGATGCAGCTTGCCATGCGTTACCGTCATCGTCAATGCCATCTTGGCCTGGTATAAACGTACCTGTGTTATCAATCTCATCTTGTAGATCTACAAAGTTTGCGGCATTAAAAGAAAAACGCCTGCTCGTTGGTACTGTTGCAAATGTGTCTTCAATGGTTTCACCAGTTACTGGAGAACTCCAATAGGTGTATTCTAAAGCGGTGTTTAAAACAGAGGTTTGTTTCTGTAAAATAATAGTACCAGTGGTGCTATTTACGCTCGTGTCACTTATTTGAACAACAGAGCCCTGAGGGTCAACAATGATTGTTCCTTCGGTAATAATTTCATTAGTTACGTTAATAAAACTGTTATCAGTTACAATGAGTGTAGTACCATCACTCACGGATAAATTACATGCATTAATATTGCCATTAGTACCTGTATTAAAATTTGCGTTTAATACAACGGCTTCATTTAGAGTTGGTAATGTGTTTTGAGGTGTGCCATCACTCCAATTCCAATTTGTACCATCCCAAGTTACTTCTGTAGCACAGGCAACGCAACTATAAGTACAACCGTCTATTATATTTAGTCTTGCATTACTAAGGTTCCAATTTGTAGCAGAGGATACTGCATTTAAGATAGCAGATGTTTCTGTTGTGGTAGAACAATCATAAACTGCATTGTCAATATTTCCTAAATCTAAGGCATTTATGCCATCTGTAAGACCTACAGGTAATGCGCTAGAATTAGCTGCTGTAGCCTCTGACCAGCCAGCTGCAGAAAAATTTACTGCATAAATAAAGGTTGGTGAGTCTTCTAAACCTTGGTAAGCTAAAATTTGGTCTCCCGTGGCGGCTAAAGCAAAACTCCCAGACCTTGTAATAACACCAAAAGATGCTGATACAGGTGGTGTTGCTATAAAATTTATTTCAGTACCGCATGGTAAATCGGAAGTAGCGGTCCATGTTGCAATACCTTCATTACCTCTAAATTCACCAGTAGAAACCCAACCACTATCGGTAAATTTTAATTCGGTATTAGCAAGTATATCAGTTAATAAAACAAAGGTGACTTCATCTGGGTTATCAGAATTAAAACCCGTAATAACGATATCTCCACTTGTTAATGTCGTTTGGCTAAATACAGCTATAAAACCACTTAAAAAAAGAATTAGAAGTAAGTAATATTTTTTCATTAAAATGGATTCTTTAATTTTGATACCGATATAAGGCATCAATTCTACTAATAAAGATACATATTAATTAGCTAATTGGTCCTTATTAAGATATTTGAATCCACAAAAAACATATACTGTCGATGAAGCACAAAAAATTTTAGAAAATTATTGTGCCTATCAAGAGCGTTGCCATAAGGAAGTGAAGACTAAATTAGTGCAAATGCGAATGATACCTCAAGCGATTGATCATATTTTAGCACATTTAATAACCCATAATTACCTTAATGAACAAAGGTTTGCAGAAGCTTTTGTGCGTGGAAAATTTAGAATAAAAAAGTGGGGAAAAAACAGAATACTAAGAGAGTTAAAATTTAGAGATATTTCTAAATATAGTATTGATGTAGCACTTAAAGAAATAGACTTAGATGATTATTACGCAACTTTAGATGCATTGGTTAAAAAGCGAATTAGCCAAGTTAAAGAAAAAAATAGCTACAAAAAGAAGAAGAAGGTCGCTGATTATTTACTCTATAGAGGCTGGGAGTCTCATCTTATTTATGATAAATTAAACGAATATTTATAAAAAAGCCGTTTCAAATAAATGAAAAGGCTTTCTATATTTTTTTAGATTATCCTAAAAACTAGCGCAGTTATTTCTTTATTTTATCTGTTTTAGTATTCTGAAATACTGAAATAACTTGCGCTTTGGAGAGTTTAGTAATACACTAACTATAAATTAAAGCTTGCACCTATATTTATAGTAAATTGATTATAAAATAAATCTATTTGATCATCATACTTTGCAAAAGGAAATGCTGCTTCTGTATAGACACCAAAGCCTTCAGAAAAGAAATAACGTGCTCCTAAATGGCCGCCAAAATTTTTAGTGCTTAAGCTTAAACCAGGATAGAAATCAAAATTTTCATCTACATTAAGTACGCTCCCTAAGTTGGCATTAAATCTTGCTTTTAAATCAAAACGATCTCCAAAATCTACAATTTTTGTTAATGCATCATCAATACCTAAGGCGTAAGAGGTTGATATACCAATAGAAATATTTTCTCCTAGTCCATAATCATAAGTGAGGTTAATACCAGTGGCTTCGTTTTGAAAATTAGCTCCAACCTGAAATTTTTGATCTCCTTTACCCTTAAACGCTTGAGAATTTCCAAGAGTAAATGCAAATAATGCTACTATTAATACAATGTTTTTCATGTGTTTAGTTTTTTGATTAAAAGGTCTTACTCGTTTGCTGAGTTGAGTTTAAAAATGTGGGCAAATATACAAATTTAGATACCTGTCTTCATTGTTATGGTAAAAGAATATTAAACGAAACGATTTGTGTTGGTAATTGCTTTTTCGTTTTTCCAATCAATCCATTTTTGCCCTTTTAAACGTCGCATTATATTATCATAGTTACGCATTATAAATATATTATAAAGCGCTTTGCCTAGGTTTTTAGGGTTTCTGGCAATAGCTCGTAAACTCATTGAAAAACCAGGTGTTATGTAGCGCATATAGTGCCAGTAACCTTCTGGCATGTATAAAACTTCACCATGGTTTAAATCGCAGACCCAGCCTTGAGCATGTTTTAGAGCAGGCCATTTTTTAAAATCGGGATTGGCAAAATCAATATCCTCTCTCGTAATTAAAGAATGTGGGACTTTATATAAGTATTTATTCTGTTTTTGATCAAATAGGATGCATTGTTTTTTACCCTCAAAATGAAAGTGAAATATATTAGCCAAATCAATATCATAATGCATAAAGGTGTAAGAATCTGTTCCGCCAAAAAATAACATCGGCAACCCTTTCATAAGTCTTAAACCAAAGTCAGGATAGCTGTAGTCTTTTTGAAGTTGCGGCACTTCTTTTAAAATATTCCAAAGAAAAATTCTAAATTTTGTTGGTTTGCGTTTCAATAAATCCACGTAATCACTCATTTTCATGGTAGCATGTGCTTCATTAAAACCATCTTTATAATCTACAGGTCTATCATCATAAAGCGGTACAGTTTTGTTACCTGCAATCGCTTTCATGTAATCCAAATTCCATTTAGAGTAAGCTGGCCAATGGTCTATAAAACGCTCAATAACCACAGGTTTTTGTGGTTTAAAATAATGTTTTATAAAGTCGGCTTTAGTAATGGTCTCAACACGAGGTATGTCTTTAAGATTAAGTTTCAATTTTATTAACTTTAGGTACTCAAAGTTAATAAAACGTTGTGAGAATAGCTTATTATAAAAAGGCTAAATGTTGCCACTATTAGGTAGTGTACAGGTCAATAAAACTTTGAAATCAATGCTATATTTTCCGTAGTGATAGTATTTTAAGAAGTAATAAAATTGAATTATTACACCAAATACTTGGTCTTTCAGTATTATTTAGTTAGTTCCTTAGCCTTTTGTTTAGCTTCTTCATTTCGCTCAATTTTATGCTCAGGTCGGGACCATTTTGGTTTTTCACCCAAGGTTTGGTATTGCGAATCTTCAGCTTCAATAGTTTCTGGTTGCATCTTTTTGATGAATGGTTTTTGAGGATTTAAACCTAGAAGTTTAAACATTTCCATGTCCTCATTAACATCTGGGTTTGGAGTTGTTAACAGTTTGTCACCAGCAAAAATAGAATTTGCTCCAGCAAAAAAGCACATGGCTTGGCCTTCTCTAGTCATTTGGGTTCTTCCAGCAGATAATCGTACTTGAGTTTCTGGTAATACAATACGTGTAGTTGCTACCATGCGTACCATATCCCAAATAGAAACAGGTTTTTGATCTTCTAAAGGTGTTCCTTCAACAGCAACTAATGCATTAATTGGTACAGACTCTGGTTGCGGATTTAAAGTGGTAAGTGCAACTAGCATTCCTGCTCTGTCTTCTTCCTTTTCACCCATACCGATTATTCCACCAGAACATACGGTAACATTTGTTTTACGAACATTATCTATAGTTTTAAGCCGGTCTTCAAATCCTCGAGTAGAAATAACTTCTTTATAGTATTCTTCCGAAGAATCTAAATTATGGTTGTAGGCATATAATCCGGCTTCTGCTAATCGTTTGGCCTGATTTTCAGTAACCATTCCTAAGGTACAACAAACCTCCATATCGAGTTTGTTTATAGTACGCACCATTTCTAAAACCTGATTAAATTCAGGACCATCTTTTACATTTCTCCAAGCGGCACCCATGCAAACTCTAGAACTACCAGAAGATTTTGCACGCAAGGCTTGCGCTTTAACCTGCTGAACACTCATTAAATCGTTACCTTCAATATCTGTATGATAACGCGCTGCCTGTGGGCAATAGCCACAGTCTTCTGGGCAGCCACCAGTCTTTATCGATAACAATGTTGATACCTGAACGGTATTTGGATCATGATGTTTTCTATGAATGGTAGCTGCTTCGTAAAGCAACTCCATTAAAGGTTTATGGTATATATCGAGTATTTCTTCTTTGGTCCAGTTGTGTCTTACTTCGCTCATTTGGATTGATGTCTTGTTGAACAAAAATAGTTATAACCATTTAGATTCTCGTTCTGTAGCATCTAAAATATCAACATTTAATAATTGCGCAATTTCTTCTGCTACATTGAATGCTTCTTTTTTATCTTGAGTCCTAAATGATGTGATTTTTTTGTTTGTGTCATAAAACAGATTAACATGAATAACATCAAACGTTTCAGAAACACCAGGCTCATGGTCTACTCTTAAATTTGGATCTAAAGAAAACTCTTTAGTGCTAAAAACAGAAACGTACTCAATATCAGATAAGTCTTTCCATTTTCCAATTCTATGATTAAATAAGGACATAAAATTGCGATAAATTCTCTTTTGCAAATCTAGTTCAATGCCTTTTCTAAAGTAGAAGATTATGCTTCCTAAAGCAACCAACAAAATTCCATAATTGATACGATTGAAAACTAATAAAACTCCACAAATAATGAGAGTAGCAACGATTGCTATCTTCATAAATGAGTTTTTATTAGTACAAATCATAATCTAATATTTTTCTATTTTGAAAGTACAATAGAAACTGCATTACCACCAAATCCAACGGCATTGACCATAATTTTTGAAATCTTCGTTGGAAGCGGTTGCTCCAAGTACGGAATGTCAATAAATTTTTGATGGTTAAGCATAAGTATGGCCATTTCTATACTGAGCAGACCAGAAGCTCCAAGACTGTGACCAACTTTTAGTTTATTTGTGGTCAAAGCTGGGATTTCGTTACAAAAAATTGTTTGTATCGCATTAAATTCAGCCAAATCACCCTTAATTGTTCCTGGTGTATGTGTTACTATAATATCAATTTCTTCAGGCTTAATAGCTCCTAAAGCCATTCGCATAGATTTTTGAAAACATTCCGCATCCGTCGAGAGTGAAGCATTATGCTCTAGGAGTTCTGTACCATAGCCATAACCTTCAATAACCGCAATTGCATTATCTTTTTTGCCTTGTTCTAAACAAGCTACGACTGCAGCTTCACCTAGAATCATAGTGTTCTCAGTTTTATTAAGGTTTAGCGCTTGGCATGGACTAAACTTGAGGCTGTCAGGTCGAGCGTAGTCGAGACTTTCTGAGACCTCTCGACTATGCTCGAGGTGACCGTTATTTGATAATCTAGAATAAATTTTAAGGGCTTTCATTTGCGCAATAGTAAAAGGGGTTAACGGAGCTTCGCTACCACCAACTAAGAATTTATCGCACATGTTAGAATTAAGCCAAGCAATGCCATTAAGCATTGCGTGTAGTGCTGTAGAACAGGTTATAGAATGAGAAATTTCAGGACCATTGCTTTGCAAATCGTGTGCAATCCAAGATGAAATATTTCCAAGAGTTGTTGTAGGCGAACTCAAGGTTTCAGCCTTGTTTTTGTCTAAAAAGCTTTCAAAATATTTTTCAAATAAGCCCGTTGCGCCTCTAGAAGAACCTATATTGATTCCAAAGTTGTCTTCCGAAGTCCAATTAGCTTCTTTTACAGCTGTTCTTGCGCAGAACATCCCAAATAGCACGGAATCATCAAGTTGTTTATACTTGTTATTTGAATGTCTAAGTTTGTCTATTTCTTGTCTGGCACCTGCTGTTAGTTGAGCGACTAAATTGTCGTCTAGCTCTGAAAAAAAATGGGATTTTGAGAGGTAGTTGTTCCAAATATCACTTCGTGTAAATCCTAAGGCCGAAATCGATGAAATAGCAGTTATAGAAATGGGTTGAATCATATTTTTATATAAAACTTGTGTCACCTTGAGTGCAGTCGAAAGGATTTTTATGATGAAATTAAAATAGGTGTCGACTGTGCTTAACCTGACATTTAATTTAAACAAAAATAAGCTTAATACTTAAACTATATCTAATGCTTTTTGAATAGTTGAATACACTTTTTGTAATTCTTCTTCAGTAACTACATAAGGTGGTTGTATGTAAATGGTGTTACCTAATGGACGTAGAAACACACCGTTTTTCATAAAGAATACCAACAGTTTATCGCGCAAATCCCCATAACGTTCTGCAGTGGTATTTAGATCGATAGCTAATATCACTCCAATGCTTCGTGTAGATTTAACTTTTGGATGGTTCTGTATTTTTGATTCAAATGCTTTATGCGCATTTGCTATTCTCGTAATGTTATTTTGGATGGCATCAGATTGAAGTAACTCAATTGCAGCGATTGCAGCAGCACATGCAATTGGATTAGCAGAGTAGGTGTGGCAATGCATAAAACCAGTGGCAATAGATTCCCCTAAGAAGGCTTTGTAAATTGTTTCTGTGCAGGAGGTAATAGCCATTGGAACAAGACCTGCCGTTAGTGCCTTGCTTAAACAGATGATGTCTGGTTTAGTACTTACATGGTCTGAGGCAAAATATTTGCCTGTCTTACCAAAGCCTGTCATTACTTCATCAGCGATTGTTAATATGCCATTAGACTTAAAGCAATTTAAAATTTCATTTAAACCGTCACTATCATGAATTTTCATTCCTGCCGCACCTTGGACTAAAGGTTCATAGATAAAACCAGCAATTAAATCGCTCTCAATTATCGTTTGAATTTGATTTAAAATAGCTTCTGTATTGGTGCCATCAGGCACAGGAATACGATGAATAGTCATTAAGAAGTCCTCAAATGGCCCATTGTAAACAGAAAGGCTAGACATTGACATGGCTCCAAAAGTGTCTCCATGAAAACCATTTTCAAAAGCAATAAATGACGAACGCTTTTCTCCTTTGTTAAAATAGTATTGTAAGGCCATTTTAATAGCCGCTTCAACAGCCGTAGATCCATTGTCATTAAAGAAAATTCGGTTTTGGTTAACAGGAAGGATTTTAATAAGTGCCTCAGAAAGTTCAATGGCTGGTTGGTGTGTAAAGTCACTGAACATAATTTGATCTAGCGTTTTCATTTGCTCAGCAACCCTAGATGTAATGTAATCGTTGCAATGCCCAAACATACAAGTATACCAAGAGGAAATCGCATCTATATATGATTTCCCTTCCTCATCAAATAAATGACAGCCTTTGGCCTTTACAATTGCCAAACTATTAGGATGCGTTTGATGCTGCTTTAAAGGATGCCAAAGGTGTTTTTTGTCTCTTTCTTTCAGTGTCATATTTTGTCATGCTGAACTTGTTTCAGCATCTAATTGCTTAATGGTTTAATTTTTCTTTAAGTTCATTTTATCTTGATACACTACTGAAATCAAAATATATTTTGATTGAAAGTATCATGCGTAGCAAAACCAAAAATAAAATCTAAATTTCTTCTAAGGCTTCAAAAATTTTTAACGATTTGATTTTTATATTCTGCATTTCAATGTTCAATGCTAGGCATTGATTTGGGATTTGAGTTTGACTAAGATAGTTGCTTTTTAAATCTTTCGGCATATTCCTTAACTACATTCCTATCAAAATAGAGCTCATCATTTATTCTGCCAATGACTTTAACTCCAGTCATTTTTTTAATTATAGATTCGGTTGATTTATATTCATCTCCACTATAAATTAAAGCAACATCAAAACCCTTTTCTTTTAATGTATTAATCGTTAACAGTGTGTGGTTAATACTGCCTAAGTAATGACGAGAAACAACAATGACTCTATCCTTTGGATGAATTAAATCTAAAATAGTTTCAGAATCATTTAAAGGGACCATTAATCCGCCAGCTCCCTCAATAACTATATTATTAGTAGTATTTGGACGTTTTATTTTTTTAATATCAATAGTTAATCCATCGATTTCTGCTGCACCATGAGGACTCATAGGTGTTTCTAAAGCATAACTATTAGCGTGAAAAACGGATTTAGAGTTTGAAACTAAACGCTGCACTTTATGCGTATCGCTATTATCCAAATCACCCGCTTGTATGGGCTTAAAGTAATCGGCTTCTAAGGCTTCAACTAAAATGGCTGAGGCGATGGTTTTACCTACATCTGTTGAGATTCCTGTTACAAAATAAGTATTCATATGTATTTGCCGTTAGAACGGTAATATTTTAAATTAATCTTTCTTTACAGGGAATTCAGTTTTACAATTTTCACAAATGTATTTATAACGTGTGTGAAAAGGAAGTGTAAAGGTTATGATACCTATTAGAAATGACAGAAAGGCTTTTAGACTATCAATTGTGGAATAAAGTTCAACTTCGTTTTTTCCACAATTAGGACATAAAATAGGGTTGCCGTTATCGTCAACAGCATAAGCTTTAATAGATTTTAAAATGGCTTTAGCTTCTTTTTCATCTTCAGAACGTACTTTCAGCTTAATGCCTCCTATAGCATTACTTACCAAAGGATCAGTATCAATTGTGATGTTGTCTTTTAGAAACACTTCAATACCATCTGCTTCTAATCGTCCTTTTACGATTTGAGCTTCAGAAGAGTACTGGTATCTGGCTATGGTTACAAATGTTTCGCTCATAAATTTATATAATGAGATGCTGAAACAAGTTCAGCACTACTGCGTAGCAAAGGTAGCTAACAAGCTTAAGACTTCCGAGATTTCTTTTTTAGAATTATAGCTATGTAAACAAAATCGTAAACGTTCTTTTCCTTTTGGAACGGTTGGTGATAAAATAGGTTTTACATCAAAACCTTTATCCTGAAGTTGTTTCGCGATGGCTTTTAAGTTGTCATTTCCTGTTATAATACAACAATGAATAGCCGATGTACTATTAATGAATATCTTTTGAAGGTTGAGTCTTTTAACCTCGGATATAAAGAATTGAATATTCTCACTAAGAAGCTGTGCTTGATTTGTTTTTTCTAATGCTTTGTAAGCCATAAGTATTGTGGCTAATGAATGCTGTGGAAGTGCTGTGGTGTAAATAAAGGAACGCGAAAAATTGATGAGGTAATCTTTTAAATCTTTTGAGCTTAGTATTGCTGCACCATGGCAACCTAGTGCTTTTCCGAATGTTATGATCCTGGCAAAAGCATCATTTTCTAATCCTAATTGTTGCACTAAACCCTCGTCGAAAATACCTAGCGCATGGGCTTCATCAATGATAAGGCGTGCATTATATGTTTTGCTTGTCTCAATAAGTGTTTTCAAATCTGGTGAGTCACCATCCATAGAAAAGACAGATTCGGTGACAATGAAGATGTCTTCATTGTCATACTGGACTCGTTTCAGCATCTCGTCTAAATCTTCTAAATCGTTATGCCTGAATTTATAACTTTTCGCATCACTCATTCTTATACCATCTCTAATGGAGGCGTGGCAGAATTCGTCATATAAAATAATGTCTCCGCGCTGTGGTACTGAAGAGAAAAATCCCAAATTGGCATCGTAGCCCGAGTTAAAAACAAGAGCTGCTTCGGTATTGTGAGTTCTAGCGATTTTAGCTTCAGCAATGTCGTAAAGTTTGTGATTTCCCGAAAGTAAACGAGAACCGGTTGCACCATTCTGCTTAAGGTTATTATCTATTATATAGTCATGTGCTTTATTAAAAATTGTTTCTGATTTTGAAAAACCAAGGTAATCGTTAGACGAAAAATCTATCAGATTAGAATTTGAACCTAATCGCCTAAACGCATTGTTTGCTTTGCGTTCTTCTAGTTTTTTATGAAGTTTTTTTGGTAGCATTGGTCAAAGATACGAAGTGTGGTATGACTAAAAAATTATTGTTTTTCAATAATTTTATTATATTTGTTATCGTAAAACGATAATATTTATTAAAATGAGAAAATTAATTATTCTAAAAAGTCTAGTAGATTTTGTTTGGATTGTTACTTGCGTTCCTGCGGTTGCATTATTACTATTTTTTGGGGTTTACATATTTGTGAATCCAGAAACTATATCCTTTGTATTTGATAATGATTTAAATGCAGATTCTTCTATGCCATTAGCTCAGTTTTTTACCTTGACCATAATCGCAATGATTGGCATAGCGATATATTGTTTTTATTTGTTTAGAATAACATTACGCTACTTCCAAAAAGTGAAACCATTCCATGATGAGGTTATCATTAATTATAATAGAATAGGTTTACTCTTAACTATCACTGGTGTATTGAGCGCTATAATTTTCTTTAGTGCCAGACTTGTATTATTTGATGAGTTTCGTTTGGATTTCGGATTCACACCTAATGTAATGCTCATCTGTTTAGGATTATTTTTTATGGTCTTAAGTGAAGTGTTTAAAGTGGCAAAACAGGCTAAAGAAGAAAATGAATTAACTGTTTAAATATGAGTTTTACAAAAACACTTTATTGGATTTTGAATAGTATTATTTTCCTTCTTCTAATTGCAATTGGCTTAGGTATTTTCTTTTTTGCCTCCATTCTTTTTGGGGTAGAACAAGAGATCATATCTATTGAAGAAGATGTAGCTAATTTTAAAACGGAGGCGAAGTTTTACTTTTTCACTATTTTAAAACTAGGTATTTATGTGGTTTTTATTGTTGCTCTAATGAAATGGCGAAAAGTGACAAAACTCTTGTTAAAAAATGATGTTTATAATCAAGAACTTATACAATCATTATTTTTTTCAGGTAAATTCATGGTAATTGCAGCAATATCTTCGTGGTGTATTGACTGGATAGGAAATCTATTTTTAAGATTTAAATTTATAATGGGTTTAAGTGAAAAATCATTGGTCTACTTATTAATAATTGCTCTTGGATTGTTTTTAATGTTAATGAGTACAATTCTAAGAGAAACCAAGGCCATAAAAGAAGAAAACGACCTAACCATATAATTATGCCAATTATTATAAACTTAGATAAAGTGTTAGCGGAACGTGGCATGAAGAGTTATGAATTGGCGGAAATCATTGGTATTACGACAGCTAATTTATCAATCCTTAAAACAGGAAAAGCAAAGGCTATACGTTTTTCTACACTAGAGGCGATTTGCAAAGCCTTAGATTGTCAACACAGTGATATTTTAGAATATGTTGAGGATTAGTTTAGGTGAGTACAGAAACTAAAAAAGTATGTCCTTTTGTACTTCTTCGATGATATAAGGTTTATTGGTGTCAATGCCCTTTTTATAAAAATCTCTACTAACTGGGTGTGCAGTGAATGGTTTTATGCTAATGCCAGTAGCCATGAGTTCATTTATTTCTTGGGTACTCATGCCTTCGTCTAACCAATCTTCAAAATAATGAGGGTCTAAAACTAAGGGCATACGTTTGCCTTTGTTATGGACTTCCATAAAAAAGTCGTTAGCTTCTGTAGTTAGAATTGTAGCACTTAATGTGTTATCATTAAGTTCATTATATAGACCTGCGAATAGAAATAGCTCGCCTTCCGGATTGGTGGCTGAAGGTTGATAACAGAAGTGCGGAATGGCCTTTCCATTTTCGTGATGAGGTTCGTAAAAACCATCGGCTAAAATTAAACAGCGTTTGTTTTCGGCACTATTTCTAAACGATGCTTTATCAAATATAGATTCTGACCGTGCGTTTAAAGTATTGCTCTTCTTTCGGAATGCTTTAGGATTATGTAATGCCCAATCTGGTATTAGTCCCCAACTTGCATCATGGACGGTATTGGGTTCATCCATTTTTATGATTTGAAGATTTTCGTGTGTAAACCCATTAAGATGGTAATAAGGTTTATAAGTTGAGCCTGGATTAAATTTTACTTTAATTTGACTACGTATTTCTTTTTCAATTTTTTCGCGTTCTTTTCGTAATGCTGTTGAGTAACACATGTATCTAAGATAGTAAATTACTTTTTACTGATGCCGATTCGCCAACAAAGGAGGCGGTTCGCCATTAAAAGGATTCCAACGACTAATTGTTCTCGCTTCCATGCCAGCGGCACTCATAACAACTCTGTCTCCATAGCGTTCGCGCATTTTATCCATGGCTTGTGCTAGGTTGAGGTGCATCTCGTTGTCTTCAAAAAGGTTGACTTGGTGACCACCTTCTACCAAATGGCTAAACTTTACACCAATTAATCGAACCAATAATCTACGCTTGTATAATTTCTTAAACAGATCTAGTACCACAGGAATAATAGTATGGTCCATAGCACTGTATGGAATTCGCTGTTGTTGTGTGTAGGTTTGAAAATCAGAATATCGAATTTTAAAGGTGATACAAGCTGTGAGCTTATGACCACGACGCAGTTGGAAAGCCAAATTTTCTGCCATAGCAATGACCAGGCCTTTAAGCTTATGTATATCTGTAGTGTCTTGCCCAAAGGTACGTTCTGTAGAAATGGATTTGCGTTCGTGATATTGAATTACAGGACTGTTATCAATACCGTTGGCTTTTTTCCAGATGGATAATCCATTTTTACCAAGAACTTTATGCATTAATTCCATGGGTATATCTTGTACGGTTTTAATCCGTTTCACACCTAAATCGCATAAGGCTTTGTAAGTTACATTACCAACCATTGGAATCTTTTTTACCGAAAGTGGTGCTAAAAACGGTTTTTCAGTACCAGATATAATTCTAATTTCATTATTGGGTTTCGCTTCACCAGTGGCAATTTTTGAAACCGTTTTATTTAGTGATAAACCAAAAGAAATGGGTAAACCTGTTTCTTTAATAATACGTTGCCGTAATTCTGAAGCTAATTTATGACAACCAAAGAATTTATCCATTCCGGTTAAGTCTAGATAAAACTCATCGATGGATGTTTTTTCATAAAGAGGGACGCTTTCCTTTATAACGTCTGTAACATCATTAGAGAATTTACTGTAAATCCCAGAGTTTCCTCTTAGTATGATTGCTTCTGGACAAAGCTGTTTTGCCATACGCATAGGCATTGCAGAATGGATTCCAAATTTTCGAGCCTCATAGCTGCAAGAGGCCACAACACCTCTGTCGCTAGTGCCACCAATAAGTACAGGTTTTCCGTTAAGCCGGCTATCTAGTAAGCGCTCGCAAGACACAAAAAAAGTGTCTAAATCCATGTGTACTATGCTTCGGTTGTTGTTCATTTTATACGTCTATAATTTATGTCAGTTCGAGTGGCGATTTTTGTAGCGTAGGCTAAAAAAAATCGTTGTATCGAGAACCAAGTGATTAATAAAAGCTTCTCGATACAAATTTGTTCATGCTTCACAAATTCACTCGAAGTGACATCTTTAAACTCGATTCATACTCTTTAAGTCTTCAAAACTCTTCTTATTCTGAAATGTTGGATTCAATGATTTTATGGAGTAGCGTGGATCTTCAATAATAGCCAAACGTTCAAATCTTGAAACTTCAATAGTAACACAATCAAACTCTACCATAACTTTTCCAATAATTTCATAAATCCCTTTTCCTCTAAATGGATATTTTGCTGCAACAGGCGGAAAGTGAACTGTATCTATAAAATCACCATCACGATCTAAAAATGTTCCAAAATACATACGCTTACCTTTAGCAGTACTAGTATTTTTTGTAGTAATAAGATAGCCTTCAATCTTTATATATTTTCCTTCTAATTGTATTAAATGCTTTGCACGTAATCGGCTAGTAGATTCTTTTTCTAATAGATGAAAGGGATTGCATAAAGGAAATCCTAATAATTCAATTTCGTCAAAAGCATTTTCTAAAGCTGTGCTTGGTAACTCTGGTGTATTGTAATTAATACGCTGGGTTTTAAATAGCGTCACAATATGTTCTTGGATAACGGTTTTACTGATTTTTAAATGCGCTTCCCATAACAGCTCACGTTTATTAATTTTAGTAAAGCGAAACGCATTTATTTTTATAAGAATGGTAATCTGTTCTACAGAAATAGGAACACGTTCTATAAAATCATCGAGAGATTTAAACAATCCATAACTTTCGCGTTCCTCAAGAATACGCTCTATGGTTTTAGATTCTAAAGATTGTAAAAACATAAAGCCTAAAAAAATAACGCCACCATTGATAATGGCTTGTGTAAAACTGGTGTTTATGCAAGGTGCTTCAATTTTTCCATTATGCATTCTAGCTTCGTGCACATAGAGTTCTGTACTATAAAACCCACCAAAATTGTTAATGGTAGCCGTCATATATTCCAAAGGATAATAGGCTTTTAAGAACAGACTTTGGTAGCTCTCAACGGCATAGGATGCCGAATGCCCTTTTGCAAAGGCATAGCCAGCAAAACTTTCGATTTGTCGCCATACGTCAGCCACAAATTCGTAGGGTTTTCCATCGTTTATACAGTTATCAAAAAATTGTTGTTTTACTTTTAAAAATTCGTCACGCGAACGGAATTTACCAGACATACCACGACGTAACATATCAGCTTCACCCAAATCTAAACCACCAAAATGATGCGCCACTTTAATCACATCTTCTTGATAGACCATAACACCAAAAGTTTCTGGCATCAGTTCTGCCAACACAGGATGTGCTTCTTTTCGCTTTTCAGGATAACGATAACGTAAAATGTATTGACGCATCATACCACTTTTGGCCACACCAGGACGAATGACAGAACTCGCAGCCACTAAACCTAAATAGTTATCGACTTGTAATTTTTTTAGAAGCATACGCATGGCAGGAGATTCTACATAGAAGCAACCAATGGCTTTGGCATTTCGTAATAGGTGTTTTATGCGTTCATCTTGTTTAAAACGTTTAATGTCATGAATATCAATAGGTGGTTGTTCTGTGTAATTAGTATTGATAATTTCTACGGCATCTTTAATTTTTCCTAAACCGCGCTGACTTAAAATATCGAATTTGTAGAGGCCAATATCTTCAGCAACGACCATATCAAACTGTGTCGTGGCAAAGCCTTTTGGAGGCATAAAAGTCGCACCATAATAATGTATTGGCTTTTCTGAAATCAAAATACCACCTGCATGAATACCTAAGTAGTTAGGAAAACCCTCAATATATTGACTGTATTTAAGAACGAGTTGTGAGAGCTTATCTAACTGGCTCACATTAAACTTACCTCGTGTTAGCATATCCATTTCAGACTTTGGTAAGCCAAATACTTTACCCAATTCGCGCACAGAAGCTTTGAATTTAAAGGTGTTATAAACCGTTATTAAAGCTGTGTTCTTAAAGTTGTTGAAAATAAAATGTGTAATATCATCTCTATCTTTCCATGAAAAGTCAATATCAAAATCTGGTGGATTTTGTCGAAAGAGATTAATAAAACGTTCAAAATAGAGATCTAACTCTATAGGATCTACATCTGTAATTCTGAGTAAATACGCAATAATACTATTGGCACCACTTCCGCGACCAACATAGTAGTAGTCTTTGTTGCGTGCGTATTCTAAGATTTTCCAGTTGATTAGAAAATAAGACACAAAGCTTTTTTGCTTTATAATATCGAGCTCTTTTTCTATACGCTCATAAATCTTAGGGCTAACCTCATTTCCGTAACGATAAGGAATACCATCGTAGGTCAGTTTTTCTAACAATGCATAATCTGAAGCTTCATTTGCGGTCAGACACTTTTGATTTTTAGGCTCGTTATTTTCAAAATTGAAATCAATGCTACAATCCTCTAAAAGTTGTTCGGTATTATGTATTAGTTTAGGAAATTCGGAGTATGTATGACACAGTTCGTCATACGGTAACATCATATCATGTTCGCTACCCTCTTCAGTTTTCGGCAGTTTACTCAATAAGGTATTATTATCAATAGCGCGTAGTAAGCGATGTGTATTAAAACCCTTTTTATTTTGAAAAGAAACGGTTTTTAATACCACTAATTTCTCTCTAAATTGATTCCATTTCGAAAATTTTAAATGGTTGAGGTCTTTAGGTGCAATGCCTAAAAACTCATTAGATTTTAAGTTGAAATTCTTGCCTTTTTGGTAAGGATAAATCACAAAGCAATCTTCCAAAATAACCTCAGGTCTTTCGGGAATTTTTAACTCACGATTATGAAGAAATTTAGACAGATAATCATTGATAGTTTTAAACCCATTATTATTTTTTGCAATGAGAATAAATTCTTGTTGTGCCTTGTTTCTAAAATCTACACCAAGAACAGGTTTTACTTTATATTTTTTAGACAGGCGCACAATATCCAAACATGCTGAGGTGGTATTAATATCCGTAAGCGCCAAAGTTTGCACACCATTTTCTGAAGCAATAGCAAGCAGTTGCTCAGGTTTTATAGTGCCGTAACGTAGGCTGTAATAGGTATGACAGTTTAAATACATAGGATTAACAAAATTAGCTACTATATGTAGTTTTTGTTGCTTATATTTGTAGTAAATACTGTTAAATATAAAATGATTCCCACTTTCGTGAGAAATAAATATGAAGCCTATACAAGCCAACATAAAGCATCTTAGAACGTTAAAGAAATTGTCTCAAGAACGTTTTGCAGACGACCTTAATTGGACACGCTCTGTCGTTGGGTCTTATGAAGAAGGAAGAAGTGAACCACCAATTGAGCGTTTAATAGATTTATCTAATTACTTTGATATTCCTATAGATATTTTGGTGCGTAAGGATTTACGAAAAGCCAAGGATACCTCTTTTATAGAAGTAGGGAATAAGCGTGTACTGTTTCCTGTAACGGTTAACGAAAATAATGAAGATTTAATTGAGATTGTACCAGCAAAAGCCTCAGCAGGTTATCTGTCTGGTTACGATGATCCGGAATATATAGAGCAACTTCAAAAAATTAAATTACCGTTTTTACCTACTGGTACACACAGGGCATTTCCTATAAAAGGGGATTCTATGCTACCTGTTAAAGATGGTGCTTTTGTTGTGGCAAAGTATGTTGAAGCTATTAATGATATTAAAAACGGCAGAACTTACATTGTTTTAACAAAGGATGATGGTTTGGTTTATAAACGAGTTTATATACCTGAGGGTGATATTGCAAGTTTATTGTTAAGTTCTGATAACAAGTCTTATAAACCATATTTAGTTAAGCGTGAAAATATCTTAGAACTTTGGGAGTTTACCTGTTGTATTAATACGCAAGAGTATGATGAGAAGGAACTGAAGTTAAGTAGTATAATGACCATGTTTCAAGAGTTGAAAGTAGAGTTGGAAGCTGTGAAACAAATGTAAGATGACTAAATCTACTTTTAATATGATAATGAGATTTATAGATGTAATTTTTCTTAAAATGGAATGACGTTTTTAGTCATTGTAAAATTGTAAATTTGCATTTCATTTAAAAAAGTATTTAATGTCTAAGCGATATACAATTACTGCAGCACTTCCATACACTAATGGCCCAATACATATAGGGCATTTAGCAGGTGTTTACGTGCCAGCAGATATTTACTCTAGATACTTAAGATTAAGAGGTAACGATGTTGCATTTATCTGCGGGAGTGATGAGCATGGTGTGCCTATTACTATTAAGGCAAAAAAAGAAGGAGTTAGTCCACAAGATATAGTTGATAAATACCATACTATTATTAAAAAATCTTTTGAAGACTTTGGGATAACTTTTGATAATTACTCGCGTACTTCAGCCAAGATACACCACGATACTGCTTCAGACTTTTTTAAGACTTTATATGCTAAAAATGAATTTGTTGAAGAAGTTTCTGAGCAGCTTTACGATGCCGAAGCTAATCAGTTTTTGGCAGATCGTTTTGTTACTGGTACTTGTCCTAAATGCGGAAATGAAGATGCTTATGGAGATCAGTGCGAAAATTGTGGATCTAGTTTAAATGCTACAGATTTAATAAATCCAAAGTCTGCAATTACCGGTAACGTACCAACTGTAAAAGAAACAAAACATTGGTTTTTACCTTTAAATAAACACGAAGCATTTTTAAAAGAATGGATACTAAAAGGTCATAAAAAAGACTGGAAACCTAATGTGTATGGCCAGGTTAAGTCTTGGATAGATGATGGATTAAGACCACGAGCTGTAACCAGAGATTTAGATTGGGGCATACCTGTACCAGTTGATGGCGGTGAAGGAAAAGTACTTTATGTTTGGTTTGACGCACCTATAGGTTATATCTCAGCAACTAAAGAGTGGGCAGCACGTGAGGGCAAAAACTGGGAAGATTATTGGAAAGATGATAATACAACCTTAGTACATTTTATAGGTAAAGATAATATTGTATTTCACTGTATTATTTTTCCATCAATGTTAAAAGCAGAAGGCTCTTATATTTTGCCAGAAAATGTACCTGCTAACGAGTTTTTAAATTTAGAAGGTAATAAACTATCTACTTCTAAGAATTGGGCAGTTTGGTTGCCAGACTATTTAAAAGATTTTCCAGATCAACAAGACGTTTTGCGTTATGCACTTACGGCAAATGCCCCAGAAACTAAGGATAATGATTTTACTTGGAAAGATTTTCAGGCAAGAAATAATAATGAATTGGTTGCAATTTTCGGTAATTTTATTAATCGTGTTGCGGTATTAACCAATAAATATTATGATGGTGTAGTGCCAAGTCCTTCCGCTTATAAAACAATTGATGAAGAAACTTTAACTACTTTAAAAGCTTATCCGTCAGTTATCTCTAGTTCAATAGAGCGCTACCGTTTTAGAGAGGCTAGCCAAGAGTTAATGAATTTGGCTAGATTAGGAAATAAGTATTTAGCAGATGAAGAGCCATGGAAAACAGTAAAAACAGACGAGGATCGCACTAAAACAGTAATGTTTATTGCTTTGCAAATTGCGTCTGCTTTAGCGGTATTAAGTGAACCTTTTTTACCCTTTACTTCAAGTAAACTAAAAACAATCCTTTGTCATTCTGAACTTGATTCAGAATCTACTTGGGAAGGCGTCTCTACGAAGTCTATCTTGCTTCCAGCAGGTCATTCTATTCAAAAAGGCAAACCAGATTTATTGTTTTTAAAAATAGAAGATTCTGAAATTGAAAAACAACTCCATAAACTTGCTGCCAATAAAAAAGCCAATGAAGCAGCTAAAAAACAAGTAGAACCTCAAAAAGACGAGATTACTTTTGATGATTTCACAAAATTAGATCTTAGAGTAGGTACTATTATAGAGGCAGAAAAAATGCCAAAAACAAAAAAACTCTTAGTCTTAAAAGTAGATACTGGTATAGATACGCGTACCATTGTTTCTGGAATTGCTGGGAGTTTTACGCCAGAAGAGGTTGTGGGTAAACGCGTAATGGTTTTAGTAAACTTAGCACCGAGGAAATTAAGAGGAGTTGAGAGTAAAGGTATGATCTTGATGACGGAAGATGAATTAGGTCATTTGATATTTGTAAACCCAGATAACGATCAGATTTCTAATGGTTTAAAAATTAGTTAAAACTAGAGTCTTTTGGTCTAGTTTTTGATAATTTTATCAGAAATTTAGCCATCATGATAAAAAAACTACGCTTCTCTAAGATTATATTACTATTTCTTTTTTGTATAAGCCTAGGTTTTTCTCAAAGTTCAGATATCATTGCTGAGAACTACTCTAATTATACTGATGCACCTAGAGAGGTGGTATATGTGCATCTTAATAAATCTACCTATATAGAAGGCGAAATGTTAGGTTTTACGGCTTATGTCTTTGATAAGTTTGTTAAGAAACCCTCTTTAATGACTAAAAATCTTTATTGTACAATAAGTGATTCTAAAGGTAATGTACTTAAAAAGAAATTATTAAAAGTAGATAAGGGAACCGTATCTAATGTTTTTGATATTGATAGTACGCTCAATACCGGTGTTTTTACTTTTAAAGCGTACACAAATTGGATGCGTAATTTTAACGAAGCTAATCATTTTGAGCAAAGCTTTAAAGTAATTGATGCTGATAATATTAAAGAAATTAAACCAGTATTATCAGAAGATTTAAAAATAGATTTGCAAGTTTTAGGCGAAGGAGGCCATATATTTTACAAAATACCAAATACTATAGGAATTATAGCAAAAAATCAATTTGGTTTAGGCATTAAAAACGTTGAAGGAAAGATAGTTGATGGTAAAGGTACAATTATAACAGATTTTCAGCTTAATAATTCTGGTATAGCCAAAGCGATGATTAACCCAGATCCTAATACTAATTATTTTGTTGAGATAAAAACCAATGACAGAATTATAAAAAAACAGCTAAAAGATATTAAGGCTAGCGGCATGTCTATGGGAATAAATACTTTAGGAGACAATCTTATTGTTAGATTAAAGTCAAATACATTATTTTACAAACAGTTTGGTGATGGAATTTTTAAAATAGTATTACATGATGGTAGTGAATTAAAACTAACCGAATTTCAACTTGGTAAAAATGGTGAAATAATTATAAAATATCCTAAACAAGAATTGTTTACTGGAATAAATATTTTCACAGTATTTAATGAGCAGAACAAGCCAATTTTAGAACGTTTGTATTTTAATATGACTGGTTTTGATCAAGGTAGTCTAACTAATTTAGATTCTCAGAAAACTAAGGATAGTATAAAGCTAAAAGGCAAATTTCAAAAACTAGAAGCGTCTAAAATATCAAATGTTAGTATCTCTGTATTACCTAGCGGAACAAAATCGTATAATCATCATAATAATATTTTGTCACAACTGTTTATACAGCCTTATGTAAGAGGGTATATTGAAAATGGCGCACAATATTTTGAGAATACAAGAGAAAGTAATTATAATTTAGATCTTTTGTTACTCACACAAGGATGGAGTAGTTATGATTGGAATACTATATTAACCCAAAATAATGTTTTTATTCATCCTTTTGAGAGGGGTATTGATGTGGTTGCCAATATCAATGGTAAAAATCCTGGAAATTATGTGGTTTATCCGCTAGAAACATCGTCTTCAAAGCTTTTTGAAGTAAAAAGTTCGGATAAGGAGTTTACAGCAAAAACAATTTTTCCTAACGAAGATGATTTGTTTAGAATTGGTTTTATAGATGCTAAAAACAAAGGCTTTAGAGTTAAGCCATCAATTTATCTTCAATTTTACCCATCACAATTTCCTAAGTTCAGTTTAACACATAATACTGTCCAAGAACTATTTTTAACTCCGTTTAAAAATACAGAGGAATTAGAGTTAAGTAAATCTTGGGCAGATGCAGAACTCTTAGATGAAGTAGTAGTTGAAGCTTCAAAAACATATACCAGAGCAGAACAACTAAAAAATAAGGCAATTAATTCTAGAGTAGAAATTATAGACGATAGAATTAAATTAAGAAACCAAAGGTTAGATTTATATCTACAGCGCTTAGGTTTTAATACTCAATTTGATTATTTCTCAGGAAATTTAAGTATTACTAATCCAAGAGTTCAATGGGGAAGTCCAGTACCTTTAGTGTATTTAAATGATGGGTTTTTAAGTTCTGATTTTACTGTATTAACGTTTTTAAATATGCAAGATATTGATTATATAGAATATGAGCTTTATGGCATAGGTGGAGGTATAAGAGGACAAGCGGGTTTTATAAAAATTTATACGTTAAATGATTATAATAACATAGTATCCAAAAACGATAATGTACAGACTTATGATGTACCATTAAGATTTAGTAACAACAAAAAGTTTTATGTGTCAAAGTATAAATTTTATAATTCTACCTTTTATAATGAATATGGTACTATTGACTGGATACCGAATGTAAAACTACAAGAAGATGGATCTTTTGATTTTAAGGTTTTGAATACAAAAAATAGTTTTAAGCTATTTATAGAAGGTATGGTGAATGGTAAATTTGTATCAGAAGAAATCTTGGTAGATAATTTTTAATGCTTAAAATAGCATTTCACCCAATTTACAAACATCCACTTCCGGAAGGTCATCGCTTTCCGATGGAGAAATATGAATTATTGCCACAACAATTACTTTATGAAGGCACATGTAGCGACAATAATTTTTTTGAACCTACCAAGCCCAATGACAAGCATATTTTAGCTGTACACGAACCTGAGTATTATTACGATCTGGTAAATATAACCTTAGACCAACGTGCTGCCCGTAAAATTGGATTTCCGCTTAGTGAAGTATTGGTAGAACGCGAAGTCATCATTGCTGACGGCACTATTAAAGCCAGTGAATATGCTTTAAAAAATGGAATAGCAATGAATATTGCAGGTGGTACACACCATGCATATACCAATCGTGGTGAGGCATTTTGTTTATTAAATGACCAAGCTATTGGTGCACGTTATTTACAAAATAAAGGATGGGTTAAAAAGGCACTTATTATTGATCTCGATGTACATCAGGGCAATGGTACCGCTGAGATTTTTCAGAATGATGACTCTGTCTTTACATTCTCAATGCATGGTAAAAGCAACTACCCTTTTAAAAAAGAACAAAGCGATTTAGACATTGCTTTAGATAATGATACTGATGATAAAACCTATCTTCAAATTTTGAAAGATACCTTACCTAAACTCATTGAAAAGGAGCAACCAGACTTTATTTATTACCTCTGCGGAGTCGATGTAATAGCAACGGATAAGTTGGGTAAGCTAAGCATGTCTATTAAAGGCTGTAAAGAACGTGATCGGTTTGTACTGCAAAGCTGTAAGGATTTTAAGGTCCCTGTAATGTGTAGTATGGGAGGTGGTTATTCGCCAGATATAAAAACTATTGTAGATGCACATGCCAATACGTTTAGGTTGGCGCTAGAAATTTTCTTTTAAAGATTCATCTTTTTTGTGAAATGAGTTTTTTTTGTTTAAAAGCTATACTATAACTTCAAATTAGATTAAATATGAATTAGAAAACTAGGAAATAATTAACTAAAAATTAAGTACATAGTGGTTATTTTTGTAAAAAAATAGAGTTTATGTTATCAAAGACAATAGAAGAAGCTTTAAACAAGCAGATAAGAATAGAAGCAGAATCATCTCAGGTGTATTTAGCGATGGCCGTTTGGGCAGAAGTAAAAGGCTTAGAGGGAATTTCTAATTTTATGTACGACCAGTCCGATGAAGAGCGCGAGCATATGCTTAAACTTGTAAAATTTGTAAACGAACGTGGTGGTCATGCCCTGATATCAGAATTAAATGCACCAAATATTACGTTTAATTCATTTCAAGAAATGTTTGAGAAATTATTAGCACACGAAATTTTTGTGTCTGAAAGTATTAATGATCTTGTACACATTTCCTTACAAGAAAAAGATTATGCATCTCACAATTTCTTACAATGGTATGTAGCGGAACAAATTGAAGAAGAGGCCGTAGCAAGAACCATATTAGATAAAATAAATATGATCGGAGACGACAAGGGAGGCTTGTATTTATTTGATAGGGATATACAACAATTAGCAGTAGTTTCTGCAGCAGATACACCAGTACAATAGTAGCAGAAAGTCCTATAAATAAAATTTTAATGGAGCTAGTATTTAACAAATACTAGCTTTTTTTTATTCTCAAAGTGTTAAAATTTATTTAGAATAAATAAAAATAAGTATTTTTGTAACTGATTTTAAGGTTTTTATTAAAAATACTTAAGATGGGTAAAAAGAAGAAAAACAAAAAATTAAAAAAAGAGCGTCTTAAAGTTCTTGAAAACTACGGTTGCGAGCCATTAGGTAAAGTAAAGTCTAAATGTTGTAAAAAGTATAAAAAGGCCGAAGCTAAACGCTGTAAAAAATGCCCTTGTTTTGATCTTCTTAAAAAAGTGGCTTAAATTATCTTTATTTTTGTAATGTCTTAACTAAACATTAGACTTAGTAAAGTATGAGGCATACTTTTAAAGAATTTACTTCCGATGCACTTTTTAAAATTGGTGATATCAATGATTTAAAATCATTTTCTAATCCACAACAAGTTGAATTTTATTCTTTTATCTGGGCAAACTCAGAACCTATTAAACTCATAATAGATAGTGTGCCACTAACGCTTCAGCCTAATAGTATATTAGCACTTACGCCAATACAATACCTACAATATATAAATGGTGAGGACATTGTTCTTTATCAGTTTAATAGAGAATTTTACTGTATAAAAGATCACGATCAGGAGGTAAGTTGCGTTGGTATGTTGTTTTTTGGTAATACTAATATTCCTGTTATACACTTAGATACTAAAGAACAGCAAAAATTTAAAACCCTTCACGAAGTTTTTATAGATGAGTTAGAAACCGAAGATAACATCCAAGCAGAAATGCTACGTATGCTAATGGCGCGCTTTATTATTAAAAGTACACGACTTTTAAAAGCCAAGCAAGGTGTTGTTGAAACACCTAAAAGTAGTAAAGTAGATCTATTAAGGTCGTTTAATTTTTTAGTAGAGCAACATTTTAAATCAGAACATAGTGTTAGTTTCTATGCGGATCAGTTGTTTAAATCCCCAAAGACCTTATCTAATAATTTTGCTAAACTCAATAGGAGTCCACTACAAATTATTCATCAGCGTATTGTTTTAGAGGCTAAACGTCTATTAACATATACAGATAAAACTGCTAAAGAAATAGCTTATGAGGTTGGTTTTGACGATGCCTCTCACCTCAGTCGGTTATTTAAAAAATACACATCTCAGTCTCCTTCAGAATTTAAGAAAAGCTTAAACGCTATTAGTTAGGAAAAATTGACAAGTCTAAGGGCAAATTCTTCATTTTATAGTATCCTTTTACTTACCATCTTTGCACTGTAATATTAAAACAAAGAAAGATGAAATTAAATAACAAGTCAATATTCAATTTAATTGAGATATTCAGGAGTAATCCAAAACAAATTCTGAATACTATAGTTCCAAAAACACATTGTGAACAAAAACATATCCACGATTATTATTGTGATGCAGAAAAACCACATATTGTTTAGTGAGGAAAAAATGACAAGTATTAGGGAATTATAATCATTTTATAAAATGCTAATCGGTCGCAACTTTGTACCAACAAAAATTTTAATTAAATAATAATAAAACCTGAATAATCCCGATGGTTATTGGGACAGGATAAAAACTAAAAATTATGAGCACATTTAATGTACCAACGAGAGAAGAAGTAAGCACAAACAATCAAGCTATTTTTGATAACCTTAATAAAGGTTTAGGCTTTGTACCAAATCTATATGCAACGTATGCGCATAGTGATACTGCCTTAGAAAACTATTTAAACTTTGCTAACGCCAAAACATCATTATCTGCTAAAGAAAAAGAAGTTGTAAACTTAGCAGTTAGCCAAGTTAATAATTGTGTATACTGTTTATCTGCACATACTGCAATTGGCAAAATGAATGGTTTTACAGACGATCAAATCTTAGAATTAAGAGCGGGTTATTCTTCTGTAAATCCTAAACTAGATGCTTTAGCAAAATTAGCTAAAAACGTTACTGAGAATAGAGGTAGAACAGATGAAACTGTTTTAGAGAACTTTTTTAATGCAGGCTATACAAAAGGAAATTTAATCGATACTATTTCTTTAGTAGGAGACAAAACGATCTCTAATTATGTACACAGTACAACACAAGTGGCTGTAGATTTTCCGGTAGCACAACCATTAACACCAGAATTAGTATAACACCAGATAAAGCACCAAAGCGTTAAGTAATTCAAGATTGAATATTGTTTAAAGTACTTCTTATAATGTCTAATGACAAATAAGGATAATTAAAGTAGAGTATTAGTAAGTATATGTCAATTAAAACGTCGAAGTGTTTAGAGTGAAGCTTAAAAATAATATAAATTAATAATCTAAATAAAATTTAAAAAAATGAAAAAAACAATCGCAATTTTAGTAATAGCATTAGGGTTTGTAATTAACGGTAATGCGCAAGATAAAATGATGGCAAAAGAAGTAAAAACTATTTCCTTAGAACAAACCAAGGGAGAGTTTGTACAAAAAGCATTAACTGTTAGTGAAGGTACTTATATCTTTGAAGTAGCAAATAATCATGCGGCTAAAGAAGTAGGTTTGGTTTTAGTAAAAAAGGGAGCTGATGCGAGTAACCCAGAAAATCACATACAAACGGCTTATGTTACGGAGGTTGTTAAAGATGGGGAAACTCAAAAAACGCAAGCAACTGTATTAACAAAAGGAGAGTACGTGTATTTCTGCCCTTTAAACCCAACACCTCAATATACATTAACAGTTGAATAGTTAGAACCTTATAGTTAAATACAGAGCGCGACATCTTTTTATAATAGAGTCGCGCTTTTGTGATAATTACAAGCCAGTTAAAACATTCAAAGAATTACTAGGTTCTAAATTAAAATTAAACTTGTAAAGTAGTATATTAGGCGTTTAAAAATAAAATAGAATTTTAGCAATAAATTAACATTTTATTAGGTTGAATTAGATCTCAAGTATGAGTTATTATCTAAAATTAAGTTATTTTTAAAATCTCAAAAGAAATATTATGAAGAACTTTACCTTTAAACAAAACACAAAATTTATTCCTTTAGTTCTATGCTTACTTATTTATCAAATAACTAAAGCACAAGACCAAGAATTTGTAAGACAACAATATACGCCAGCAGAGCCTGCTTGTGTATATTATGCGGATAATTATAGAGGTGCTCATTCCACCTTCAGGTCTCAAGCAGTTGCAAACAATATGTCCAGAGGTTCTGCGTGCTCATCATTTATTGTTACTTATAATGGATTTACGCCAGAGGCTGAAGCAGCATTTCAATTTGCTGTTGATATTTGGGCTAATTCTATTGAGTCGTCTCAACCCATTAGAATTAATGCAAATTTCGCTCCATTAAATGCTGGCGTATTAGGGCAAGCAGGTCCAACTAATTTCTTTACATCTAATGCACCTGGAGCACTTCCTGATGTATTTTATCCGATAGCGTTATGGGAAAAATTAGAAGATCGAGATAGTGAAGATCCGCCACCATTTGGTAATTCTGACTCTGTTGATATTTCTTGTACGTTTAGTAGTACTTTTAACTTTTACTTTGGTACAGATGCAAATCCGCCTAACGGACAATTTGATTTCGTTTCTATAGTATTACATGAGCTGGGCCATGGCTTAGGTTTTGTTGGTTTAGCATCAAGTGATGGTTCAGAGGGAACTATAAGAGTTGGAAATCCGCCTAGACCTAGCGTTTATTCTAACTTTATAGAAAACGGTAGTAATACCAGTATATTAGGTTTTGATGATCCGTCAATGGCTTTACAAAATCAGCTTACAGGTAATAATTTATTTTGTAATGGGCCACAAGCAGTAGCAGAGAATGGAGGTGATGAACCTAAAATTTTCGCGCCAAATCCTTATAATGGTGGTTCAAGCTATAGTCATTGGGACGAGTCCACTTTCCTTGCTGGAGATATAAACTCATTAATGACACCGCAAATTGGTCCTGGTGAGGCTAACCATAACCCAGGCCCAATTACTCTTGGATTTTTTGAAGATATGGGATGGTCGCTATGTGCCTCATTATCCACAGAAGAATTTGAAGTAGCGGACTTAAACATAAATCCTAATCCGTTTTCGGATCGTGTTTTTATTACGATTAATAATGGTAATAGTGGAGTATACAATTTAGATTTATTTGATATAAATGGTAGACTTATTAAAAGTAGTGGAGCTACTACTACAGATGGTAGGCTAATGATGTCTAACCTACAAGATTTAGAACGTGCACTTTACTTTATTAAAGTTACTGAAATGGATACAGGACTCAGTATTACCAAAAAAATAGTAAAAAATTAAGCTTCTTATTTAAACGCTTTTCAGCGGTTTAAGACTGTCAAAATTATTAAAAATGCTTAGTAGTATTCATTCTGCTAGGCATTTTTATTATAAAATAAGGGTTTAATACTACACCTTGCTAATGTAAATTTCCTTACGTGTTAAGTTAACTATTTTATCATTATAAATTTTATTGAATTCCCAGACCACGTGGTTGGAGATTCATCTTTAATTTTTTCATTCAATATCCTCAACATCTGGATACAGAAAATGATTATAAGGAAACCGTGTTACATGAATTTCTCTTACCTCCTTATAGACCCGTTTTCTAAATTCATCTAAATTTTCTTTATTTAAGGCTGATATAAACAGGGCATTATCTCCAACTTTTGCCATCCATGTGTTTTTCCACTCCTCAATAGTATAATTAGCTTTCGATCGTTCGGCAATTAAATCATCTTCGTCAAATGGTTCGGCTTCATAAGCATCTATTTTATTAAAAACCATTATAGTTGGTTTCCCCTTACTCTCAATTTCATCTAAAATTTGGTTTACCGAAGCAATATGTTCTTCAAAATTAGAGTGAGAGATATCTACAACATGCAATAACAAATCGGCTTCTCTAACTTCATCTAAAGTACTCTTAAAGGATTCTACTAATTGTGTAGGTAACTTTCTAATAAACCCAACGGTATCACTAACTAAAAAGGGTAAGTTGCCAATCACAACTTTTCGCACAGTGGTATCTAAGGTTGCAAATAATTTATTTTCAGCGAACACTTTACTTTTACTAATAATGTTCATTAATGTAGATTTACCAACGTTGGTATAACCTACTAAAGCTACTCTAACCATTTTTCCTCTATTACCACGCTGCACAGCCATCTGCTTATCTATGGTTTTAATTTTAGCCTTTAAGAGGGTTATTTTATCTCTAACAATACGTCGATCGGTTTCAATTTCTGTTTCACCAGGACCACGCATACCAATACCTCCTTTTTGACGCTCAAGGTGGGTCCACATGCCCTTTAATCTTGGTAATAAATATTCACATTGTGCTAATTCTACTTGTGTTCTGGCATAACTAGTTTGAGCGCGTTGGGCAAAAATATCTAGAATGAGGTTAGTTCTATCTAAAATTTTACAATTAAGAATTTTACTAATGTTACGTTCTTGGGCAGGGGATAATTCATCATCAAAAATAACAGTTCCAACATTATGTGCTTTTACAAAATCCATAACCTCTTCCATTTTACCAGATCCTATAAATGTCTTAGGATTAGGCATGCTCAACTTCTGAGTAAAGCGTTTTATAACATCACCACCAGCGGTAAAGGTTAAAAATTCTAATTCATCTAAATATTCTTTAGACTGTTCTTCGTTTTGTTCTTGTGTTACAATACCAATAAGTACAACACTTTCTAATTCTATATCTTTTTTTTCTAGCATAAATGTATTAAAGTACAAAGTTAAGTAAATACCCTATTTTAAAGACGTTTAAAAAAGTTATATTTAGCGTATGAATTCTATACCTAAGACCCATACTATTGCATTCTACAATATTGAAAATTTATTCGATATTGAAAATGATCCTAATACAGACGACGATGACTTTCTTCCTTACGCTAAAAAGCGATGGACCTATAAACGTTACAAAAATAAATTGCGAAAGCTTGGCTCTGTAATTTCTAAGATTGGAGATGAAAATATTGAAATTGCTCCTGTAATCGTTGGGCTTGCAGAAGTTGAAAATAAGCGCGTCTTAAATGATCTCGTAGATAGTAAACATCTTAGTGAAGAAAATTACAGTTATGTGCATTATGATTCATCTGATGAGCGCGGTATTGATGTGGCTTTACTATATAAAAAGTCTGTTTTTAATGTAGAACTTAGCGAAACTTTCTCCGTGTATTTGCAGAAAGAAAATGGCGAACGAGATTACACTAGAGATATTCTTTTGGTAAAAGGCAAATTGAGTGGTGAGACACTTTATATTATAGTTGCGCATTGGTCGTCTCGGAGAGAAGGAGAAAAAGAGACAGAATATAAACGTATGGCTGCGGCTAATAAGATTAATACAATCATAGATGCAATAAACAATAAGGACAGTACGGCTAAAATCATTGTAATGGGAGATTTTAACGATAATCCTAACAATAATAGTGTAAAATCTTTAGAGGAAAAAAGTAGACTTTATAACCCTTTTAAAACAGTATGGTCTAGAGATAAAGGCAGTTTAAGTTATGATTTTGAATGGAATCTTTTTGATCAAATATTATTTTCAACTCGATTTTTTGACACTAATAACACATCACTAAAATTTGTAAATGCCGAGGTTTTTAATTCAAAATTTTTAACCCAATACCATGGTAAATATAAAGGCCAGCCCTACAGAACTTATGTAGGCAAAAAATATAAAGGTGGATATAGCGATCATTTTCCAGTTTACATAACGCTTAAATCTCTTAAGTCATTTGTCGATTAATACAGCATTTAATCTATTATAACACTGTTAACATACTGTTAATAATCTATTTTTATATATTCGGTCTAGGTAAGAAAAATCGACCAACCTACTGGTATTCTTATCTGTTTTGTCCCAAATTGAGTATTTAAAAACAATAAATACTTTGTAATCAATCTATTACAAATTTTTACATAATTTCTAACAAACCGATTAATAATGAAAAAGATTACTCTCATTCTAATCATGCTGAGTTTTGTGTTTACGGCACATGCTCAATATGTATTTAATCCCGTTGCAGGCCCTATAAATGTGCTCGCAGGCGCACCACCAACGGTTAATTTAAACGATACTGCAAACACTGCTGGTGCTGCTGCGTCTTCTACAGGATCTTATAATGCATTTTCAATAACTGTAGATTGGGTTGCTGGCGGAGGAAATCCTTGGTCTTCAGAAGCAGATTTAACCTTTACAACATCTGCTGGCTCTGTAACCGTGGATCCACCAACAACTGGTGGTGCAAACTCAAACGCCAATGCTACTTTAATCTTTGAAGGAGATTTACCTGGCGTATATAATCCTACTGTAGATGGTTATATAGACTTAGTTTTTAATCAAAGTTTTGCAGGTTCTGATGCGAATTGGTCTAATATAGTGGTAACACTGTTTGAAAGTCCGACGTGTGTTGTTCCAACAGGAATGACAATTGCAAATTTAACAACAACTTCTGTTGATTTAAACTGGATGGCTGGAGATAGTGAATCCGCATGGAACGTAGAATATAACGGTGGTGCTGACTTTACACCTGGAAATGGTGAAGCAGAAGGTGCTGTAAATGTAACTACGACACCATCAACATCATTAAGTGGTCTTACTGCGTTTACAGAATATTTTGTGTATTATCAAGCTAATTGTAGTGCTGGTGACTTAAGTGAATGGGTAGGTCCTTTTAATTTCTTAACAGGCTATTGTGAGTCCATGCCATCTTCTAATGATGGTCAAGGAATTACGCAGGTTATCCTAGGTAATCAAACATTTACCTCGGCAGGTGACGAAGTTTATGAGGATTTTAGAATACCAACAGTAGATTTAGCATCTAGTGTTACGGCAAATTTCCAAATAACATTTGCTACAGGTTTCACTTACGATGTTAATGTTTGGATAGATTTTAATAATGATTTAGTGTTTGATAACGCAACGGAATTAGTATTTCAAGGAGAAACTACAAATGATAACCCAACAGTCTTTGATGCTTCTTTTGTAATGCCTAACGCACCTTTGGGTGTTTACAATATGAGAATGGGTTCAGCAGATTTTGGTCAGGGAACCCCTAATCCATGCTACAATGGATCTTTTGGGGTAACCGCGGACTTTACTGTCAATGTAACAGCAGCACCTGAATGTGCACCTGCATCTTCTTTAATTGCTGAAAATATTACGGAAACCACAGCAGATCTTTCTTGGACTGATATAGCAGGAACAGGCGTAACTTGGGATTTAGAATGGGGGCCAGCTGGTTTTACACCAGGTACAGGAACACAAGTCCCTGGTTTAACCGTAACAAATTATTTACTTACTGGTTTAACGGCAGGTACATCTTATGATTACTATGTATTAACAAATTGTGCTACTACATCTTCTACACTTTCTGGACCATCTAACTTTATTACAGATACGCCAGGTGAGACATGTGCAAATGCTTTTCCTATGACTGTAGAAACAGATTGCGATGGGACAAACGCAGTAACATTCAATTTCGCTAATGGAGGAGATATAGATGCTAATGATGAAAATCCAACTTGTGATGCCTTTGGTAATTTTGGTTATTTTATAAGTTTTACAGCACCTGCTGTGGGTTCAGTAGTTATTAATTTTGATGGTGCTGCAGATAACATTGGTTTAGAAGTTTACGATTCTTGTGGTGGTACAGCTGTTTCGGATTGTACTAATAATGCTTTTGATGCAGGTGATGATTCAGGTATTATTGGTGGTCTTGTTCCTGGTGATACATACGTTGCCGTAATTTGGAGAGATACTGCTTCAGGTACTGCTGATATTTGCATTGAAGCTGGTCCAACTTGTCCCCAGCCAGTAGATTTAACTTTTAATATCCTAACTACAACTTCTGTAGAACTAGGTTGGACAGAATTTGGTACAGCTACCAATTGGAATGTAGAATATGGCCTTACAGGATTTACGCAAGGTACTGGAACATTAATAAATGGTACAACAGATAATCCTCTTGAAGTTACAGGACTAGCTACACAAACCTCCTATGAATTTTACGTACAATCTATCTGTGACGGAGGTGATGTAAGTGACTGGTCTGGGCCATTTGAATTTAATATTGATTATTGTGATTCTGAACCGACAAGTAATGATGGACAAGGTGTAACTAACGTAACAATTGAAACAATAGATTTTCCTAGTCTAGGAGATGTTACCTACGAAGATCAAACATCGCCAGTGATTGATGTTTTACCAGGAGTAAATACCAGTGTAGCTATTACTTTTGCAACTGGGTTTACTTATAATACGAATATCTGGATAGATTTTAATGATAACCTAACGTTTGAAGCTTCTGAATTGGTTTTCCAAGGAGAGTCAACAAATGCAAATCCTACAACTCTAGACGCTTCTTTTGTTATGCCTGTTACAGCTACACCAGGGCAGCACAGGATGCGTATGGGTACAGCTGATTTTGGGCAATCTACACCTGACCCATGTTTTAATGGAGCTTTTGGTGTTACATTGGACTTCACTGTAAACGTAGGGGTTTTACCATGTGTACTTCATGAAGTTAGTTTTAATATTGTAGATGATTGTGATAACCAACAATTTTTTATCGATGTTGACATCACAGATTTTGGTGATGCGCCTTCTCTTGAAATCTCAAATACCTTTAATACAAATACTCAAATAGTTACAACAACTGGAGTTGTGCAGCTAGGGCCTTATCCTTCTCTAACAACGTTAAATGTCTCAGTTGCGAATACTTCAGAGAGTCTTTGCACAATAACAAGTCCAGAATTACAATTTATATGTCCACCAAGTAACGATACTCCTTGTGAAGCAACAATTGCAGTAGTAAATGAAGGCATTTTATGTGAAAGTACCACACCTGGAACTATATTTGGTGCGTCCGCATCCGGAGTACCAGATCCTACCTGTGGTGGTTCACCAGATGATGATGTTTGGTTTCAGTTTGTTGCAGAAAGTGAAAGTCACCTAATCTCTTTAGCTAATGTCAATGGCAGTAGTGTGTTTGATACGGATCACTCGGTATATGAAGGTACTTGCGATAATCTAACAGAAATATCTTGTACCTCTGGTTTTGATGAATTATCTAGTGTTGCAAGTGGGCTTACTGTAGGAGAAACTTATTTTGTTAGAATATATTCTGGTGGCACCGACGATGAAGACACCTTTTTTGAATTATGTATTACACCTTACATTGCACCTTCCAATGTTACCTGCGACGTAGCTGCAAACTTCTGTAGTGGTAGTGACGCAACGGATATTTTATATACTTATAATACAATAGGTATTTCACCTGGCGACGGACAAATAGACTGTTTATTTACGACTCCTAATCCTACGTTTAGTACATTAGAGATAGGGTCATCAGGAGATATACTTATAGAAATGGTACAAAACACTGCTTTTGATGAAAACGACAATCCTATAGGTGATGAACTTGATGTGGATTTCTTACTTTGGGGACCATATGCACCAGGTGATGATCTATGTAATCTTGGAGCTGTTGTTGACTGTAGTTACTCTGCGGCACCTGTTGAAAATGTAACGTTATTAAATGCACAGCAAGGTGAAATTTATTTATTATTAATCACCAACTTTGCTCAAGATGCAGGGGTTATTCAAGTAAGACAAACCAATATTGGTGATAATGATGCAGGTTCAACGATTGCAGATATAGAAGCCGAAATTGTTAGTAATGATGTTTTTATAGATCCGTCTAATGACCCTACAGAAGTAGATGAAGTATCAGTTTGTGGTTTTGATTCCGTAACTATTGAAACAGACTCACCATTTGCTGATTCCTATATATGGTTTAGAGATGGTTTTGTAATAGAGGGAGAAACAGGGCCTTCTATAACGGTTACAGAATCAGACAATTACCAAGTACAAGCTTTTGATAGTCAATGTGGTTCCGATGCATTTTCTCAGATTGTAATCGTAAACCTTTATCAAGATCCTGGTACCGTTGATCCGCAAAATTTAACTGTTTGTGATGGTCCAGGCTCAGATGGTTCAGAAACTTTTGATTTAGATGCATTTTCTGCATCATTAGGTTATGGATCTGACTTTACAGTATCTTATTACACCAATACTTCAGATGCAAATCAGACTATAAACGCTGTAACTTCGCCTTACACTTCATCTGGTGAAACTTTAATATTAAGGGTAGAAGATGCTGATGCAGCAAGTGATGGTTTCTTAGGATGCCGTCAATTATCTCAGCTTGAATTAGTTGTAAATGTGAGACCAGACGCTATGCAACCACAAGATTTTATTGTTTGCGATGATTTAGACGGTAGTGTAGATGGACAGACAGATTTTAACCTTACATCAATAGATGATGAAATTAGTACAAACCCTAATGCTACAATAACTTATCATACATCTCAAGCAGATGCCGATACTAATGTAGGGGCACTAAGCAGCCCTTATACGAGTAGTGGGGAAACTATATTTGCGAGAGTAGAGGATAGCGCTACGGGTTGTTTTGAAACAACATCATTTAACTTGGTTGTAAATGTTGTTCCATTAGCAACATTTGATGATCAGTTCGATTATCAGGTATGTCCAAATGCAACAGTACCTGTAACCATAGGTATTATTCCAGATAACTTTACGGCAACAGACGTTACCGTAACATGGTTATTAGATGGAGTTGTTATAGCTGGTGAAACAGACTTAACCTTAGATACTGTTTTGGTTGAAGGAGATTATTCTGCAGAGCTTTCATTTAATACTACGGGTTGTGTAAATACAATAACAACCTTTGTAGAAGAATTAGAGTCTTGTATTTTCCCAGAAGGAATTTCTCCAGGTGTTAGTCCTGGACAAAACGACCGTTTTGACTTAAGCAGTTTTGGAGTTACTGAATTAAAAATATTTAATAGAAATGGAACATTGGTCTATTCTAAAACGGATTACACAGATGAATGGGAGGGGCAAACTAATGATGGCGAAGAATTGCCAGTTGGTACCTATTTTTATACAGTAATTTACGAAGGAGGCACTAAACAGAAAAGTGCATGGGTTTACATTAACAGATAATCAACTAACTGAATCAACTTAAATTATAATGAAAAAACTTTCGATTATAACGGTTTTACTCCTTGCATTACAAATGTATGGACAGCAAGACCCACAGTACACACAGTACATGTATAATATGAATATTATTAATCCAGCCTATGCTGGGTCTAGAGACAACCTCTCTTTTGGATTATTATACAGAAATCAATGGACCAAAATAGATGGTGGGCCAGAGACGGGTACGTTCTTTGGACACTCACCAATAGGTAACAATCTAGGTTTAGGAGTTTCTCTAATTGCAGATCAAATAGGGCCTGTAAAAGAAACGAATGCTTATGTTGATCTATCTTATACCCTAAAACTTGGTGGAGAACATCGTTTAGCCTTTGGTGTTAAAGCGGGTGCTACTTTTCATGATATTAACCTTACAAGTGGTAATGTAGCAGTAGTTGATCCTGGTGATCCTTTCTTTGGTATTGGTATTAACGAAACAACCCCTAATTTTGGAGCAGGATTCTTTTATTATACCAATAAATATTACCTCTCACTTTCAGTACCTAATTTATTATCCTCTGTACATTTAGATAGTAATGGTAATAAAATTGGTTCAGAAACCCAGCATTATTTTTTAACAGGTGGCTATGTATTTGATTTATCACCAAATACAGAATTAAAACCATCATTTATGGTAAAATCAGCTTTTGATGCACCGACATCTTTTGATGTTAATTTAAATGCTAGATTCTTTAAGAAATTTGAAATCGGAGCCTCTTACAGATTAAACGATTCCTTCTCAGGCCTTGTTAATTTTGCAATATCACCTGCGGTTAGAGTTGGTTATGCTTATGATGCTATATCATCAGAGATAAAAGCTTTTGCACCAGCTTCACACGAAGTTATGTTATTATTTGATCTCAATTTTCCAAAGCGTGTATCGCGTTCGCCTAGATACTTTTAATCCGTTAAGCTAAACCATTATGAAAAACTTTAAAACATTATTATTTATTACGTTGATGAGTAGTTTATGCTTAACTGCTCAAAATAAAGCGACAAAAAAGGCAGATAAAAAATTTGCTAGATTTCAATTTGTAGATGCCGCTGAAAACTATAAAAAGCTTGTTGAAAAAGGCAAAGGTTCTCCTTATGTTTATGCACAATTAGCAGAGAGTTACTATAATATTTACAGTACCGTTGAGGCCGAACGTTGGTATGCTAAAGCCTTAGAATCCTCACAAGATCCAGAAATGATCTATAAGTACTCTGAGATGCTTAAAGCTAATGGTAATTACGAAGCATCAAATCAGCAAATGGAAAAATTTGCCTCTATGCGCCCTTCAGATGATAGAGCATCTGCATTTAGAAAAAACCCAAATTACCTTCCTAAAATTTTAGAACAAGGTAAAAAATTTAATGTACAAGACGCTGGTTTTAATACTGAGCAGTCAGACTTTGGTGGTGTTACCCACGATGGTAAACTTTATATTACATCGGGACGTAACGACAATCGTAAAACCTATGGTTGGAATAAACAACCGTTTCTTGATATTTACAGATTATCAAAAAATTCTGATGGCTCATACCAAGCTGCAGAATTAATGAACGATAAAATAAACACAAAATATCATGAGGGTCTTGTGTCATTTTCACCAGATGGTAATACCATGTATTTCTCTAGAGAAAGTTATTTTGAAAAAGATTTTATTAAGGATTCTATATCGAGTACACGTTACGGCCAATTATATCTATTTAAGGCTACAAAGTTAGGCTCAGATTGGGATACGGTAGAAAGTCTATCTGTAAATAGCGAAAACTACTCTGTAAAAAATCCTTCGGTAAGTGCAGATGGTAAAACACTTTATTTTGCATCTAATATGCCAGGTGGCTACGGTAACTTTGATATTTATATGGCGCCAATCAAAGCTAATGGTACTCTTGGAGAACCGCAAAATTTAGGACAAAAAGTAAATACAGAAGGACAAGAGATGTTTCCGTTTATTAGTAGTAACAATACGCTTTATTTTTCATCTAATGGCCACTTAGGTCTTGGTGGAATGGATGTTTTTTATACTAAAGCCATTGATGGTAAAATGGCACCAATAAGAAACGTAGGTATTCCTATTAATAGTAACGGAGATGATTTTGCATTTACCATTGATGAAGACGCTGAAGAAGGATTCGTATCCTCAAATAGAGATGGAGGACAGGGAAGCGACGATATTTATGCATTTAAGAAACTTCAGCCCTTATGTGATGTTTTAATTACAACTACAGTTTTAGATGATACCAACCGTGAGCCTGTAGGAGGAGCGTCTGTTACTTTATTAGATGCTGAAGGTAACAATGTAGTTACTAAAACTACTAATGACCAAGGTGTTGTGGAGTTTATTGTAGAGTGCGAACAAGATGTAGAACTCGAGGTGGTAAAAGATGGCTTTGAAAGTAAAAAAGTACCTGTAGAAAAAACAAGTGAAGAAGAATTAGCCGTTCAAATTTCTTTAGATCCTATTGAAGAGATCATTACAAAAGAAGAAATTATATTGAGTCCTATTTATTTTGATTTTGATAAATCTAACATTACGGCCGCGGCTGCTTTTGAATTAGATAAACTGGTTCAAATAATGACTAAATATCCAGACTTAGTAATTAATGCAACATCACATACAGATAGCAGAGGCCCAGCTTCTTATAATGAAAGATTATCTCAACGAAGAGCAACAAGCACGCAGCAATATGTTATTTCTAAAGGTATTGATGCGTCTCGTATCTCTGCCGAAGGTAAAGGAGAGAGTGACTTAAAAGTAGTCTGTGGTTCTACTTGTAGTGAGGAAGATCATCAACAAAATAGACGTTCAGAATTTTTGATTATAAGTGGTGGTCCTCAAGCTAAAAAATAAATTTTAACACTTCAATCAATATTAAAAAGCTCTGATTTATTCAGAGCTTTTTTATTTGATCCATTGTTTATATGGAAATTTGCTTAATTGAGAATTATAATATTTTACGTCTCCGGTTACTTCTTCACTTAGCCAATTTGGTTTATTAAAGCTTTCGTTTTCAAATTTTAATTCTATCTCAGCAATGATTAGTCCTTTATTATCTCCAAAAAATTCATCAACCTCAAACAAATGATTCCCGAATTTAACTTCATATCTTATTTTATCAATTATTCCGTCTTCACACAAAGTTAAAAGATGTTCTGCATCATCTTTTGAAATTTCTTTTTCCCATTCAAAACGAGATAGACCGTCGTTAGAAGACTTCCCTTTAACGGTTATATAACCTTTATCCTCTTTTAGTCGCACTCTAACAGTTCTGTTAGCATCCCTGTTTAAAAAGCCTTGCTTTATAATGTAAGAGTTAAAGGCCATTTCTTTAAAAGCATTAGATGTTACTAAAAATTTCCGTTCTATTTCTACTGCCATAAGATATATTTAAAAGACATTTAATTTCTAAATTTACAGGATGCTAAGCGATTTACCAATACGAAAGATAATTCATGTAGATATGGATGCATTTTATGCTTCTGTAGCTCAAATGGATAATCCACAGCTAAAAGGTAAACCCATTGCAGTAGGTGGTGGAGGTAAACGAGGTGTTATTAGTGCAGCAAGTTATGAAGCACGTAAGTTTGGTGTAAAAAGTGCTATGTCTGGTCGATTAGCAGAAAAACTGTGTCCTAAATTAATTTTTGTAAAAACAGATTTTGAACGTTATAAGGAAATCTCTGGGCGTATTCGTAAAATCTTCTTTGATTATACGGACTTAGTTGAACCACTTTCTTTAGACGAAGCCTATTTAGATGTTACTGAAAACAAAATAGGGCTGCCTAGCGCTACTTTAATAGCCCAAAAGATAAGAACTCGTATTTCTAAAGATATTGGTTTAACGGCCTCGGCAGGTATCTCTATTAATAAGTTTATTGCTAAAGTAGCAAGCGACATCAATAAGCCTAATGGTCAAAAAACAGTTAATCCAGAGGATGTGCTAGTGTTTTTAGAAAAATTAGATATTAGAAAATTCTATGGTATTGGTAAGGTTACAACTGAAAAGATGTATCAAAAAGGAATTTTTACGGGTAAAGATTTAAAATCTAAATCCGCAGATTATTTAGAAACGCACTTTGGTAAATCTGGTCGTTCCTACTACAATATTGTTAGAGGAATTCATCTGAGTGAAGTAAAACCAAATCGTATTAGAAAGTCATTGGCTGCAGAGCGTACTTTTAGTGAAAACCTATCTTCTGAAATCTTTATGCTTCAAAAATTAGAGCTTATAGCTGATGAAGTGGCTAAACGGCTAAATAAAACTAAAGTTGCCGGTAAAACAATTACCCTTAAAATAAAGTATAGCGATTTTACATTACAAACCAGAAGTAAAACCCTACCCTACTTTGTTAATGATACATCCATAATACTTGAGACAGCCAAGAGTCTTCTATACCAAGATAAACTCAATAATTCTGTGCGCCTTTTGGGTATTTCTCTGTCTAACTTAAACACAGACTTAAAGAAAATACAACAAAAAAAAGAAAAAGAAAAGTCTGTTAGTGTACAGTTAAAATTTGATTTATAATTAAAAATTACAACTTTCTATCTCGGTTACACGTAGTGTATTTACCATACCTTTAGCTTGTATAGGCATTGCTGCTAAACTAATGAGCATATCACCAACTTCTAGATAACCTTTTTTGCAAGCTATAGCATTTACATCTTCTATAGTTTCGTCTGTACTTACAAACTTATCATAATAAAACGCTTCTACTCCCCAAAGCAAACTTAGCTGTGTTAAAATTCGTTTGTTAGAAGTAAATACTAAAATATGAGATTGTGGTCTCCAAGCCGAAATTTGAAACGCTGTATAACCACTATTTGTTAATGTAGAAATTGCCTTAGCATTAATTTCATTAGCCATATTAGCAGCATGGTAACAAATAGCCTTTGTTATATAACGTTTAGTGCGAATGTGAGGAGGTGATTGTGGCACCTCAATTAATGGCGAATCTTCAACACTGCGAATAATATTTGCCATTTGTCTAATAACCTGAACAGGATACTGACCAACCGATGTTTCTCCCGAGAGCATTACCGCATCTGCGCCATCCATAACAGAATTAGCTACATCATTAACTTCTGCGCGTGTTGGAGTTAAACTTGTAATCATAGTCTCCATCATCTGTGTTGCAATGATAACAGGTATTCTTGCACGCTTGGCTCTTTGCACCAATTTCTTTTGGATTAAAGGCACTTCTTCTGCCGGAATTTCAACTCCCAAATCACCACGAGCTACCATTAAACCATCACAGTAGGCTACTATTTTATCAATATTTTCTACAGCTTCTGGTTTTTCTATTTTGGCTATAATAGGTATTTTATGGTCACAATGTTTTTTAATTAATTCCTCTAACTGCATTAAGTCCTCTGCATGACGTACAAAGGATAAGGCTATCCAATCTACCTTTTGAGCTATTGCAAAAATGGCATCGTCAATATCCTTTTCTGTAAGAGCGGGCTGCGAAATATTAGTATTTGGAAGATTTACTCCTTTTTTAGATTTTAGTGGACCTCCTTGTATAACCCTAGCTGTTACTTCTTTTTTACCGTCAGTGGATACTACTTCAAAAATCAATTTACCGTCATCTAGCAAAATACGCTCACCAGGTTTAGCATCTTGAGGAAAATTATCATACGTCATGTAAACCCGTTCTTTAGTTCCTTCAAAACGTGTACCTGTTGCAAAAATAATTTCATCTCCCTCATTTACTACAACTTCCTCTTTCATTACGCCTACCCTAAGTTTTGGTCCTTGTAAGTCTCCCAGAATGGCAGCATTATAACCGTATTCTTCATTGAGTTCTCTTATCATATTAATACGCTCAATAACATCGTCGTAATCCGCATGAGAGAAGTTAATTCTAAAGACGTTAGCACCTTCGTCTAACATCGCTTTTAAAGTCTCTTTATTACTGGTTGCAGGTCCTAATGTGGCTACTATTTTTGTTTTTTTATTTAACATCAATTCAAAAAATTAAGTGATTTTTAGATTTAAGTTCTGACGGATTTATTGAATAGCTCGTTACAATTTGTGGAATAGTTTGTAGCCTATTCAAAATTAATTGTTCATTAACATGCTGAATCTCATCAGAAATCTTAATAAAATAATCGACCTTTTTATGTTCTGGTACAAGATTAAATGTCTTTAATCCTTTTTCATTATTTTGAAATAATCCTACACTATATAAGCTGTCTTCTTCTTTTTTACATACGTTAGAAATTAAATTCCAAGTAACGTATTGTGATGTATTATTCCATTCAAAAATACTATAGGTCGCTTTCAAATATTCAAAGTCTAAGTCATTGGCTTTACGCGCTAGATTTAATTCTAATTGTTTATTTAGCAGATATGCTAAACGATAATCTTTTAACCCACAATGTACTGCTATGAGTTTATAAGAATCGTCATTAAAATCGTCGAGCAAAATTTTATGTAAAGCCATATACTTATAACTTTAAAACGTAAATATAGAGTATAAATAGGATAGAATTATCTACTAAGTAGTATTCTTACCCTATAAAACCAACGAAAACGTTATAGTGTCTAAGAAAAATACAACTAATTAAATGAGTTTATTGATTTGGTTTTGGAGGGCAAAAAAGGCACGCTTAGAGGCTTTTTCTTCTGCTTTTTTCTTTGAGGTAGCTCTGGCTTTTGCAACAACTTTATCGTTAATACTTAGCTTAACTGAAAAGTGTTTTAATTCATCTTTTCCGGTATCTTCATAGACATTATAAGAAAACGTGTTTTTTTCTTTTTGGCACCATTCTATAAGTAAGCTTTTATAGCTTATAACTTTACCTTCTAATGTTTCAATATCTACATGTGGATTAATAACGCGGTCAAATAAAAACTTTTCACAAACTTTATAGCCTTTATCTAAATAAATAGCTCCAACTAAAGCTTCAAATAAATTGCCATGAATATTATTACCGAAATTAGATTTAGGAATTCTACTTTTTACTAAATCTATGAGTTTCAAATCTTTACCAAGGTCATTAAGATGCTCTCTACTCACTACTTTAGAACGCATTTTTGTTAAATAACCTTCATCACCATGCGGAACTTGCTCATAGAGGTAGGCTGCAATAACCGAACTTATCATAGCATCACCAACAAACTCTAAACGTTCATAATTAATAGGATTACCCTTTTTGTCCTTTATATTCATAGATCTATGGGTAAATGCTTTAATATAAAGTGTCTCGTGTTTAGGCTTGTAACCAAGAATATCTTTTAGTATTAAAAAAAAATTCCCGTCTTCTTGAGAACGGGAATTTTTTAATATGTTACGAATGAAATTCATTCGGGATTTAATCTAATTTTTTAAATAATACACAAGCGTTGTGTCCGCCAAATCCAAATGTATTACTCATTGCGACTTTAATATCTCGTTTCTGAGCTTTATTGAGTGTTAAATTTAATTCTGGATCAATGTTTTCATCAACCGTTTCGTGGTTTATTGTTGGTGGTATAATACCATGTTGCATTGCCATAATTGAAGCAATAGCCTCAATAGCTCCGGCAGCACCCAACAAGTGACCTGTCATAGATTTTGTAGAATTAATATTTAAATTTTTAGCATGGCTGCCAAATACTTCAGATATAGCTTTTAATTCTGCAACATCTCCTAATGGTGTAGATGTGCCGTGTGTATTAATATAATCTACATCTTCTGGATTTAAACCAGCATTTTCTAAACAATTTTTCATTACCGCAACAACGCCAATACCATCAGGGTGTGGTGCTGTCATGTGATATGCGTCAGATGATAGACCTCCACCTACAACTTCTGCGTAAATTTTAGCGCCTCTAGCTTTTGCGTGCTCATACTCTTCTAAAACAATAGAACCTGCACCTTCACCTAATACAAAACCATCGCGGTTTGCATCAAAAGGTCTAGATGCTGTTTGAGGACTATCATTTCTTGTACTCATAGCATGCATTGCATTAAAACCTCCCATACCAGCAATGGTAACTGCGGCTTCACTTCCACCAGTAATAACAACATCACAATGCCCTAAACGTATAGTGTTTAAAGCATCAATCATTGAATTAGCAGAAGAGGCACATGCAGAAACTGTTGTGTAGTTTGGTCCCATGAAACCATATTTTATAGATATGTTTCCTGGAGCTATATCAGCAATCATTTTTGGAATGAATCGTGGATTAAATCTTGGTGTACCGTCACCAGCAGCATAGTTTAACACTTCGTCTTGAAATGTCTCCAAACCGCCAATACCAGCACCCCAAATTACTCCAACTCTCAATTTATTTAGAGCGTCTAGGTCTAATTTTGAGTCCGCTATAGCTTCATCTGAAGCTACCATAGCATACTGCGAAAACTTGTCCATTTGACGTGCTAACTTTCTATCAATAAAGTCAGTAACTTCAAAGTTTTTTACTTCACAAGCAAACTGTGTTTTGAACTTTTCAGCATCAAAATATGTGATTGGCGCAGCACCACTTTTACCATTAACTAGCCCATCCCAATATTCTTCTTTGGTATTGCCTATTGGTGTAAGTGCTCCTAAACCAGTAACTACAACTCGCTTTAATTCCATAAAATAAAGTTCTTATTTAGCTTCTTCTATATAAGAAATAGCTTGACCAACTGTTGCAATATTTTCAGCTTGATCGTCTGGGATTTGAATATCAAATTCTTTTTCAAATTCCATTATTAATTCTACAGTATCTAATGAATCTGCACCTAAGTCGTTAGTGAAGCTCGCTTCAGTTACAACTTCGTTTTCATCAACACCTAATTTGTCTACGATAATCGCTTTTACTCTTGATGCAATGTCTGACATAATCTTTTAATTTTAAGTTTTAATTAGACCGCAAAAATAAAAAACTTTATTTTAAAAATCACCTTTACCGATAAAATGTGCCTTTAATTGCAAAAAATCGATAGAAGTATTTTTGTTTTGCGTCTAATTGTAAATTATTATTCTTTTTTTTGTTTTGAATAATAAATCAATATACCTGTAAATGAAACGTATTGTAATTTTTGCGTCCGGAAGTGGATCTAATGCTGAAAATTTAATTAAGTTTTTTCACAACAGCGATAATGCGTCTGTTATTCAGGTACTAACTAACAATCCTCATGCCAAAGTACTACATCGCTGCAAGAGTTTGAAAATAAGCGCATTATCATTCAATAGAATTGCATTTTCCAAATCTGATGATGTTCTTAATGTTCTTAGAGCTTCAAAACCAGATTTAATTGTTTTGGCAGGTTTCCTCTGGAAATTCCCCGAATTTATTTTAAAAGAATTTGTAAATAAGGTCATAAATATTCATCCTGCACTTTTACCTAACTATGGAGGTAAAGGTATGTATGGTATGCATGTTCATAAAGCTGTTGTCGCCAATAAAGAAGAGAAAACTGGTATTACAATCCATTTTGTTAATGAAAATTATGACGAGGGTGCTATTATTTTTCAGGCAAAGTGCAAGGTTTTAGCTTCTGATTCTGCTGAAGATGTGGCTGCCAAGATTCATGAGTTGGAGATGGAGCATTTTCCCAAGGTAGTTGAGAAACTCCTTCTTAACAACTAAACTAAAGATCCTGAAACAAGTTTAAGATGACACATATGTCAAAAAAGAAGAAGAAATATTACGTTGTTTGGAAAGGACTAAAAACAGGAGTTTTTGAATCTTGGGAGGACTGCAAAGCACAAATAAAAGATTTTAAAGGCGCTCAGTACAAATCATTCTTAACGTTTAATGCTGCTAAGAAAGCCTACAAAGAAGGGGCTAAGGCATATATAGGAAAGTCTAAAATTTTTAAGAGCCAACTGACTAGCGAGCAGTTGAAAAAAATAGGGTTACCTAATTTTAATTCTATTGCCGTAGACGCAGCATCTAGCGGTAATCCTGGTAAAATGGAATATAGAGGTGTAGACACCAAAACTAAAAAACAACTTTTTATACAAGGGCCTTTTAAAGAGGGTACAAATAATATAGGTGAGTTTTTGGCTATTGTGCACGGTTTAGCATTTTTGAAACAACATAATAGCAATAGAATACTTTATACAGATTCTAAAACAGCCATGAGCTGGGTTCGAAAAAAAACATGCAACTCTAAACTAAAGCGAAACGAAAAAAATAAAGATTTGTTTGAGTTAGTAGATAGAGCCTTAAAATGGTTAAACACCAATAAATATGAAACAACCATAGTAAAATGGGAAACCAAAGCTTGGGGAGAAATTCCTGCAGATTTTGGAAGAAAATAATATCATTTTTGTAATGGAACAAACTTTATTACAACTAATATGGCTTTAAAGTAAGTTGCCGTTATGTGTAAAAGATTTATCTGTCTGTTTGTAATATTATTTTCTTTACCTATTTTCTCCCAAAAAGATGACTGGAAACTTAGAAAATATGAGAATAATATTAAAATATTGACAAGAGCACTTCCGAAAAAAGCATTAGATGAATATAAAGCAGAAACAATCATCAATAATTCAATTGAAGCAATTTTAGACGAGCTTCTTACCGCACCAAGCTATAATAAATCTTACCAACCAGGAGTAAGTTACTATGTCGATAAAGTTTCAAATAATCAGCATACATTTTACGTTTATAAAGCGCTACCCTGGCCAATAAAGAATAGGGATTTAATTACCCTTCTTACTGTTCATAGACTTTCGGAACATAAAATAAAACTGGTCTTAGAAGGTTTGCCAGATGCGCTACCTAAAAAAGATCAAACGATTAGAATAAAAGATTTACAGGGCCATTGGCTATTAGAAGAAATTAATGGAAAAACTAAAGTAACGCAACAATTATTCGTTAACCCTGAAGGTTCATTACCACCATTTATAATTAATTTATTATTAATAAAAGGGCCGTTTAAAACATTTTCTCATCTACGAAAAACTCTAGATAAAACGGAGGCTTTTGTTTCAAAAAAATAAAATGGAGATTACCATTAATCACCTTATATTTGTACCCTAATTTAAACTTACTTTAATGAGTAAACTAGTAATTGTCGGTACTGTAGCTTTTGATGCTATTGAAACACCATTTGGTAAAACCGACAAAATTCTTGGAGGAGCTGGTACTTTTATAGGCTTAGCAGCTTCAAATTTTAATGTAGATGCAACAGTTGTATCTGTTGTTGGTGGTGATTTTCCGCAAGAATATTTAGACTTAATGTCTAATAAAAATATTGACGTTTCTGGTATTGAAATTGTAAAAGAAGGTAAAACCTTTTTCTGGAGTGGTAAATATCATAATGACATGAATTCTAGAGATACCTTAGTAACAGAGCTTAATGTATTAGAACATTTTAATCCTGTTGTTCCAGAAAACTATAAAGATGCTGAAGTTGTAATGCTGGGTAATTTACATCCTGCTGTACAAATGAGTGTTCTTAATCAGATGAGCACCAAACCAAAACTAGTTGTTTTGGATACCATGAATTTTTGGATGGATTGTGCACTCGAAGATTTACATCATACTATAAAGCATATAGATGTCATTACAATAAATGACGAAGAAGCTAGGCAATTAACAGGAGAATATGCTTTGCTAGTAGCTGCCAAAAAAATTCAGGAAATGGGTCCTAAATATGTGGTAATTAAAAAAGGAGAACATGGTGCATTGTTGTTTTATAATGATAATGTTTTCTATGCACCTGCTTTACCTCTAGAAGAAGTATTTGATCCCACTGGTGCTGGCGATACATTTGCTGGTGGTTTTACAGGTTATTTAGCTAAAACAGGAAACTTTTCTTTTGAAAACATGAAAACTGCCGTTATATATGGTTCTACGTTAGCCTCTTTCTGTGTTGAGAAATTTGGAACAGAACGTATGCAAAACCTAACAGTAACAGAAATACATAAACGCTTAGGTCAATTTAAGAGTCTAACACAATTTGATATAGAATTAACCTAAAAACCAACGCGCTTTAAAACCAAGCGCGTTTTTTTATTACATAATATGAGTGATGCTTTAAAACATGAGTGTGGTATAGCACTTATTAGACTATTAAAACCATTAGATTATTACAAAAAAAAATATGGTAGTGCATTTTATGGTGTAAATAAAATGTATTTAATGATGGAAAAGCAGCACAACCGAGGCCAAGATGGTGCTGGTTTTGCAAGTATAAAATTAGATACTAAACCAGGAGAACGTTACATTAGTAGAGTGCGTTCTGTTGCGCAACAACCCATCCAAGATATTTTTGGACAAATTAACGAACGCATCAATAAAGAATTAACAGCTCACCCAGAATACAACAACGATGTTACTGCTCAAAAAAAGAATATTCCTTATATAGGTGAAGTTTTACTTGGGCACGTGCGTTATGGTACTTTTGGTAAAAATAGTGTAGAAAGTGTTCATCCTTTTTTAAGACAAAATAATTGGCAACACAGAAACTTAATTATGGCTGGTAACTTTAACATGACCAATGTTAAAGAGCTTTTCGGTAACCTTATTGAGTTAGGTCAACACCCAAAAGAATACACAGATACCATAACAATAATGGAAAAGATTGGTCATTTTTTAGATGATGCTGTTTCAAAAATATATAGAGATCTAAAAAAAGAAGGCTATAATAAAAACGAATCATCACCTCTTATTGCTGAACGGCTTAAAGTTGGAAAAATATTAAAACGTGCCGCAAAAAATTGGGATGGTGGTTATGCTATGGCTGGTTTGCTAGGGCATGGAGATTCTTTTGTACTTAGAGATCCGGCAGGTATAAGACCAACATATTATTATAAAGATGATGAAATTGTGGTGGTTGCCTCTGAGCGTCCCGTAATACAGACTGTGTTTAATGTACCTTTTGAGGATGTTAAGGAGCTAGAACCTGGCCATGCTATTATTACTAAAAAGTCTGGTGCTACAAAAATTAAAAAAATTCTAGAACCTTTAGAACGAAAAGCGTGTTCCTTTGAGCGTATTTATTTTTCTCGAGGTAGTGATGCCGAAATTTATGAAGAGCGCAAAGAGCTAGGAAGATTATTAATGCCTAAAGTTCTTGAGGCTATAAATAATGATACAGAGAATACAGTATTTTCATTCATACCTAACACGGCAGAAACCTCATTCTTTGGAATGATAGATACTGTTGAAGAGCACCTTAACACAAAAAAGACAAAGTCTATTTTAAATGGAGGTGGAAAACTATCCGCAGCTAAAGTAACAGAGATATTATCTGAAAGACCTCGAATAGAAAAAATAGCAATAAAAGATGTTAAGCTAAGAACCTTTATTACAGAAGATAGTAGTAGAGATGATTTAGTGGCGCATGTATATGATGTTACTTATGGTGTCATAAAACCAACAGATAACTTGGTAATAATTGACGATAGTATTGTGCGAGGTACTACACTTAAAAAAAGTATTATAAAAATGATGGATCGTTTGGGTCCTAAAAAAATCGTAGTGGTATCTTCTGCTCCTCAAATTCGGTATCCAGATTGTTATGGCATTGATATGGCAAATCTTGAAAGTTTAGTAGCCTTTAGAGCAGCTTTGGCATTGCTAAAAGACAATAATCAATACCATATTGTTGAGGACGTTTATAATAAATGTTTAAAACAGGTTAATTTAGACGATGCAAACGTTGTTAATTACGTAAAAGAGATTTACGATAATTTTTCTGATGAACAAATTTCAGATAAGATATCTAAACTCTTAAGTGCTAAAGATGTTAATGCAGAAGTTAAAATTATTTTTCAACCGGTAGAAAACCTTCATAAAGCATGCCCTAAAAATTTAGGGGACTGGTACTTTACCGGAAATTATCCAACAAATGGAGGAAATAGAGTAGTAAACAGAGCCTTTATTAATTTCTACGAAGGAAACAAGGAGCGGGCTTATTAAATTTATAAGCCTTTAAGAAGCATTTAATCCGAAAAATATTGTATTTAACCGTATTTTAATGTATTTCATCCGATAAGTAATAAGTTATTAACAAATAGCGTTACATTAGTATCACCATAACATAAGTAGGTTAAGTTCATGGTAGATTTGGGGCAAAAAAAGGTGAACATCGTTCACCTTTTTTTATACACCCTCTTAAAGTTATACTTTAAGTTGTTTAGTAAAAGAAACTTTCAATTTTTTACTTAATATTAGAGATTCGTTCTAGTTTCCACGCTTAGACTAATATATAGGTCGTTTATCCAATAAATACAGAAGTTAGATTATTGTAAACCTATATTTGACTCACCATAACATAAGTAGGTTAAGTTTATGGTAGATTTGGGGCAAAAAAGGTGAACTTCTGTTCACCTTTTTTCATTTTATACCTGCAAAGGCAGGTATCTTGTAATTTCGATTCATAAGTATAATAAAGAGTTCTTTCCTACAATCTTAACTTCAATTTTCAACAAAAAAAGCTCAAGTAATTTTACTTGAGCTTCAAAGTTTATTTAAAATGCAGAACTACTTTGCCTCAGCGTAACGACGCTCAACCTCATTCCAGTTAATTACATTAAAGAAAGCATCGATATAGTCTGGTCTTTTATTCTGGTAATTTAAGTAATATGCATGCTCCCATACGTCTAAACCTAATATCGGTGTGCCACCACAACTAACGCCTGGCATTAGTGGATTATCTTGATTAGGAGTTGAACAAACCTCTACTTTACCACCTTTATGTACACATAACCATGCCCAACCAGAACCAAATTGAGTTGCAGCAGCTTTAGAAAATGCTTCTATAAATGCCTCTTTAGATCCAAATTCTTCATCGATAGCATCTTTTAAATCCCCTGAAAGATAACCTCTATCTTCCGGGTTCATTACTTCCCAAAATAATGAGTGATTGTAAAAACCGCCACCATTATTTCTAACTCCAGAGTTATTCATATCTAAATTACTTAAAATCGCTTCGATAGATTTTCCTTCTAAATCGGTTCCTTCAATAGCCGCATTTAATTTTGTTGTATATCCATTATGATGCTTAGAATGGTGGATTTCCATTGTGCGCGCATCAATGTGTGGTTCTAATGCATCATATGCATATTTTAATTGTGGTAATTCAAAAGCCATAATACGTATGTTTTTTAGTGTTAGTAATTTAATTATAACAAATTTACAATTTTGAACGCAAGATGTTCTAAATAAAACATTAAGATTAACTATTTTGGTATAAAAATTATCTTTTGCAAAATTCTACTTACACTATATATAATGCCTCAGCAGGGAGTGGTAAAACATTTACAATAGCAAAATCGTATATAAAACTTTTGGTTTTGGCTAAGAATTATAATCATTTTAAGTCTGTTCTTGCTATTACATTTACCAACAAAGCCGTAGGAGAAATGAAAATGCGTGTTATTAACATGCTAAAATTATTTTCTGACAAAACATCCTTAACTGCACCTCACCCAATGTTTAGCACAATTTGCTGTGAGTTATCTATTTCTGCTGAGTACCTACACAATAAATCTAAACACATATTAAAGCACATAATACATAATTATGGAGCTTTTGATATATCAACAATAGACGGTTTTACACATCGTATTATTAGAACGTTTGCACACGACTTAAAGTTGCCAGTAAACTTTGAAGTAGAGCTAGATCAAGATCGTTTAATTAATGAGGCAGTAGATAGCTTAATTTCTAGAGCTGGTAAGGATGACGCGCTAACAACTATACTTGTTGATTTTGCAATAGAAAAGGCGGATGATGATAAAAGCTGGGATATTAGTTACGACTTTAATAAAATTGCTAAACTATTAGTCAACGAAAATGATATAAAATCATTAGATGCTTTAAAAGATAAATCCTTAACGGATTTTAAACAATTAAAAGAAATTTTATCTAATTCTATAATAACTTTAGAGGAAGAAATTGTAAAAACGGCAACTTCAATTTTAACCCTATTAGAGGAATGTGGGTTAAAATATGATGACTTTAGTGGCAAGTATATACCTAAATATTTCATTAAATTATCAGAAAAAACAATTAATGTTTCTTACGGAAATATTTGGCAAGATAATTTATTAGAAGGTGGTGCACTATACCCTAAGCGGGTAACAAGTAACATTGCAGAAACTATAGATAGTATTCAGCCAAATATTGCCAAAGCTTTTACAAAAACAAAAACCTTAATTTATAAACTCAAACAACAGAAAGGATTTTTAAAACATATAACACCACTTTCTCTATTAAATGCTATTCAAAAAGAGTTAAACAGTCTTAAAGAGGAGCAAAATAAAATGCTTATTTCAGAATTTAATAAAATTATAAGCAATGAAATAAAAGATCAACCTACCCCTTTTATTTATGAACGTTTAGGAGAAAAATTTAAGCATTATTTTATTGACGAGTTTCAAGACACCTCCCAAATGCAATGGGATAACTTGGTGCCACTTTTAGACAACGCATTATCAGCATCAAACGGATCTGCTATGTTGGTAGGTGATGCAAAACAGGCCATTTATAGATGGAGAGGTGGAGAAGCAGAACAGTTTATAAACTTATATAATAAAACCAAAAACCCATTTCAGATTAAAGCTGAAGTTTTAAGTCTTGGCACCAATTACAGAAGTGCCAAAGAAATAATTAATTTTAACAATGCCTTCTTTAATTTTTTGAGTGCTAGCTATTTTTCAAATCAAGATTATACAGAACTTTACAAAAACGCTGAGCAAGATTTTAATAGTAATTTAAATGGTTTTGTTAACCTAAAATTTTTAGAGATATCTAAAGAGGATAATTCTACAGAATTGTATACCAAAGCCGTTTATGACACTATTAATACATGTGTAAAGCGTGGTTGTAAATTAGAAGACATTTGTGTTATTGTTAGAAAAGGAAAGCAAGGTGTTGCAGTAGCAGAATATCTTAGTGAGAGAGGTATTAATATTACATCTTCGGAAACTTTACTTCTAAAAAACTCCAATAGGGTAAAATTTTTAAATGCGTTTTTAAAACTATTACTGCAGCCAGAAAATGATAGTTTAAAAATTGAAGTGTTATCATTCTTGGCAAAACAACATCATGTAGAAGACTATCATTTATTTTTTGAAACCCATCTTCATAATACCTTAGAAAAGGTATTTAAAAGCTTAGAAACTCTAAACATTATTGTAAATAAAAATCAGCTTTTGCGGTTACCACTTTATGAACTTATTGAGCAGCTTATTAGAATTTTTAAGCTTAATGAAACGTCCGATGCTTATATTCAGTTTTACTTAGACGTAGTTTTAGAGTTTACTCAAAAACAAAAATCGGACTTATCTTCATTTCTCACTTATTTTGAAAAGAAAAAAGAGAATCTTAGTATAGTTTCGCCTCAAAACGCTAATGCGGTGCAAATTATAACTATCCATAAATCTAAAGGGCTAGAGTTTCCTATAGTTATTTTTCCTTTTGCCGATCTTAATATCTCTAAAGAGTTAGAACCTAAAGTCTGGTTTCCTGTAGATAAAAGTAAGTTTGCTAATTTTGAATCATTGCTCATAAATTACAATAAGGATATTGAACATTTTGGCGAAACCGGAACTCAAATATATAATGAGCATGAATCCCAACTGCAACTAGATAATATTAATCTACTCTATGTTACGCTAACAAGAGCTGTAGACCAACTTTATGTAATATCTAAAAAGGATATAAGTGCTAAAGGTGATGTAAATGAAAATACATATTCTGGTATGTTTATTAAGTACTTACAGAGTATAAACGTGTGGTCCGATCAGCGATTTAGCTACGAATTTGGCACCTTTAATACCAGTAAAGAGGCTAAAGAAAAAGAAGAAACATCAGAAATTATACAACTCATATCTGTGCCTAAAGAGGTACATAATCTAAATATTATTACCAAATCTGGTCAGCTTTGGGATACAAAACAAGAAAAAGCGATAGAGCGTGGTAATTTGGTTCATCTTTTATTATCAAAAATTAAAACTGTAGTGGATTTAGATTTTGCGTTTAATGAATTACTATTATCAGGAGATATCACAACAACAGATGAGGAAGAATTACGACACTTGGTTTTAGAAGTTATTCAGCACCCTGTTTTAAAACCCTATTATACCAATAATTATGAAATCTACAACGAGCGCGATATTATTACCAGTTCTGGTCAACTTTTAAGGCCAGATCGCCTAAATATAAACGCTAATAACGAAGTGATAATTATTGATTATAAAACTGGAGAACACAAACCGAGTTATAAGTCTCAACTAAACCAGTATGCCTCTGTTGTTGAGTCTATGGATCTTACAACTAAGCATAAGTATATAGTCTATATAAATGAAGATGTAGGTGTTATTGAAGTATAATTTATAGATAGTATCTTTACAAAAAATAAATATTCAAGAGATGTACGGCAATATAAAAACACATTTACAGCAACAAATAGAATCTATAAAAGATGCTGGTCTTTTTAAAGAAGAACGCATTATAACATCACCTCAAGGGGCAGAAATTACGCTAAATACTGGCCAAAAAGTTTTAAATTTTTGTGCTAACAATTATTTAGGTTTATCCTCACATCCAGAAGTTATAAAAGCTGCAAAAGACACTATGGATTCTCATGGTTTTGGTATGTCTTCTGTGCGTTTTATTTGTGGAACACAGGACATTCATAAGGAACTCGAACAAAAAATAGCAGATTTCTATGGTACTGAAGGTACTATTTTATATGCTGCTGCTTTTGATGCTAATGGTGGTGTTTTTGAGCCCTTATTAACCAAAGAAGATGCAATTATATCAGATTCTTTAAACCATGCATCAATAATAGATGGTGTTAGGCTTTGCAAAGCTGCAAGGTATCGTTACCAAAACAACAACATGGCAGATTTAGAGCAACAACTCATTGCTGCAAATGAAAATGGTGCACGTTTCAAAATCATAGTTACAGATGGAGTATTTTCTATGGATGGCCTCGTTGCACCGCTAGATAAAATTTGTGACCTAGCCGATGAATACGATGCAATGGTAATGATAGACGAGTGTCATGCCACAGGTTTTATTGGTGAAACAGGTATAGGTACCCTCGAAGAAAAAGGAGTATTAGGTAGAATAGATATTATTACAGGTACTTTAGGAAAAGCCATGGGAGGAGCTATGGGAGGTTATACCACAGCAAAAAAAGAAATCATTGAAATCTTACGTCAGCGCTCGCGTCCCTACTTGTTTTCAAACTCTTTAGCTCCAGGTATTGTTGGGGCGTCTATAAAAGTATTTGATATGCTAAAAAATGACAATAGCCTAAGAGATAAAGTAGATTGGAATACAAAATATTTTAAAAAAGGAATGAAAGATGCTGGGTTTGATATTGTAGATGGTGATTCTGCAATAGTACCAGTAATGTTATACGATGCCAAATTATCTCAAACTATGGCAAACATGCTTTTAGAAGAAGGGGTGTATGTTATTGGTTTCTTTTATCCTGTAGTTCCCAAAGAAAGAGCAAGAATTAGAGTGCAATTATCAGCAGCACACACACAGAAGCAATTAGACAAAGCTATTAAGGCTTTTGTTAAAGTAGGCAAAGAACTTAAAGTTATTTAAAATGGTTACAAACTCACTATTTTAGGGCGTTGTAACAATATTTTTATATATTTGTCTTTGTTAATAAAGTTTAACAACTTACATTTGCCAACAATTAACACTTAAAAAATTAAATTAATTAAGAATATGAAAAATCTTAGCAGATTATTATTTGTTGCAGTACTTTTTATAGGATTAAGTACTACCAACGCTCAAGATAAAAACAATCCATGGGCCTTTGGTATCGGTACTAATGCTATTGACCTTTATCCTGTTGGAGAGGATTTACCTCAAGGAGACTATTTTGATGAGTTTTTTAATGCCAATGATCATTGGAATATTTTACCTTCAATATCGAGATTTACAGTATCTAGATACCTTAGTGACGGTTTTACGTTAACGGGTGCTGGTTCTGTTAACAGAATTTCTAAAGTTGGTTCAAATGTTGACCTTATAACAGGTGAAGAAACCACTGCTAAAATAAACGGAATAACCTATTATGCCGCAGATGCTCTTTTATCTTATAGTTTTAGAAATCTTATTAACGGCGAAGGTGGATGGTTTGACCCATCTATCGGAGTTGGTGGTGGTTATTTCTGGGCAGATGAATTAGGCACAGCATCACTTAACGGTCAGGCTTCTGTTAAAATTTGGTTATCTGAAAAGTTTGGTATTGAATTGCAATCTACATACAAGCATTCATTTGAAGATAATCGTCCAAAGCATTTTCAACACTCTGCAGGTATTATATTCCAATTTGGTGGCACTGATACTGACGGTGATGGTATTTACGATAAAGATGATGCTTGTCCAGAAGAAGCAGGATTAGAGATTTTTAATGGTTGTCCAGATAGTGATGGTGACGGTATACAAGATTCTAAAGATGATTGTCCAAATACTGCTGGTTTAGCTGAGTTTAACGGCTGTCCAGATACTGATGGTGATGGTATTGTAGATAAAGATGACAAATGCCCTTCTGTTGCAGGTTTAAAAGCATTAATGGGTTGTCCAGATGCTGATGGTGACGGTGTTGCAGATGGTGACGACGCTTGTCCTAACGAAGCTGGTCCTGTTGCTAACAAAGGTTGCCCTTGGCCAGATACCGATGGTGATGGTATTTTAGATAAAGACGATAAGTGTCCTAACGAAGCAGGTGTTGTTGCTAACAATGGATGCCCAGAAGTTGCACCTACTGTAGAGGTAGTAAACGAATTAAATTCGTACGCAAGACGTATATTATTTGATACAGGTAAAGCCTCGTTTAAAAAAGAGACTGATCAAGTATTACAAGCAATGGTGGCTATATTTAAGGAATACCCTAGAGCTAACTTTACTATCGAAGGACATACTGATAGTGTAGGTTCTAAATCTAGTAATCAAGCATTATCTGATAGAAGAGCAAATGCAGTTAGAGATTATTTAATTGCTAATGGTATTAACGCTGATAGGTTAATAGCTAGAGGTTTTGGTGAAGATAATCCAATTGCTAATAATAAAACCAGAGCTGGTAGAAAAGAAAATAGAAGAGTAGAAGTTAAATTAAGAAATTAATTTCATCAACTCCTATATAATCGTAGTGTAAAAACTTGATTATTATTATAATTAAAAGCGTCCAATAATATTTTGGACGCTTTTTTTATAGAAATATTGCAACTAAGATTGTTGAGTTGATAAACCTAATCCATTTTTAGGCCGTGTTTCTATTAGGATTAATAAGGGTAATAGTGGTGCAGTATACAATCTAGATTTATTGGATGTAAATAGGTAGACTTGTTAAAAGTATTGAAGCAACTACTACAGATGACGGCTGGCGAACGATATCTAATCTGCAAGATTTAGAAAGGGAACTTTACTTTATAAAGATAGCTAAGACAGATTCTGGTATAAGCGTTACTAAAAAAGTAGTTAAAATAATTATATGAAATATTTTAAAAAAAGGAGATGCTACAAACATCTCCTTTTTTTTATTAAATTAAATAGTTATTTATGCGTTATTTACTAAGCATTAAAAGCTCGTTACAAACCACTTCAGTGGTGTAACGTTTAACACCATCTTTGTCTTCCCAACTGCGGGTTGTTAACTTACCTTCAATGGCTATTTCTTTACCCTTAGTAACAAATTTTTCGATAATGTCAGCGGTCTTTCCCCATGCGATTAGATTATGCCAATCGGTCTGATTGACCTTCTCACCTTTTGCATTCTTATAACTCTCATTTGTAGCTAAAGAAAATTTTGCTAGTTTTTTGCCATTTTCCAAATTGATAATTTGAGGATCATTACCTAAGTTACCAATTAACTGTACTTTGTTTCTTAATGTGTTCATGTGTTCTAATTTTATGTGTTAAACAGTTAATAATATCGAGATTTATTCTCAACAGTACAAAGTTGATAAGTGTTTGCTCTAGTATTCGGTTGTTATTCATTTACATACGTTTGTAAATGATTGTAAATGAATAAATATTTGTATATCAATTATATAATGTTTAAATAGAAATTCGATTGGGTATAAGTAATCGATTAAAAAGAACTTACTTTAGCTCTAAGACTTAATAATTAAAATATTAAAAATGAATTTTTATGATATTTTGGGTCCTTATTAATGTTTTTATATCTTGTAGATATAAAGTAATAAGATGCAGGTAAATTGTTTAGAATGTGGCAATAGAATCATTGGCAGAATTGATAAAAAATTCTGTAATGATGGCTGCAGGAATACTTATAATAATCGCCTTAATAAAGATTCTAAAAACCTTATAAGAAATACAAATAATAGGCTTAGAAAAAACTATAGAATCTTAGAAGCTTTAAATCCTAATAAAAAAACAAAATGCTCTAGAGCCAAACTAATAGAAAAAGGCTTTGATTTTAACTATATAACAAGTTTGTACACAACAAAAGTAGGTACTGTCTATTACTTTGTATACGACCAAGGTTACTTACCCTTAAAAGGCGAATATTATGCCTTAGTAAAGCGAGATGACTAAGAACTACTCTTGGTGCTACTATTCCAATTTTCACCTTTTAATTGCAATGCAGCTTTTAATATATCTTTTTGACTAATTTGCCCCACAAGTTTTCCATTTTCAACAATAGGGAAACGTCTTATTTTTGATTGTAAGAATTTATTTGCCGCATCAAAAACATCCATATTTCCGTCAATAGTTTCTACATTTTTAGCCATTCGTTTTTCAACATTATCATGCTTTAGTGGCATATTGTAGTATCTACTTTCACTCAGTTGTTTTAAACAATCTCCTTCAGAAATTATACCTACTATTTCATTTTTTTCATTCACAACAGGGCCTCCAGAGATTTTATGTTTTATTAACGATTCAACAACGTCTTGTACGGATTGTTCGGGCTTAAACGTTATAAGACTAGTGGTCATATAGTCCTTTACTTTTAGTGCCACTGGTTGCGAAGTACTTTGCTGTTGTTTGCGCGAACCCTGAAAACTTTTTATTCCCATAACCTTAATTTTTTAAGAGTTTACTTAAAGTTACTGAAAATTAATTGTTTAGCAAAATCTAACCGAACCATAGAATACTTACTTAACTTTACACATTAAAAACAGATACGTAATTGAACTCTCATATTAGTATAATTGGCTGTGGTTGGTTAGGCTTTCCACTAGCAAAATCCCTTATTAAAAAAGGATATAAAATTAAGGGGTCTACGACCTCAAATGATAAATTAAAATTACTAATAAATGCCTCTATAAAAGGGTATTTAGTTCAATTAACGGAAGCTGAAATTGTTGGTGATAGTTCTGGGTTTATTGATGGCAGTAATACTGTCATTATTAATGTTCCGCCAGGTTTAAGAAGAAACCCTTCTAAAAATCACATCGCTGAAATAGAACACTTTATAAAGGTGTTAGAAAAGCATCAAGTAAAAAATGTATTATACATTAGCTCTACGACTGTATTTAAAAATGAAGAGCGTTTGCCTCTAATCACTGATACCACACTACCAAATGCTACATCAAAAATCGCACAGCAACTTATAACTATTGAAAGAATGCTTAGTGAAAACTCAAATTTTAATACCACAATTCTGAGATTTGGTGGCCTTATTGGTGCTCAACGTCACCCAGGGAAGTATTTGTCTGGAAAAGATAATATACCCAACCCAAGTGCTCCATTAAATCTAATTCATCTCAAAGATTGTATTGGGATCATCTCTGAAATTATTGATAAGAATATGTGGAATACAACATTTAATGCTGCATATCCACACCATCCTAAAAAAGAAGATTATTACGTATCTTTTTGTAAAGGTCATAAATTACCTTTGCCACGTTTTAATAATAAAGAATTAAGTAAAGGAAAACGAATTAAAAATAACAACTTGGAACAGCTTTTGAATTATAAATTCAAACACGCTATTTGAATTAAATTATATTAATAGTTTTTTAAGCCTATTATATTTAATTTTTTTAGATTTAGCTCTTAAAATTAATATAGAAATGAAACAGTTTAAAATTATTGCAACATGCTTTGTGATGTTATTATGTGCTTTTAGTTATGCACAGACTAATGCAGAATTAAAAACGCATTATGAGACCTTTTATAAACAAATGAAAAAACAAGGAGATGTGCAAGGGATTATTAATGCTTTAACACATCTAAATATTATAGAACCGTCTATAGAAAGGCAAGATACGCTAGCTTATCTCTATTTATCGGATGGAAAATATTTACAGGCACTTAATACCATTGGAGTAGAAAAGAATGTATCTGATTCTGATATGAATGTAGAAGTGAAAGCATTGGCCTTAAAAAACTTAAAACAGCCTAAGATGGCCATTGAGCATTACGAGGTCTTATTTAAAAGAAATCCAAATGTATACTTAGCTTATGAAATGGCAGATATTAAAGTTCAGATTAATGATATTGCAGGAGCTAGGCGAGATATTGAATATGGCTTAGCTAATGTAAAAGACGATATGAAACGTGCATTTTACGAATCACAACAACCCTATGAAACAACGATGAAAGCAGCATTACTTTATCTTAAAGGAATAGTATTGTTTTCTGAAAATAGGGATACAAATATTGATCCTGCATTAAAACTGCTTAATGAGGCTTTAGCAATTGATCCAAATTTTAATATGGCTAAGGTAAGCAGACAAGCTTTAGAAAGTCAGAAAGCTCAAAAAGCTGCAGCAGCAAATAAAAACTAAAACAGGTTTTTATATACTCTAAATAAAAAAGACGAGGTTTAAATTAATAGACCTCGTCTTTTTTTATCTAAAATAATTTGCTAAAAATCTTTAGTCCGCTAGTATTATAAGCTTATTATCTTTCATTTCAATGGTACCAGAGTTTATTTTCACAGTTAATACTTTTTTATCATCCTTGTGCGGAATAACATCTGCATGTAATTCATCAAAAACCAAGTGGTTTTGTGTGTGCGTATTAATCTTAATTGTACCAGCTTTTAAAATTGAAATAATAGGAGCGTGATTTTTAAGCATTTCAAACTCACCATTAACACCTGGCACAACAACAGAGTCAACTTCTGTACTTAATAGAGTAGCTTCTGGTGATACGATTTCTAAATACATATTCTTTTAGTTATTTGTTGTTAGTTTTTGGTTGTTGGAATATTAAGAATATTAACAACCAACAACTATAAACTATTAACCATTTACGCCTCAGCAAGCATTTTCTCGCCTGCTTCAATAGCTTCTTCTATAGACCCTTTAAGGTTAAAAGCAGCTTCTGGTAGGTGATCTAATTCACCATCCATAATCATGTTAAACCCTTTAATAGTTTCTTTAATATCTACTAATACACCTGGTATACCCGTAAATTGCTCGGCTACGTGGAATGGCTGAGATAAGAAACGTTGTACTCGTCTAGCTCTAGATACAGCAAGTTTGTCTTCTTCAGATAATTCTTCCATACCAAGGATAGCAATAATATCTTGCAATTCTTTATAACGTTGTAATAACTCTTTTACACGTTGCGCACAATCGTAATGCTCATCACCTAAAATATCAGCCGTTAAAATTCTTGATGTAGAATCTAATGGATCTACGGCAGGATAGATACCAAGCTCAGCAATCTTACGCGATAGTACAGTAGTGGCATCTAAGTGAGCAAAGGTTGTAGCAGGCGCAGGATCCGTTAAGTCATCCGCATGTACATATACCGCCTGTACTGATGTAATCGATCCTTTCTTTGTTGATGTAATACGCTCCTGCATAGCACCCATTTCAGTTGCCAATGTTGGTTGGTAACCTACTGCAGAAGGCATACGACCCAATAATGCAGATACCTCAGAACCAGCCTGTGTAAAACGGAAGATGTTATCTACGAAGAAAAGTACATCTTTTCCTTGTCCATCACCAGCACCATCACGGAAATATTCTGCTATAGTTAATCCTGAAAGTGCCACACGAGCACGAGCTCCTGGAGGCTCATTCATTTGTCCGAATACGAAAGTTGCTTTTGAATCTTTCATTATAGATTTATAAACTTTTTTAAGATCCCATCCACCTTCTTCCATAGAATGCATAAAGTCATCACCATATTTAATAATGCCAGACTCAAGCATTTCACGAAGTAAATCATTTCCTTCACGCGTTCTTTCTCCAACACCAGCAAATACAGAAAGACCACCATGTCCTTTTGCAATATTATTAATTAACTCTTGTATAAGTACTGTCTTACCTACACCAGCACCACCAAATAATCCAATTTTACCTCCTTTTGCGTATGGCTCAATTAAGTCAATAACTTTTATACCAGTAAATAATACTTCGGTAGACGTTGATAAATCTTCAAATTTAGGAGCTTGTCTGTGAATAGGTAAACCGGCTTCACCAGCTTTTGGTAAATCACCTAATCCATCAATAGCATCACCAATTACATTAAAAAGACGTCCGTAAACATCTTCTCCAATTGGCATTTGGATAGGCGCGCCAGTTGCAATAACTTCGGTACCTCTGCTTAAACCATCGGACGAGTCCATTGCGATAGTACGTACTGTATCTTCACCAATATGGGATTGTACCTCAAGTACTAATTTAGAACCATCTTGGTTATTAATTTCTAAAGAATCATAAATTTTTGGAAGTTCTGATCCGGCAGCGAATTCTACATCTATAACCGGGCCTACGATTTGTGCAACTTTACCTGTAACTTTTGACATTACTTATTTGTTTTTGTTTTGCGATAATTTAAATGTGAAAAAAACCTTACCCAATCAAGTTGAGTACGTGCGTTTTTCGCGCTGCAAAGATAGAGTTATTATTTAAAAAATTGATGTCTTTTTTTGAATAAAAAAACACGCTTCGTAAAAAGCGTGTTTCTTTAATTATAGTGTAACACTTTTTTATTGTAAAAGTGTTGGTGAATAATTTGTATTGAAGGCAGAAACGTCTACTAAATTACCGGATGCTTCAAAATTAGTTCCGTAGGTAGCATCGATAGCTTTAAGCATTTCGTTAGCAATAAATGCATAACCTCTAGATGTTGGATGAACACCATCTAATGAGAAAGCACCACCCGTTACTAAATCTGATGTTATAATTACACCACTAGTTTCTATACCTGTTGAAGCTAACTGATCTAATAATGTATTGGCATCTAATAATGCAAAACCACTAGCTGAAGCTGCTGCTGAAATCACTTGGTTATATTGTGCTGTAGCTTCCGCAATTTCTTCTTGTTCTTGCGGAGTTAGAACAAGATTATCTGTTAATTGAATTTGCGTACCAAATCCCTGTGGAATTAAAGAGGCTAATGGTAGTACAAATAAATCTTCATCAGTTGATTGTCTAAAACTTGGGATGCCAAAGCTCGATAGATCTGTTAAATCTTCATCAATTAAAACCATGGTATTACCTTCACCTTCAAAAAAGGTTATTGTTCGTTGCTCTACTTCTTCGGCAGATAATAAACCGTTTTGAGCGGCAAATTGTAAACCACCATTATATGTCGCATAAGCTTGGTTTAAAGCACTAGCAGAAGAACTATTTAAAGGTATTGGGTTATAAGGTACAGTAGTAAAATGTGGTATTGCTGTAACGTTTGGAATGTTAGCTAATATACCCTGAACATTTGGTATATTACCAACTAAAGAAGCCACTAATGCCTGATACGTTTGCTCAAAACCTACACCAGGAGGCCCAGCCATTGGGGTTATTGGATCAGTGCCATCTCCACCAGATAGTGCATAACCTAAAACATCATTATTACCAATCCATAAGGATATAAAAGTAGGCTGTTGTGCTATTGCATCGGCTAAAACGCTTGTGCTAGGGTCACTCGCCATTCTTACAAAATAAGGATTTGCGGTAGGTGGGCTAGTAAATAAATTTGTAAAATTACCATATCCTGGCGCTAATAAATGAAAACTTTTTGCACCTGGTACTCCCAAATTATTAAAAGGACCTGTTGGATTATTTAAGACAATATCAGTAGATGGTTGTATAGGGCCAACGACACTAGATAATGGAGCAGGACCAGAACCATCAAAAACTAATCTAGGACCAAAACCAGGAAGCGGATTGCCACCTGCGAGTAAACCACCTACATTATCATTAGTTAATGGTTGCGTAAAAGCACCACCATTTCCTAAAGCGGCAAACTGTTCTGCAAGAATTGCTGGTGTTGAATTTTCTTGAGCTATACGGTATAATGCACCATCTGCAAAACCTGCAGTTAGTGAGTTACCTAAAGCAACAAATTTTGAAAAGTCTGCGGAACCTCTATTGAATTCCTCTAGCACAATAGGGTCTTCACTATTTCTGTTTCTTAAATCGTCAACCAACTCATTTTCGCACGAGAGCATCCCAAAGGTTATAATTGATAATGCTATATATTTTAATGTTTTCATATTCTTTATGCTTTTCATTATTATAAATTGTTAATGGTCCAAGACACATAATATTGTGATCCAATGAACCCTGTACCAAATGCGGTAAAGTACTCGTCTTGTAATAAATTGGTTGCACCAGCTTTGAACGTAGATTTTAAACTAGGAACTCTAAAATTAACCTGTGCATCGAGTACATTAAATGAAGGGATATCACCATCACCAAAAGACGCTTCCCAGAAGTAGTTGTCACTCCATCTCCAAGAGACATTAAAACCAAAGTTTTTAAATAATTCTGTTTTACCAAAAGAGGCTTTTGCCTTATGTTCTGGTGTATTAAAATTTGTTCTAAAATCAGGGTTATTATTTACATCAAAGTCTAATTTTGCATAGGTGTAATTAGCGCTCAAATCAAATCCTCCAAATACTTTAGTAGAAACCTGTATAGCAGCTCCATAAGAATTAACTTCTTCATCCGAGTTGGTATATGTCTGGTAAGCTTCAAAATCACCATTGGCAATAGCAGCAATAGCTAAAGGAGTACCATTTGGTAGGGTTTGTGTCAATGCTACGTCTCCGTAGAAAGGTGACACCACAGTTTCATTAGCTAAGAAATCTTGATATTGGTTATAATATGCTGAAGCATCTATAATTACACCATCGAATTTTCCACGATAACCAAGCTCAAAAGAACTTACTTGTTCAGGTTGTGCTAAATTTGAGTTAGCAACTCGCAAATCTGCAGGATTACCAGAATCACCAAAATCTGTAACAGAGTTAGCAAAAAATGAATTATTGTAAGCTCCTGTGCCATCCACATCTATATTGGTTTGACCAGTAATTGCCGTACCATTAGTACTTAAATCGTAGTTTCTAATATCTCTTGCAGGATTATCTGATGCACCACCAATTAATATAGCACGTCCAACGTCTAAGCCAATATATAAGTCTTGAGTAGTTGGGTTTCTAAAACCAGTTTGAAATGAAGCTCTAATATTATGATTGTCGTTGATAGTAAAACCTGCTGATAGTCTCGGTGAAAAGAAGCCATCAAATAATTCGGATTTATCATAACGAAGTGATCCTGTTAACTTAAGTTCAACAGACTCAGATAACTCTAACGATCTTTGTAATTGTGTGTAAACTCCTAATTCAGAATATGTAATAGGACCATCTATATCGGTATAAATAGTACCAAAAGAATTTAAGCGATACGTTCTAAACGAACCACCAACTTGTACTTCTGCAAACTCTATATTATCACCAAAATTATAATTAGCATCAGCATGGTATATTTGAGAGTTGTCTTGAAATCTAGAACCCGTACCTAAATCTGGGTTGCTTGTAATTCTATCAAAAGCGGCTTGAAATTCTGGCGTGCCAGGCACTAATCTTTCAATTCCATCATCTCCAGTAGGATCTATGACTTCGTCAGCAACTTGTCTTGCAAAAGCATGTTTTTGAGCTGTGGTTAATCCTTGCGGGTTACCAGAAAGCTCTATACCAGCGTAAGTTTCTATATAATCTCCAAACCAATCTGCATCACTTTTCCAAGCACGATTAATATTAATACCTGTAAAGACCATATCGTAAGAATCACCAGCTTTATCCTCGGTAATATAACCTCTAACAAAGAAGTTATCGTTTTTAATTTCTAATTTGTGTTGTTGAAGGAAAAAATTCTTAATGTTATAACGGTTAGCACCTTGGTAAAGCGTATTACCAAAACCTAGTTTACCAACATATTGTATTTCGAAATCGTTTTCCCATGGACGGAAATATAAGCCCCAATCTGCTTTAACACTCTCTGCATTATAATTGGTTAAATCTCTTTCATTATAACCCGTTCTACTCACTTCTACGTCTGGTATAATACCTAAGCCAGAAGCATCTCTAATGTTTGTAGATACTTCATCACCATAGACATTGATTCCGTCATAATCAGTATCATCCCTGGTAAGACCTCTATTTAGTTTGTCTGCGTCATTATCAGCAAACCAATCTGTTCCTTTTAAGTATCCAAAATTAACCTTCGCCGCAAATTTTTCACTAAATTTATAGGCCATTCTAATTCCTAAGTCTGTATAATCATTATCGCCAGCAGCTTCTTGAGAAGTAATGCCTCTTTTTACATAACCACTTATACCGCTGTGGTCAAAAGGGTTTTTACTTCGCATAAAAAGGATACCATTAAATGCATTTGCACCATATAGAGCAGATGAGGCACCTGGAAGAAGCTCAACACTTAATACGTCTGTTTCAGTCATACCCAATAGATTTCCTAATGGAAAGTTGAGGGCAGGTGCAGCGTTATCCATACCATCTACTAATTGCATAAAACGAGTATTAGCAAATGTTGCAAAACCTCTGGTGTTTATGGATTTAAAGGTTAAACTATTAGTATTTATATCTACACCTTTTAAGTTTTCTAAGCCGTCGTAAAAATCTACAGAAGCTGTATTTTTTATTTCTTTAAGTCCAAAACGTTCTACTGTTACAGGAGATTCAAAGATACGTTCTGGAGTTCTAGATGCTGAAATAACCACCTCATCTAATTCGTTTCCTTCTTCAAGGCTAAGATTTACAGTCTGGTTATTTGTAGTGACCTCAGCGGTTTTAGCTTCAAAGCCTGTATAACTTACACGGATTGAGAATGGTGGATCTATATTTGTAGTTAACGTGTAATTACCATCAAAATCTGAAACTGTTCCAGAACTTGTGCCAACAACTACAACATTTGCACCAGGTAAGGGGAGCCCAGTATTATCCGTAATTTTACCTTTAACAGTGGTTTGCGAATATGCTACCACGCAAAAAAGCATTGCAAAAATTTTTAAGGTTGCCTTCATTTTAGAGAATTAGTTATTTTATTAGGTGAGCAATTTAAATAAATATATGGTATTTTAGTAAGAAATTCTCAAAAAATTATGCATGCATAATAAATTTCAAAATAATTAGACCAAAAGATTGAGATATCCGCAATTTTGTTTGGTTAATCATTTGTTTTCTTGAAAAGAATTTTTAGTGTTATAAATGAATTGATTAGAGTAGAGTACCTTATAAAATGACCTTTTGTAGATAAAATTTTTGCTTTAACCAATTTTATAACTAACATTACCCCTTGTTATTACATGATTTAATCATTAAAACCTACTAAAATTGAAAATCGTTAGGAAATTTGCCATAGGACTTATCATTATCTTTCTGTTGATGATATGGAGTGGCATTGTTAGACACGTTACTTTAGGACAAAGAACATTTGGATCTTTAACAGAACCGGTAAAAAAATTCTCTGAATTGCCTTCCGATATGAAGGCAGCATACAACTTTATTTTTTTAGCTCCTGACTATTATTTAAAAACAAAGGATGCTGATAAAGAGACTATCAATAAATTAAGTTATGATTTATATGGAAGTTATGCTTATAGAAATGGTGACGCTTTTAAAATTGAATTGAAAAATTTTAAGAATGATGAGCTCATTAAAACTTGGGATTTACCAGTGGAATATTTATCTAAGCACCATGAAGTAGGAACTAACGATAGATTATACCCTTCTAAGCTGATGGAAAATAGAGGTGTGATTGTAAGTTGTGATGAAAGGCCGGGTTTAATACGACTAGATTCAGCATCTAATGTAGTGTGGCACAATAAAGATTTTATATTTCATCATGCTGTTAATTTTGACGCCAAAGGAAATGCTTGGATTTGTGGGGCAAAACATAAAAATGGTAGTGTAGCTCCAAGTACTGTTTCTGTAGATGGTAAAAAAATTAATTACAGGGACGATCTAATTGTTAATGTAGATGCTAAAACAGGTAAAACGCTTTACAGCAAATCCTTAACTGAACTCTTTAAAGAAAACAATTTGTCTGAGCTTATAAACAGAGCCAGTGTTGTAGAAGATCCTTTTCATTTAAATGATGTAGAACCTGTAGTATTGCAGGACTCTACATATTTTAATACAGGCGATGTGTTTATGAGTTTTAGACACCTATCAGCCATAATTCAATACAGGCCAAGTACAGAGAAAGTTATTAAGGTTATAGAAGGTCCTTTTACCTATCAGCACGATGTTGATATTTTATCGCCAAACACTATTGCTTTATTTAATAATAATGGATTGGTTAAAGACAATAGTAACTACGAAAATTATGATACTTATCCTAAAACTAACGTACAAAGAGAGATTATAAACTCAAATATCCTTGTGTATAATTTTGAAGAAGATACTTATAACGCACTTTATGAAAAAGCGTTTATAGATAATAAAATATATACTGGAGCAGAAGGCTTATACGATCTTTTACCTAACGGAGACCTTTTTGTTGAAGAACAAAATTCAGGTATCTTATGGGTTTTAAACGAAAATGGTGTTGTTTTAAAAACCACTTTAAAAAGTGATATTGAAGGCTACCATTATCTCCCCAACTGGACATCTATTTATACAAACATTAATTTTTAAAATCTACTCTTATGCTAACTTATATCGGACCCGGATTAGGGCTTGGAACATTACTCATTATTATCTTCATCTTATTATTGGTAATCTTTGCTTTTGGAGTTGTACTTTGGATTCCTATAAAAAGATTTTTCCGTAAACTATTTAAGAAAGAATAATGCTTTATTTTATTATAGCAGGCATTGCAGGTATTGTATTTGCAAGTCTAATTATTGCCTTTAGAAAAGTGTTTTTTGAAATGCTAGAAGCCTCAATAGGTCTGGCTAATGAAGTACTTTCTAACGAGGACGAACAAATTAAGCAGATTAAACTTATATCTGCTTTAAAGCGAATTCTAATAGCTTTATTTAAGGTAATTGGTGTTGTTACTGTAATTATTTTAGGTACAATTTTACCGTTATTAATTTACGGTTATTTTTCGGATATAAGTTTTAAAAATCTAGACTTTAGTTCTGGGTGGTTTCTATTAAGTCTTTCTATAGGTAGTATTTTTCCATTTGTTTTTAAGAAAAAGAAAAAAGTTGAGAATTATTCTGAAGCTTCTATGCTTTTACATAAGCTAATACTCAACAATTATAATCTTTCTAAATTTTTATTTTCATTTGACAAAAGATTTAAAAAAGGAGAAACTATTAATGATAACTCTAATTTTTTAATCGTTTCTGGTTTGGCACGTGCAGGCACCACAAGTTTGACCGATCAATTATTTAAGGCTGGTAAATTTAGTTCTTTAGATTATTCTAATATGCCTTTTCTATTAGCACCAAACCTTTGGAAAAAAATGTACAATCCAAAGAAAGCGCAGCTAAAGGAAAGAAAGCATGGAGATAAAATGATGTTTGGTTTAAATACCATAGAAGCGCTTGAAGAATATTTCTTTAAAGCGTTTTTAAATGATGAATTTATTAAAGACAGTACCCTCGTAAAGCATACCATCAACGAGGACGTATATGATAAATATTTAAAGTACCATTCATTAATTAGGGCTGATAATTCTCATTTATACCTGTCTAAGAATAATAATTTAATTTTAAGATATCCTTCATTAAGAAAATATAATAAGGAATTTAAAGCCATTTTTCTTTTTAGAAACCCCGTAGAACATGCCGATTCTTTATTTAATCAACATACAAGATTTAAACAGTTTCAAAATGATGATGATTTTATTGAAACGTATATGGATTGGTTAGGACACCATGAGTTTGGTGGTAATCACAAGGTGTTTAGTTTTAATGAAGAGGCATCTGTAGATATAAAATATGATAGAGATTCGCTCGATTATTGGTTGGCTGTATGGTTTAATTATTACAGCTATCTTTTAACATTAGATAATTCTAACTTTATGTTAATAGAATATAAAGACTACCTAGAGCAACCAAAAGTTGTATTAGAGTATTTAGAGTCTAAAATGAGTATGGATTTTGATTATTCTCATGTAGAGCCATTTACGAACACCAAAAATATTGACACCTCTAGTTGTGATAAAAGTCTATTAGCTTCTGTTTCTGAAGTGTACAATAGTTTAGTGAAACAAAAGATTTTATTTAAATAAAATAAATAAACAAACAACTATTGTTTCAAATAGTTGTTTGTTTTAAATCTATTTATTCTACAGTAACAGACTTTGCTAAGTTTCTAGGCTGGTCTACATTTTTACCTAGCATTACTGCGATATGATAAGATAGTAATTGAAGTGGTATTGTGGTTAATAATGGCGTAAGACATTCTAATGTCTCCGGAACCTCAATGACATGATCCGCTAATTCTTTAACGCTCTCATCTCCTTTTGTAACAATACCAATGATTTTACCTTTACGAGATTTTATTTCTTGTATATTACTAACAACTTTTTCGTAATGTCCTTTTTTGGTGGCTATAACCACTACTGGCATCTGTTCATCAATCAATGCAATTGGACCATGTTTCATTTCTGCCGCAGGGTAGCCTTCTGCATGTATATATGAAATCTCCTTAAGCTTTAAAGCACCCTCTAAAGCTACAGGGAAATTATAGCCTCGGCCAAGGTATAAGAAATTAGTAGCTTCTTTATAGATATCCGAAACTGTTTTTACATAACTATCAGATTTTAAAGCTTCTTCAACTTTACTCGGAATGGTTTCTAATTCTATTAAATAATGTCTAAACTCCGAACTCGAAATAGTGCCTTTTGCACGTGCTAAACGAAGTGCCATTAAAGTTAATACTGTAATCTGCGTTGTAAATGCTTTAGTAGAAGCCACGCCAATTTCTGGGCCAGCATGTGTGTAAGCACCTGCATCTGTTTCTCTGGCAATAGATGAGCCTACAACATTACAAACGCCAAAAACAAAGGCTCCTTTAGACTTTGCAAGTTTTATGGCAGCTAACGTATCAGCAGTTTCACCAGATTGAGATATGGCAATAACAATATCTTTTTCTGTAATAACAGGGTTTCTATATCTAAATTCTGAAGCATATTCCACCTCAACAGGTATCCTTGCTAAATCTTCAAATATATACTCTGAAACCAAGCCTGCATGCCATGATGTACCACAAGCTACAACTATAATCCTATCTGCAGCTAAAAACTTCTTCATGTTATCCTCTACACCAGCTAATTTTACTACAGCTTCATTACTTAAAAGACGTCCTCTAAAAGTGTCAAAAATAGCCTCTGGCTGTTCGTAGATTTCTTTTAACATGAAATGATCATAACCACCTTTTTCAATTTGTTCAAGGTTTAATTGAAGCTCTTGAATATAAGGGTCTACAAGGGCATCATCTTTAATTTTTCTGATCTTTACCTCTTTGCCTCTTCTAATAATAGCCATTTCTTCATCCTCTAAATAAATGGCATTTTTAGTAAACTCTATAAATGGTGATGCGTCGCTAGCTATAAAAAATTCATCGTCACCAATACCAATAGCTAGGGGACTTCCTAATCTTGCTACTACAATTTCGTTAGGCTTGTTTTTATCAAAGACAGCAATGGCGTAAGCTCCTATAACTTGGTTTAAAGCAATTTGTACCGCTTTACCAAGTTTAGTGTTCTCATTTTTCTTAACGTCTTCTATAAGATTAACTAGTACTTCGGTGTCTGTATCAGATTTAAAAGTATAACCTCTTTTAATAAGTTCTTTTTTAAGAGCGTCATAATTTTCAATTATACCATTGTGTATAATAACTAAATCGCCAGAGTTAGAATAATGAGGGTGAGAGTTAACATCGTTTGGTACACCATGCGTTGCCCAACGTGTATGACCGATACCTAGTGATCCGTTAGTGGTAATTTCTCGTTCTAGTCTTTCTTTAAGATCAGCAACTTTACCTTTTGTTTTAGATAATTTAATAGTATTACCATCATAAAGTGCTATTCCTGCACTATCGTATCCACGATATTCTAGTCTTTGTAGTCCCTTTATAATAATAGGATAAGCGTCACGATGACCTATATATCCAACGATTCCACACATATTTAAGTTTTTTAATTGTTTGGTTCAGTATAAAAGATTTCTAAATATACCCTTTTATTTTCGTCTTCTGAATTACTTCCATGAAGTATTGTACCTCTTGGTGATACTATAGAACTTACAGGTAGCCTTAAATCAGAGTCATCTGCAGTCTGCACATTTCTTTGGGCTACTTGTTCTTCTAAATTAACATTTAGGGATACGGCTACACCCAACTCTACATTAGTGGAGTCTCGTAATAATAAATTGTTAATATGTTCAGTAATCTTTAATTTGTATTTAATGCCATCTCCTGTAGATTCATTAGCCACGCGCTCTAAAGGACCTAAGTGATTAATTTTAGAAAAATTAGGGAAGGTGTTGTTTGTAAGATCAAAGAAAAAATCTGGCAATGGCACATTATTATCAGCGTCGTAAATATAGAGGCGATTGGGCTCTGATTCTGCACTTTGCATTGCTAAATCTAGGGCGTCTCTATCTACATAAAAAACTAAGTTGGCCTCATTAACTAAACGTCTTGAACGCTGAAACTTTCCATCATTATCCGTTTCTACGAAGAAGTCTTTCCAAGCATTAAATGTAAGATTATCTCCATTAAACAATTTAATTTTAGCAACTGAACCTTCGCCTCCTTTAAGGAATAATCTTGCATCACCAGTACTTGGTTCTCCTTCATTAATTGGTGTAGTAAACTCATTATTGAAAAAATTTACTCTATTAGGTGCAAACGAAAAATTAAGACTTGTTCGTTCTCTGTCTTCCTCATCGTCTGTTAATAGATTTGATCTCTTATAATATATAGTGATATTAGCGTTTTGAGATGCAAAATTTAAAATTAAAAAACTGCCATTTTCATTTACCGGTTCTACTTTAAAATATAGACCTCTAAAATATTCTGAAAATACGTTTTGGCTGCTTAAAAAAGGTTGCACTTGTTCATCCATAATTTTACCCTGCCAATACTCTGGGTCTAATTTTAACCGTAAACCAGGTGGTACCCTTTCTAATAATTGCTGGTCTCCATCTTCATTTTCTTCAGTTAAAATATATCCATTTTCAGTAATATTTATATTACCATCGGCATTTAAGGATACCTCTTCGTTATTTTCAGGGTTTGCAACAAAAGGTATTGGTGTGCCTTCTAAAGCGGCATCAGAGATACTTTCGGATGCTGATGCAGATTGATTTGAAAAATAAGCTTGACTCTCATTAAATTCTCCCTCAGGATTGAAATCTCTTAAAAAATAGTTGCTTTCAAAAAGACTTAATTTTATAGGATTTCTTCCTATTACGGAATCAATTTCATAAGTTAAGTCACCATCTTCTGACACATCAGACACAAATGAAAAATAAGGAATTGTTAATACCACAGAATCAATTTCAATCTCTTCACCTAAATCTGAATTTAAAGTAGAAGGTGTCAATTGCGTTACAAAAGTTGATGTGGTTCTACCATATAAATCATCATAAACCCCTAAGCTATTAATACCAAGTGAATTGGTTTGTACAGGACCAAGGGCATCTGTATAGCTTATTATTTCTGTAAACGACGGATTGGTTTCGCTAAGTGATAAAATATCAAAATTAGTAGCCACATCGTCGTTAATGACATCAGACTCTAGTGTTGTAAAATCACTGTCGCAAGCAATAAAACTTAAAATCACCAACAGAGGTGCTATTATTTTTAGGGCAAATTTATTTTTCTTCATAGGGTTTAACTACTTAATACCGTATTAGTATAGAATTCTGTATATGGATCTGCAAATTCTTCAATAGTATGATAATCTAAAACAGGTTTAGTTGCATCATTAATGTATTCGTCTAGCTCAGTAGGTAACACTTCTGAACCTCTAATAATTGCATCAGAATTATCAATGGCTATTTTCATTAAATTAATGTAGTTAGGTTTTAATAACGGTGCTATACTTTCACCTTCTAGTCCATCAAACTTAACTTTTTCAATCATACCTTTATCTAACGTACCTTCGAAGCTTTGATTGTATACCGAAGTAACAATTTTACTCTCTGTAAATAAAGGTTCTGTTTTATAAAATTCTTTAAGATACAATGGAAGCAGTGACGCTAACCATCCGTTAACATGAATAATGTCTGGTGCCCAATTCAATTTTTTAACGGTTTCTATAACTCCTTTTGCAAAAAATATAGCGCGTTCATCATTGTCTGAGAAAAGGTTACCATCTTCATCCGTTAATGTAGCTTTGCGTTTAAAATAGTCTTCATTATCTATAAAATAAACCTGAATGCGCTCTTTAGGAATTGAGGCTACCTTTATTATTAAAGGCATGTCTAGGTCGTTAATCACTAAGTTTATTCCAGAAAGGCGAATGACCTCATGCAGCTGATGCCTTCTTTCGTTAATGTTTCCAAAGCGAGGCATAAATATACGTATTTGCCCTCCTTGCTTGTTTACCATTCTAGGAGCTTCAAACGACATGGACGAAATTTCCGTTTCTGGTAAATAAGGCACAACTTCCGAGGATACATATAATATTCGTTTATCTTTCATAAATCTACTGCTTTTGAAAATTAAAAGTAAAAAACATGCAAAATTACAAAAATTTGTGCAGATTGCTAGTAAAATATTATGTTTGCACGCATTAAATTTTAGTTAATAAGTTGAAAATTTTTCACAATAAATCAGAATTATCTCACCATTTATCCAATTTAAGGGTAAATAAAGGTTCTGTTGGGTTTGTACCTACAATGGGAGCACTTCATAATGGGCATTTATCATTAGTAACAAAAGGCTTGAGTGAAAATGATTATATTGTTGTGAGCATATTTGTTAACCCAACTCAGTTTGATAACCCAGAAGACTTAGTTAAATACCCAAGAACATTAGAGGCTGATGTGTCGCTTTTAAAAACAGTAAGTGACAAAACAATTATTGTTTATGCGCCAAGTGTAGAGGATATTTATACCGATACTGTAAAATCTCAATCCTTTAGATTTGATGGTTTAGAACATGAGATGGAAGGTGCTTTTAGAGATGGACACTTTAATGGTGTTGGTACTATTGTTAAACGCTTGTTTGAGATTGTAAAACCAAATAGGGCTTATTTTGGTGAAAAAGATTTTCAGCAGTTGCAGATCATTAAGAAATTGGTAGAATTACACCGTATGCCTGTTGAGGTTATAGGTTGTCCAATTCATAGAGCAGAAGATGGCTTAGCAATGAGTTCTAGAAACACAAGATTAACAAAGCATCATAGAACGGCAGCGCCATTTATATACAAAACCTTAAAAGCTGCTAAAGTAAAGTTTGGCACAAAAAGTGCGAAAAATGTAACGGAATGGGTTGAGAAACAATTTAAAAAACAAGAACTACTAAAGTTAGAGTATTTTATAATTGCAGATTCCAAAACCTTAAAACCAGTAAAACGTAAATCAACTAAAAAAACATATAGGGCGTTTATAGCTGTATATGCAGGAGATGTAAGACTTATAGACAATATCGCCTTAAATTAATTACCTTTACCACATGCAAATTCAAGTTGTAAAATCCAAGATACATCGCGTAAAATGTACAGGTGCTAAACTCAATTACATTGGGAGTATAACTATTGATGAGGATTTAATGGATGCAGCCAATATTATTCAAGGTGAAAAAGTTCAAATTGTAAATAATAATAATGGTGAGCGTTTAGAAACGTATTGTATTCCTGGACCACGTAACAGTGGTGAAATAACGTTAAACGGAGCTGCGGCTCGTAAAGTTGCAGTTGGCGATATTTTAATATTAATAACATACGCCTTTATGGATATTGAAGAGGCTAAAGTTTTTAAACCTTCCTTAGTATTTCCTAATGAGGATAATAATCTTCTAAAATAGGTTTTGACACCCAAGTATAAAAAAATACTAACCATTGTAATTCCCATAGTAATTAGCGTTGGTTTAGTATGGTATTCTTTAAGTAAAGTTCCTTTAGGTCAAATTATTGTAGAGGCGAAAAAAGCGGACTTTAAGTGGATTTTTCTCAGCGTTATTTGTTTGTCCCTAAGTCACTTATCTAGAGCTTATAGATGGCTTTTTATGCTAGAGCCTTTGGGTTATAATGTAAGGTTTAAAAACAGTGCAATGGCTGTGTTTTCTACTTATTTAATTAATTATGGTATTCCTAGATCTGGAGAAGTCGCCAGAGCAACCATTTTATCAAATTATGAGGGTGTTCCTTTTGAGAAAGGCTTTGGTACTATTGTAGCAGAGCGCGTGGCAGATTTGTTTATGATGATGATTGTTGTTGCTATTACATTAGTTATTCAATTTGACTATATAAAAGCATTTTTTTCTGAGCGGCTAAATACTAATCTATTTGTTCTGTTATTAATTTTGATGATAGTCTTTGCTGGTTTAGTTCTTTTTTTAAGACAAAGTAAGTCGCAAATTTTTAAAAAAATAAAAACATTTATTAACGGACTTATTGAAGGGGCTTTAAGTATTTTTAAAATGAAAAAGAAATGGGCATTTATTGCGCATACGTTGTTTATTTGGGGAATGTACTTGCTTATGTTTTATACTACAACGTTTGCTTTTGAGCCTTTAGAGAACATACCTTTAGCAGCAGTTATGATTGGTTTTATTTCAGCCAGTTTTAGTGTTGCCGCAACAAATGGAGGTACAGGCGCTTATCCTGCTGCGGTGTATGCTGCATTTTCAATTTTTGGTATATCAAAGGATCCTAGTTTTGCATTTGGCTGGGTGTTATGGGGCTCTCAAACACTTATGATAATAGTATTAGGAGGACTATCTTTAATTTATTTACCAATCTATAACAGAAAGAAAAGCACTGTTTAGATTTTTTTTTACCTTGCTGTATCTTTAATCTACCTACAGCATGGCTAAATTTTACCAACTACTTTTATTACTACTAACAACAGTTAGTTTACACGCACAAGTTATTAGAGAAACTATAGAATCTAATAGCTTAGATAGCAATCGCAATTTAAAAATACAATTGCCAAGAAATTATAACCCTAAAGCCGAACGTGCCTATCCACTAATAGTTGTTTTAGATGGAGATTATCTATTTGAGCCCGTAGCAGGTAATGTAGATTTTAATGCATATTGGGAGGATGTGCCAGATTGTATAATTGTTGGTGTAGAGCAAGATCTATTTAAAGCTAAAGATTTTTCGTTTGATGAAGAAACTAATGACTTAACTGCGGATGGTTTGGCATTTTATAACTTTATAGATAAAGAGTTAATTGCTTTTATGGACAGAAATTATAAAACATCTAGTTATAGAGTAGTGGTAGGGCACGATTTAAGTGCAAATTTTATGAATTATTTTTTGGCAGTAAAACAACCAATTTTTAGAGCCTTTGTAGCGTTAAGTCCAGATTTATCACCTAAAGTATCGGAGCAATTGCCGCAATGGTTATTAAGTTTAGAAAAAGAATCGTTCTATTATTTAGTTACGGCAGAAGCGGATATAAAAGCACAAAGAAATAAAATAATAGAGTGCGATTCTAAGCTAAAAACGATTACAAATGCTAAATTAAATTATAAGTTCAAAAATTTTGAAGACGCTAATCACTATTCGTTAGTTGGTAGAGGTATTCCCAAAGCATTAGCCCATATATTCGCGTTATATAAACCTATAAGTAGAAGTGAGTATAAAGAGAAGCTTTTAAACGCTGAAGACTCACCTTATAATTACTTAATAAATAAATATGAAGCTATTAAACATTTCTATGGCTTTAAGAAAAGGCTAATCGAAAATGATATAAGAGCGGTAGCTGTAGCGTCTAAAAAGAAAAACGATACAAACTCATTAGAAAATCTTGCATTACTCATTAAAAAAGAGTTTCCTAATTCTATGTTAGGAGCTTATTATATGGGTATGTTTTATGAAGAAATAGGAGACTATAAAAAAGCCTTATTGCAATATAAATCCGGACTACTGTATGAGCCTTCTCAGTATATTGATAAAGAAATTATGTTAGATAAAATGTATGAAGCACAAGATACATTAGGAAATTAATTTTAGTCAAGTAACGTTTTAGTTTAATAATATCCAATATGTTTAATATACATAAGTCAACAACTTTGAAAACAGAAAATGCCCTAATAACACTTATACTGCTTCTACTTTGTTTATCAATTAGCGCCCAAGTAGATTATAGAGAAATTAAATCGTCCGAACTAAATGCGGTACGGCAACTAAAGGTAAAGCTTCCTAAAAATTACGACCCTTCTTCAGAAGTTAAGAATCCTGTAATTATAGTCTTTGACGGAGATTATTTATTTGAGCCAGTCGCAGGGCAAGTTGATTTTCAAACTTACTTTGATGAGATGCCAAGTTCTATTATTGTTGGTATTGTACAAGGATCAGAGCGCAGTTACGATGGATACTGCGATGACTATACAGGTTTGCCAAAAGAGTCTGGTTTAAATTTTCATAATTTTATTGCCAATGAGCTTATTCCTTTTTTAGATGAGAATTACAATACAAGCCCTTTTAGAGTGGCAGTTGGGCATGACCTAATGGGTAATTTTATTAACTCGTATCTTTTTAAAGAAGATCCAATTTTTAATGCCTATGTATCTATAAGTCCAGATTTAGTAGGTACGGTTAGAGATTATTTAGGGAAACGTTTAGAGGTTTTTAAAAGTGATATATTTTATTACATGGCCACATCAAATAAAGATTTACCATACATTAGAGAAGCCGTGTTAGATGCTAATACGCAGATTTTAGAAGTAAAAAATCAGTACTTAACCTATTATTTTGATGATTTTGAAGATGATAATCATTATACACTTGTAACCAGTGCTATTGCAAAATCTTTTGATAAAATTTTTGAACTCTATAAGCCAATTAGAGACAAAGAATTAGAAGAAAAAGTAAAACCTTATGACGATACTTTAGATAAATATCTAATAGAAAGGTACCAAAGAATAGAAGATTTTTTTGGTATTAAAAAACAAATTTCAGAAAATGAATACGAAAAATTTGTTGAAGTTGCAGAACAAAGAGAGGATTTAGAATCCATAGAGCGTATAGGTAAACTTGCCAATAAATTAAGCCCAGAACTTGTTTTAGGAAATCATTATTTAGCTCTGCACGCCGAGAAAACAGACAATACAAAACGTGCCATAAAATTATACGAAGAAGCTTTAACCCTGCAAGAAAGTTACCGTATTACATATGGATATATTGAATCTAAACTCGAAGAACTTAAGGGAGTTGTAGAAACCCTTGCATTAGAAAAAGAAATTGAAAAAGAAGAGAAACAGATTAAAAAAGAAGAAGAAAAACTAAAAAAGCAGAAAGCCAAAGAAGACGCTAAGGCCAAAAAAACAAAGAAAGAAGACAATGAAGAAAACAAGTAATGTGTAATGGCTAAAGTAAAAACAACTTTTTTTTGTCAAAATTGTGGTAGTCAATATAGTAAATGGCAAGGGCAATGTACATCTTGTAAAGTATGGAACACTATAGCCGAAGAAGTTATTCAAAAACCCGAAAAAAGTAATTGGAAGCCCTCAGCGGATACAACAAAAAGAGCCTCAAAACCCTTAAAGATAAATGAGATAGATACCACGCAAGAGGATCGTTTAAACATGTACGATGCAGAATTTAACCGTGTGCTCGGAGGAGGTATGGTAAAAGGATCACTAACGCTTTTAGGTGGTGAGCCAGGTATAGGTAAGAGTACATTACTACTTCAAATTGCTTTAAAACTTAGCTATAAAACCCTTTATGTCTCTGGTGAAGAAAGCCAAAAACAAATAAAGATGCGTGCAGAGCGCATAAATCCAAACGATAATAACTGTTATATTTTAACCGAAACTAAAACACAGAATATATTTAAGCAAATTGAAAGTTTAAAGCCAGATATTGTTGTTATAGATTCTATACAGACCCTACATAGTGATTATATAGAGTCCTCAGCAGGTAGTATTTCACAAATTAAAGAGTGCACTACAGAGCTTATAAAGTTTGCTAAAGAAACCTCTACTCCCGTTCTGCTAATAGGGCATATAACAAAAGATGGCCATATTGCTGGTCCAAAAATATTAGAGCACATGGTAGATACCGTGTTACAATTTGAAGGAGATCGTAATCATGTATTTAGAATTTTAAGAGCTCACAAAAATCGTTTTGGTTCCACAAACGAGTTAGGAATTTACGAAATGCAAGGTTCTGGTTTAAGAGAAGTGACTAATCCTTCTGAAATTTTAATTTCTGAAAAAGACGGTGAATTATCTGGTAATGCTATTGCTGCAACATTAGAGGGTTTAAGACCATTAATGATTGAAGTACAGGCCTTAGTGAGTTCAGCAGTTTATGGCACACCACAGCGTTCAGCAACAGGTTTTAATGCTAAACGATTAAATATGCTTTTAGCAGTTTTAGAAAAGCGAGCTGGCTTCCGTTTAGGTGCTAAAGATGTATTTTTAAATATAACAGGTGGTATCACAGTAGATGATCCTGCAATAGATTTAGCAGTCGTTGCATCCATATTATCTTCTAATGAAGATGTTGCTTTACCAAGTAATTATTGTTTTGCAGCTGAAGTTGGTTTATCTGGAGAAATAAGACCAGTGCAACGCGTAGAGCAGCGTATCTTGGAAGCCGAAAAACTAGGATTTTCAACCATTTTTGTGTCTAAATACAATAAAATTGCTTTAAAAAATACAGGTATTAAAATTCAATTAATTTCAAAGATTGAAGATTTAGTTGGGTTTGTGGTATAGATATACAATGAAAAATAGTATTGTTATAGCGTTATGTTTTTTTATGTTTTATTGGTAACTCCCAAACACAAGAAGCAACATTACACTTTTTAGATGCACATCAATTGAGGGATATGGACTAATTTTTCAGAGATACAAAATTAAATTTAGACGATGAATCTGCTATTTGGGATGAAATAATAGTTAATGGAATTACATTTCATGGTTTTGAGCATGATGTAAAATTTGAATATATATATGCAAAAAACCACAAGCGCTTTCCTTTATTATTAGATATTTTAACTGAGGGTGAAGTTACACTCTATGGCAATATTGTTAATAAAACGGTAAATGCACCTTCAATAGATGGCGATATTGCTATGACTGTACCAAATTCATATTCTAAGGTAAAAGTTAAACGTAATGAAGAGTAACTCGCCACAAAACTTAAAGGAGGATTTAAAAAATCTATTATTGCATATTTCGGTCAATGCAGTTGTTTAATAAAAAGGAATTGATAATCATAAATTTCGTTGAGCAACTTTGATTGATCTTGTTAATTATTATAATGATTTTTGTGTCGAGGACTAACTTCAAAATTCTTTTATACAATATTTCTTAGCCTTAAATTGTGATTTAGACTTTAAGATCACTAAAAATCCATCAAATTTCATAATTTTGCACACTTATAAAGAAATGCGAATAATGAGCCAAAAGTTCCCTGAATATAAAGGACTTAACTTGCCAAGAGTTGCTAATGAAATTAGTAACTATTGGGAAGAAAATAACATCTTCGAAAAAAGTGTATCTACAAGAGAAGGTGCAGAACCTTATGTGTTTTTTGAAGGTCCACCTTCTGCAAATGGTTTACCAGGAGTTCACCATGTATTAGCGCGAGCGATAAAAGATATTTTTCCACGTTACAAAACCATGAAAGGTTTTCAGGTAAAACGTAAAGCGGGTTGGGATACACACGGACTACCAGTAGAACTTGGCGTTGAGAAAGAACTCGGCATTACCAAAGAAGACATTGGGACTAAAATTACCGTAGAGGAGTATAACGAAGCCTGTAAAAAAGCTGTAATGCGTTATACAGATATTTGGAATGATCTTACACAAAAAATGGGCTATTGGGTAGATATGGATGATCCATACATTACCTATAAACCTAAGTATATGGAATCTGTATGGTGGCTAATAAAGCAGATTTATGATAAAAACTTGTTGTACAAAGGCTACACCATTCAGCCATATTCGCCCAAGGCAGGTACTGGTTTAAGCTCGCACGAATTAAACCAGCCAGGCACCTACCAAGACGTAACAGATACTACGGTTGTAGCTCAGTTTAAGGCAAATGAAGCGTCATTACCTGATTTTTTGCAAAACGAAGGCGATATTTATTTCTTAGCTTGGACAACAACACCTTGGACCTTACCGAGTAACACAGCATTAACCGTTGGGCCTAAGATTGATTATGTTTTAGTAGAAACCTATAATCAGTACACATTCAGACCAATGAATGTGGTTTTAGCAAAGAGTTTAATAGGTAAGCAATTTGATGGAAAATACAAACAAGTTGAAGCCAAGCCAGAACTTTTAGAATTTAAAGAAGAAGATAAAAAGATTCCTTTTTATGTAGTTAAAGAATTCAAAGGAAAAGATTTAGTTGGAATTACTTACGAACAGTTGCTAGACTTTAATCTTCAATTTGAAAACAAACAAAATGCATTCCGCGTAATTTCTGGTGATTTTGTAACCACAGAAGACGGTACAGGTATAGTACATACGGCACCAACCTTTGGTGCAGATGATGCTTTGGTAGCTAAACAAGCCACACCAGAAATTCCACCACTATTGGTAAAAGATGAGTATGATAATTTAGTACCGTTAGTAGATTTACAAGGGCGTTTTAGACCAGAGTTAGGTGAGTTTTCTGGCAAGTACGTAAAGAATGAATATTACAATGATGGTGAAGCACCAGATAAGTCAGTAGATGTAGAATTAGCCATTAAATTAAAGATAGAAAATAAAGCCTTTAAGGTTGAAAAATATAAACACAGTTACCCTAATTGTTGGAGAACAGATAAGCCAATATTATATTATCCACTAGACTCATGGTTTATTAAAGTTACAGATGTAAAAGGGAGAATGCATGAGTTAAACACAAGCATAAACTGGAAACCTAAATCAACAGGCGAAGGACGCTTTGGTAATTGGTTGGCTAACGCTAATGATTGGAATTTATCGCGCTCACGCTATTGGGGCATTCCATTACCAATTTGGAGAACCGAAGATGGTAAAGAACAACTATGTATAGGTTCGGTTGAAGAGCTTAAAACCGAAATGGCAAAGTCAGTAAAAGCAGGATTAATGACCGAAGATATTTTTGCCGATTTCCAAGTTGGTAATATGTCTGATGAAAATTACGAGACAATTGATCTGCATAAAAATGTGGTTGATAAGATTGTATTAGTTTCACAATCTGGCAAGCCTATGAAGCGTGAAAGCGATTTAATAGATGTTTGGTTCGATTCTGGCTCTATGCCTTATGCGCAGTGGCATTATCCTTTTGAAAACCGAGACTTTATTGACAAAAAAGGGGCTTTCCCTGCAGACTTTATTGCCGAAGGTGTGGACCAAACAAGAGGTTGGTTTTACACGCTTCATGCCATCGCAACTATGGTTTTTGATTCTGTAGCCTATAAAAATGTGGTATCTAATGGATTAGTTTTAGACAAAAATGGGCAGAAGATGTCTAAACGATTAGGCAATGCTGTAGATCCTTTTAAAACCCTATCAACATATGGAGCAGATGCCACACGTTGGTATATGATAATGAATGCAAATCCATGGGATAACTTAAAGTTCGACAGCGATGGTATTGCAGAAGTAAGCCGTAAATTTTTTGGTACACTGTACAATACGTACTCATTCTTTTCGCTATACACTAACTTAGATGGTTTTAACTATTCTGAGGATGAAGTTCCCATGAATAAAAGACCAGAATTAGACCGTTGGATCTTATCAGAATTAAACACACTTATTAAAAAAGTAGATGCCTTTTATGCAGATTACGAACCAACAAAGGCTGCGCGTGCAATATCTAATTTTACACAAGATTATTTAAGCAATTGGTACGTACGTTTAAGTAGAAGACGTTTCTGGAAAGGCGACTACCAAGCAGACAAAATTTCGGCATACCAGACCTTATACACATGTATGAGTACCATTGCCAAGCTAGGCGCACCAATTGCACCGTTTTTTATGGACCGATTATATTTAGATTTAAATGCAGTTACCAAAAAAGAGTCATTTACAAGTGTGCATTTGGCCGATTTTCCTAAAGTAAATACATCGGCTATTAACAAAGTGCTAGAGCGTAAAATGGAAAATGCACAGACAATATCGTCCTTAGTATTATCGTTAAGAGCTAAGGAAAAGATTAAAGTGCGTCAACCCTTGCAAAAAATTATGATTCCTGTAGATAATCAACAGCAAAAAGAAGAAATTGAAGCGGTCTCTGATTTAATAAAACAAGAAGTTAATATAAAAGATATAGAGTTATTAGAAGATGCCTCAGATATCTTGGTAAAACAAATAAAACCTAATTTTAAAGCTTTAGGGCCTCGATTTGGTAAAGATATGAAGCTGGTTTCCAACACTATAAATACGTTTTCGGCACAGGACATCAAAAAAATTGAACAAAATGGTAATTTAGATGTCGAAATTAACGGAAAAAATATTACTTTAGAATTGAGTGATGTAGAGATTACATCACAAGATATTGAAGGGTGGTTAGTAGCCAATGAAGGTGCTTTAACAGTAGCTTTAGATGTAACTATAACAGAAGAATTACGCAAAGAAGGTATCGCAAGAGAGCTCGTTAATCGTATTCAAAATTTACGTAAAGATTCTGGTTTTGAAGTTACAGATCGTATAGAAGTGCAGCTTCAAAAAGACGATTTAGTTTCAGCAGCAGTAGCCTCTAACGAAGCCTATATTAAGTCTGAAACATTAACAGAAGATTTAAAAATAATGGATACTATAAATGATGGTATAGAAATTGCTTTTGATGAGGTCAATACCAAATTATTTATACAAAAACACTAATAGATATGGCAGAAGATGTAAAAAACAGATATTCAGATAAAGATCTGGAAGCATTTAGAGTTTTAATTCAAGAAAAAATAGACAAGGCAGAGCACGATTTAGAGTTGATTAAAAGTGCGTATATGAATAATCATAACAATGGTACCGATGATACCTCGCCAACGTTTAAGGCTTTTGAAGAAGGTAGTGCTACTATGAGTAAGGAAGCAAATTCTGCATTAGCTATTCGCCAAGAAAAATTTATTCGCGATCTTAAAAATGCAATGATTCGTATTGAGAATAAGACTTATGGTGTATGTAGAGTAACGGGTAAATTAATAAATCCAGAGCGTCTTAAGCTAGTGCCGCATGCTACGCTGAGTATTGAAGCAAAAAATATGCAGAAGTAAAGTCCCTATTTAAAAGGGATTTCATCATAATAATGATGTTACTTATATTTTGAAACAAAATAAAACTATAAAGCCTTGTATTCTTAATGTCAAGGCTTTTTTTGTTCTCATTTGCATTATAAACTTGTCGGCTCAAGGGCAAAATATTTTGAAAAAACAAATTGAGGCAAAACCTATTGAAAATATTATAATTAATGGTAATCAAATCTTTAATATTTTTATTACTACATCTAATACAACTAATATCTCGATAGCATCGATACTCGATGGTGAATACCAAAACGATTATCAAATAGTTTCAAAAGAAGAGAATAATCAACTTACTTTAAGTTTAGAACTTATGTCCTTTGAGAATATAGCAGACGATAAACGAAATGCGCATAAGGTTATTGCAGCAGAACTTCATCTAGAAATTCCAGAACAGTTAAACTTAAATATTGTGAGCGATGTTGGCTCAGTTAATTTAGATGGTAATTTTAAAACAGTTTTTGTGAAACTTAAGCAAGGCTATTGTAATGTAAAAGGATTATCAAAAAGCGCAGTTATAAATACAATTGAAGGCAACATAAAAGTTATTACAAAGAATGCAAAAATTAGTGCTTCATCTTATAAAGGTAAAATTATGATAGATGATTTTGAATCGCCCTATTTTGTTTGGACTTTGAATTCTATTAATGGTAATATAACAGTTGTTAAACCATAATAAACGGTTACATTTGCTTCAATACTATAACATTAAATCTTAATAGGGAAATGATATGTCTCTAAAGAAAGCCTCAATTATTATTACCCTAATTTTGCTAATAGATCAGGTTAGTAAAATTTATATAAAAACACATTTTCAATTGGGTGAAACCATTAAAGTACTATCATGGTTTGAAATAGCTTTTGTGGAAAACAACGGTATGGCTTGGGGAGCAAAATTGAGTGATTTTTTTACTTCTATTTCAGATAAATCTGCCAAGTTAATTTTAACCTTATTTAGAATTGTAGCTGTAACAGGGATTGGCTTTTGGTTAGTGGATGTTACCAAAAAGCAAAAGCCTAAAATTTTAATTTTTGCTATTGCTATTATTTTTGCTGGTGCTTTAGGTAATATTATTGATTCTGTATTTTACGGACTAATGTTTGGTGATAGTACGTTTGAGGTAGCCACCTTTTTACCAGAAAAAGGGGGATATACGGAGGTCTTTCATGGTAACGTTGTAGATATGTTACATTTTCCTATTTGGAGTGGTGTATTACCAGAAGGGTTGCCTTTTGTTGGCGGTAAGTATTTTTCATTCTTTGATCCTGTTTTTAATGTTGCAGATATGGCTATAAGTACAGGTATTGGTATTTTGATTGTGTTTAATAAGAGAGCGTTTAAATAAAATTTTTGTAATGAGATTTAGGATCGTATTTGTATTGTTTTTACTTAGTTTTTTTCTCTCTTGCAATACCAAGGAGGATTCCGTTATTTCTAATACTACATATAGTATTGTGGATTCAAAAATTACCTTCAATTCTAATGCAAAACAGTTTGTAGGTGCCAATGCGTTGCATAGCTTTGGAACGGGCAGTGAGGATATGCCATTATGGAATTTAAATATTGCCAGAGAGTTTGTTGGTAATGTAAATGAAAATCCTATTGAAGGAACACCAGTACAAGATGCGAACGGTCAATTTTTACATTCACTACAAGCCATAGTAGACGATAATAGAGCTAATAATTTAGTTACAATTCTATGTCCATTTGGCTGGGATGGACAAGCTAGTAATCTACTGACGGGAAAATTTCCTGCAGAAACTGCTTTTTGGGAAGCGTATAAGGTTAAGTTAGCACTCTGGGCAGAGCATTTTAAAGAGCAATCAGATGTTTGGATAGAGGTTTGGAATGAGCCCTACAGGTTTGATCGTATGGATGGTTATACAGATCAAAATTGGTTAAGTACTATGACCGAACTTTACACTATAATTAGAAATACAGGTAATACCAATATTGTTTTAATTCCTTGCGCAGAGCAAGGGCAAGATGAAAGTGTATTAATTAATATTGGTAATCTGTTTTTAGATACAACAGACAATGTGTTATTTGATATACACGCTTATGAAAAATGGCTTTTAGAACCCACAGCCGAAATAGAAAATAGAATTCAAAATTTAGTTGATTTAAATTTACCATTATTTTTTGGTGAAGTAGCTCCTGTAAATTCTGGCGTTTTAATGAACCCAGAAGTGTTTTTAGATATCATACATAATAATCAATTATCTTATGCTGCTTGGCTTTGGAAATACGACGAAACAGATCAGGATGCTTTATTAACTTCAGATGGATCACCTAATAATTTTAATAACAATAATTGGGGAACACTTTTTAGATTTTTTGCATTTAAGGATCGTTTATAAAAAGCTATGAATCTTGTGAGGTGTTATGCAATAGTCTAATCTAATATCTTCTTTTAATGTTTTTATGCTAGTGCTTACAGCTTCAAAAAACGACAAACCTATTTTTAGAGTTTCAGGTTTACACTGACTTAAAAATCGGTCGTAAAATCCTTTGCCATAACCAATGCGGTTACCTGTATAATCAAAAGCCAAAAGAGGGATAAAAACAACATCTATAATTTCTGAAGCGATAGCGATACCATCAATTGGTTCAGGAATATTGTAGTCATTTTTTTTAATTCTAGTATTATCTGTCAGTAGATAATGCGTCATACTGTAATCTTCAAAATTACTTTTAGAAATGACAATGTTTTTATCTTTTCCTGCTAATATGTTTAGTATATATTCGGTGTTGATTTCTTTCTGTTCTTCAATAGTCAAGAAGATATGATAAAATGATTTATCCCATATATTGAGAGTCAATAAACGATTGGCAATCATTAGGCTTTTATTTTCAAGGTCTTCTATTGAGAGTTTCTTACGTAGTTGTTTATATCGTTTTCTAAGTTCTGACTTTGTCATCATTCAAACTTTGTAGATATATGAAAAATAGCATCGCCTTGGTAAATTATTGGAGATTCATTCACGTTAAAAATATAACCATCGTTAGGGGCTTTAACAAAGTGATTAAAACTACCATAAGGATCTGTAATATGACCTAGTACTTCATCCTTTTTAACCAGAGTGTTAACTGAAACGTTAGACTTAAACATGCCAGAATGATTAGCTCTTACCCATTTACTATCTGCTATAATAATGCCATTTTTCTTAGGCTTAGAGACCTTAAATTTGTGGTTTAACATGCCTAAATGATGCAATACACGCTTTGTGCCATTAACGCCAGTATTGGTTACGGTATTATTAATATGTGAGGATTTACCACCTTCAAACAATAACATAGGTATTCCTAGTTTATAACATGAATTCCTAAACGATTTATTTAAATTTTTTGAATAGTAAATAAAAGGGGCGCCAAATACTTTTGCCAACTCATCTAAAACAGCTTCGTTCTTTACAATTCTAATTTGTGAGGCATTAAATCGATCTGCACCTCCAGTATGAAAATCTAATATTAAATCTGCATGAGGTACAATCTCAGTCATTAATTTATGAGCCACTCTGCTTGCTAGTGAGCCTCCTTTTCCTCCAGGAAATACCCGATTTAAATCGCGACCATCTGGAAACTCTCGATCCATCTGAATAAACCCAAACACATTAATTACCGGAATACAAATAATAGTTCCTTTTTTGGGTTTATTTATGCCTTTAGCAATGATTTGTCTAACGATTTCTACACCATTAACTTCGTCTCCGTGTATGCCTGCCGTAATTAAAACGGTAGGGCCTGGCTTTTTAGAGCGTTCAATAATTACTGGCACATCAATGGTATTTTGTGTGTGGAGTTTAGCTACATTAAAGCTTACCTTAACACTTTCGCCAAGCGCAACGCTTTCTCCTAATATGTGTAATACTTCTTTTTCGCTCATGTTTACTTCCCGTGAAAACGGGAATCTTATTTACTTCCTGCGAAAGCAGGAATTTCTTTATTTATCTTATCTCTATCGTCGATTGCGCTCAATAAACGTAATAATAGCTCTTGCAATATTTTTTTGTGTAGCCCCTTCAATACCTTCTAAACCAGGTGTAGAATTAACTTCCATAATTAATGGGCCTCTTGTAGATTGTAACATATC
>NZ_CALGNH010000031.1 GCF_937958655.1 uncultured Winogradskyella sp. | reverse complement strand
CACCTATAGCTACCATTCCTAAACCACCAGCATTTACCGTGTGGGAATCTGTACCAATCATCATTCCTCCAGGAAATGCATAATTTTCTAATACAACTTGGTGAATAATACCTGCACCTGGCTTCCAAAAACCAATACCGTATTTATTAGATACTGACTCTAAAAAGTTAAATACCTCACTACTAGTGTTATTGGCATGCTTTAAATCTGTAGCTGCACCATCTTTGGCTTGTATTAAGTGGTCGCAGTGCACCGTGGTAGGTACTGCAACTTTTGGTTTACCTGCTTGCATAAATTGCAACAATGCCATCTGAGCTGTTGCATCTTGGCAAGCTACTCGGTCTGGCGCAAAGTCTACATAATCTTTTCCTCTTGCAAAAGCCTTGGTAGGTTTACCATCCCATAAGTGAGAATACAATATCTTTTCAGAAAGTGTTAACGGTTTACCAACAATTTCTCTTGCAGCATCTACACGCTCCGTCATGTTAGCATAAACCTTCTTAATCATGTCAATATCAAAAGCCATATATTTTTTTTAAGGTTGATAATTTTTTAGCATCACAAAGCTACAAATTTTAACGGAATTTTTTTAAATAGTATCACGGTTTTGAAATACTTAATACAATAATGTAATTCGTGCTCTTTTTTATAAAATTCTCAATTTTAAAATTCGATTCTTAATAACTTAACAATATAAGACGAAAGTTTCTTATAAAATTAACAATAGGAAACAACCTCTTTTTCTTTAGTGTATATTGAAAAACGCTTTAAAACGCTTATGATCTCTCATTTTAGTTAATGGTAATTCATAAAAATTATAGAATATATATGCACTACCAAAAGTAAGTCCCCAATATAAAAAGGTGTAAAGCCACAACTCTGCAGACAGCAGATTTTCTGAAGGTACAAACACTTTTAAAAGATGAAGAATAATAGAGTAATGTAACAGATATATGGAATACGATAATAAACTAATCGTCATAAAAAAATTTGCTATACGTTTTGAGGAAATTTTAACCTTCATTAAATAAGGTAATAATAAACACACCGAAATTGAATTTAGCGGTAAGTATATTAGAATCATAAAAAAAGGCATGTCAGCTACTGTTAAACCCAGAAAACCTCTAAAAACATGCAGAATTATTATAATAGATAAACCAACTAAGAAACATAGCCTTCGGTATCTATTAAACCAACTCTCCGCATAATCATACAAGTACCTAAATAAAAAACCAAGATAAACAGCGTCTAAACGGTTAATTAAAACTTTTCTTATGTTTTCGTTCCAATCTGAAATGTCCTTAAGCTCTCTTGTTAGGTAGAAGTGAAGTTTAGGAATGGTAAAAATAATAACCGTTAATAAGGTTACATAAAAGAACAACCGCCTTCTATTTATAGTCTTAAACTTTGCAATGAGCACAAATAATATTAAAGGAATAATTATGTACGAAAATTGTTCTACAGACAAACTCCAAGAAATTCTATAAAATGCAGGAGATGGCTCACAGAAATTCTGAATAAAAATAAAGTACTTATAAAGCGCTTTGGGCATTGTGTTATAAATACAATACCAAATTAACACATTAAGTAATAAAATGAGATAATATGCCGGAAATGTTCGTACCCAACGACGAAGGATAAAGGTTTTTAGATGCTTAAAACCATAGTTTGGTTTTGTAATATCCCTTAGTATAATACGTGCAATTAAAAAGCCACTAATTACAAAAAACACCTCAACTCCTATTGTACCACTCATTTGCATTAAAGTAGCAATTGGCTTGGGATAATTATCACTAATCCATAAGGTATGAGAAAATAAAACAAGTAAAATGGCACAGGTGCGCGCTATATCTAAACCAACATTTCTCTTTTTGTTCGGAATTATCACAGGTCAAATATAATTCCAATTATTAAATGTACTAAAAGAGATCTTCAATAATCTTTTTATCGGTAATGCCTTCAGCCTCGGCTTTGTAATTTTTTATAATTCTATGTCTCAGAATTCCTATTGCTACAGCTTGTATATCTTCAATATCGGGTGAGAATTTACCTTGTGTTGCAGCATGTGTCTTAGCTGCAAGAATTAAGTTTTGAGATGCTCTTGGCCCTGCTCCCCAATCTACAAATTCTTTAACAATAGCTGCTGCAGTATTTGCCTTTGGTCTAGTTTTACCCACAAGTGTTACAGCATATTCTATGACATTATCGGCTACAGGAATACGACGTATTACATTTTGAAAGTCTATAATTTCTTGTGCTGTAAATAATGAATTAACGGACTGCTTAACGTCTGTGGTTGTTGCCTTTACCACCTCTACCTCTTCGTTAAATGAAGGGTATTCTAAATTTATAGCAAACATAAAACGGTCTAATTGTGCCTCTGGTAATGGATATGTTCCTTCTTGCTCAATTGGGTTTTGTGTTGCCAAAACAAAGTAGGGCAAACTTAGTGGATATTGATGCCCTGCAACAGTGACAGAGCGCTCTTGCATTGCTTCTAGCAAAGCTGCCTGCGTTTTTGGAGGTGTTCTGTTGATCTCATCTGCTAAAATAATATTGGCAAAAATAGGACCTTTAATGAATTTAAACTTTCGGTTTTCGTCTAAGATCTCACTCCCTAAAATATCACTTGGCATTAAATCTGGCGTAAACTGTATACGCTTAAAATCTAGTCCTAATGTCTTTGCAATGGTATTAACCATTAAAGTTTTTGCTAGCCCTGGAACACCTATTAAGAGTGAGTGCCCACCAGAAAAAATAGAAATTAAAATTTGATCTACAACCTCATCTTGTCCAATGATTACTTTAGCAATCTCTTGTTTTAGGGTCTTATATTTTTTTACAAAATTTTCAATTACTGAAACGTCAGACATACTTATTGCGTTTTTAACCAATCACTCTCATAATCACAATCTCTATACTCACCATTTATTTTAATATAAGTAGCTGAGATGGTTTCTTTTTGCCATTTCTCAATAGCCTTTACTTGCTTATCTTGCAATGCTAATTCTTTAATCTTTAAATAATCTCTTGCAAAGTCTGCTTTATGATCGTCAATTCTATCTGATACTGTCATTATTTTAAACTTTAAAGAATTTACGCGGTCTTCATCTTGTATTACTTCGCTTATTTCTCCTTCTTTTAAGTCTTGAATTTGTGTATACAATTCGGTATCCATACGTGCGAGTTCAAAGTTAAAATCTTGCGTAGTAGGGTTAGTTAACTTTCCTCCTTCATATTTTGTTTCTTTTTCGTCACTAAATTCTCGCGCAGCTTCAGCAAAAGAAATACTTCCGTCTACAAGTTTTTCTCTAACCATATCAATTTTATCCTTAGCTTCCTTAATAGCATCTTGGGTAAGCTCTGGCCTTAATAATATATGCCTTACGTCATACTCCTGACCTCTAATTTTTTCTAAATAAATGATATGAAATCCAAAATCGGTTTCAAAAGGTTCTGAAATTTCACCTTCTTGAAGGTTAAAAGCAACATCTCTAAATTCTTTAACCATTCTTGGTCTTTTTCTATTCATTGTAGGTAACAAGCCTCCATTATTTTTGGACCCTCCATCATCCGAATAAAATAACGCTTTAGTTGTAAAACTTGCACCATTTTCTTCTATGTCTCTCTTAAATTCATTTAGCTTATCTATAACTTTTTGTTTGGCTTCTTTAGTGACTTCTGGTATAACAACAATTTGCGCCACCTTTAGTTCTGTACCAAAAGTTGGTCTTTCGTCTACTGGTATGTCATTAAAAAACGTTCTTACTTCTTCGGGTGTAACCTCAATGTCTTTAATGACCTTAGATTGCATTTCTTTGGCGAGGTATCCATTTTTGTTGATTTCATACATTTCGTCTCTTAGAGCTTGTTCTGAGTCTTTTTTATAAAACTTTAATAAATCGTCCATACCCCTTTGGGTCTGCGCTAAGATACCTTGTATTTGTTGTTCTACAAGAGACTGTATATAGAGTTCATTTACTATGACACTATCTTGTATGGCTTGGTGGGCATAAAGTTTCCGTTCTAGTAAACTTCCAAAAAGTTCACATCTGGATACTTCCGATAAATCTGCACCTTGGGCTTCTAATTGAGCAATTTCTCTGTCTAAATCAGACTCTAGGATTATAAAATCGCCAACAACAGATGCAACGCCATCTGCCTTAATTCTATTTTCTTTTAGCAGTGTATCCTTAGACTTAAGGTTTGGCCTTACGTCGTCTGGAATAATTTCTTGAGCACCAACTGTACTTAAAAAACATAAAGACAAACCAGCTATTGCTTTACTTATAGAGTTGAAATTGATTGTTTTTAATCGCATCTTTTATAATATCATTTTCGAGTTCCTTAATGAGCTCTAATTTTCTTTTATTTATGACAATTTGCTTTATAGATTCGCCAACATAACTCAAAGGTGCATAGTCATCTTTAACCCTTACATTATTGACCTGCATCAAATATAGGTTTAATGAATCTTTGAGTTGTAAAAAATTAGATTTTTTTAACAGTTGTTCTTTTTTTAAGGTATTCAGTACTGGGATTTTGGCCAATAAATCAGTGTTTTTAACCCATAATGAATCTTTTAATGAATAGGCTTTAAATTGCACCGATATTGAGTCTAAATATCTTTTGTCCTTTTCTTTAAATCTTTTAAATCTAGATTTTATAGTATCTAACCCTACAGGATTTAAAGGTAGGGTAAGGTATCTAAATTGTATAAGATTATCATTAAGCTTAAAGGATTCCTTATTAGCTTGGTAAAAGACTTGTAATTCTTTTTGACTCACCGTAGTATCAATGTTCTTTTTTACTAAAACTTCTAGGTAGGCTTTAGTAAAAAGATCGTTTCTATATTGTTCTACTAGTTTAGAATATTCTGTTTGTTTATCTTCTGGAATATTAAGCAAGGCACCATCCATTAACAATAATTGCCTAGCCCAACGATTTATATAGGTGTTAACCAAAACGGTACTGTCTTCAATTGAAGCGCCTTCTGGCACAATATCATCTAAGTCTTCTTGGTAAAGATAAGACTCATTAACTCTAGCTACAGGGTCTCCTTCCTCTGTTTTCTTAAAAAAAGTACAACTTGCTAACAACAAGCAGACTGCAAATATTTTGAGGGTATTATTCAAAATTTAGTGTTGCTTCTTTATATATTTTTTAACTGCTTTTAGAGCTTTATCATTAACCTCTACATTAAAACGTTGTTGCAGCGCTTTTAACCAATTAGTCTCAATTACTAATTGGTAATCGTTAATAACGTTGCCTCTAGCTTCCTCTAAGGTTTTAGGACCTGCTGGGTATATAGATTTAATATCTAAAACATGAAAGGCATCATTATGATTATACACTTTAGACACACCGGCTTTTAGCTCTAAATTAGTCGGTAACTTAGGGTCGTTAAGATTATAAGTGCCACTAGTAAATATTACATTTTGTGTTTCTTCATTATTAAATTTTGCACTCATAGTCTCCTCAGAACGGTTATTTTTTAAACTACGTATAAGTTTCTTTGCTATAGATTTATCTGCTGTAGTTGCTATGAGTACTTTTACTCTATCGTCCCACTGGTATTTAGATTTATTTTTGTTGTAATATGCTTCTAGACCTAAGGAATCTTTAGAGGCTTTATTCCAAACCTCTTTTTCCATTAAATCGAATAATAAAAGTCCATCTCTATATTCTTTAAGGATATCGGCAAAATCTTTGTTTTCGAGTTCTAAATTATCCTCTCTGTACCTAAGTATTACCTTTTCGAAAAATCTGTTATATTCCCTATTAACTACACTAGCAAGTGACATTTGCTTATTGGTATATGAACGCTGCGCATTTAATAAATGCCTGGCAAAATCAGAGTACCTATAATTGTTATTATTAATGGCTACAATAATTTTATCTTTAGTAAAATCGTCTGGAAACTTCCATGAGCGTTTAAAGAAATCATCATTTAAAATAGACTCAAAATAGGCTTTAGCTTCTTTAGTATGCACAATACTATAACGCTGCTTTAATTCCTCTACCATAGCGTTATTTATAAGCTTTGACCGAGAGTCTCTTTTAACCCTAGACTCTAAAGTTGGTTTTATTTCTTCAAAAGATTTAAGTGGCTCTAAACCTATACGTTTTACAATATGCCATCCGTAAGCCGTTTTAAATGGCTTACTAATTGCATTGTCTTTTTTTAATGAAAACGCCATATCCTCAAATTCAACAGAACTTAATTGTCCACTTTTAAAAGGCGCTAATTGCCCTCCGTTTTTAGCAGAACTTTTGTCATCTGAGAATTGTTTAGCCAAAGACTCAAAAGACTCTCCCTGTTGTAGTTTTTGATAAATATCGTTTATACGACGCTCTGGGTCTAAAAGCGAATCTTTTTGCTGTAAAGAAATCATAATATGAGCTGCTGTAAGCGTTCCTCTAGATTTCCGTTTATTTTTAACAAAAACAACATGATACCCAAATTGGGTTCTAAACGGTTTTGAGAACTCATTAACGGGAGTGTTAAAAGCTGCGCTTTCAAAATCATATACCATTTTAAATGCAGAAAAGTAACCCAAATCTTCTAAGAAAACGGTTTTACCATTATGTGCATCTTGCTTTACCTCATCAAACCCCTCGTTTTCAACTCTTTTCTTTAATGCTAACACTCTATTATAAGCACTTAAGGTATCTTTAGCCGTTGCGTCTAGTCTTACTAAAATATGTGACGCGTTAATGTCGTAACTACTGCGTTCATAAGCCTCTGCAACTAAAGCTTCAGTTACCTTGTTTTCTGATAAATAATTTTGAGTGAGTTGTTTTTTATATCTTAAAAATTCTCGCTGATATTTAGCATCTTGGTCTAGCTTTAGTCGTTTCGCTTCCTTTAGTTTTAGCTGGTACTCAGTAAAAAGCGTTAAATAACTGTCTATGTCTTTTTGACTTTCATCTTTAACTAAGTCTAAATTTTTATTGTAAACTCTAATAAATTCTGACGTCATTACAGGCTCTCCATCTACTTTTAAAAGCACTTGGTCTTTTATTTGCGCAAAAGAAACGTTGCTCGTTAAAAATAGAAAGACCACTAATTTGAATACAATTTTCATAATAATTTCACCTTTATAACAGCAATAATACACTAAATATATTCACTGATTTTAGAGTTAAGCAAAAATAACATAAATCGCTTATTTTACAAGTCGTAGGCAAAGTCTTGCACAAAAAAAATGCTCTAAATTAATTCTTCTACATTATAACTTCTAAATTGGTTATAACGTCGATAAGTTTATAGTTAGTATATGTTGTTTTTATATCTTTAATTTAGATTAATAGGCTATGCAATACACATCTGAAATTATCATTAACAAACCTTTAGATTTTGTTATAAAAAAGATGAATAATCCTAATAATATGAAACATTGGCAAGACGGTTTAGTTGCTAATGAATATATCTCTGGATCGCCTGGACAATTTGGAGCTAAAATGAAATTGCATTACAATTTTGGCAAAAGAAAAATGGAACTTATTGAAACCATTACTAAGCAAAATCTTCCAGATGAATTTCATGCTACTTATACAACTAAAGGCGTAAGAAATATTCAAGAGAATTATTTTGTAAATTTTAAAGGACATTCCACAAAGTGGATTTGTAAAAACGCGTTTGAACCTACCTCACTTAAGATGAATGCTATGTTATTTTTTATGCCAAAGGCGTTTAAAAAACAAACCAAAATGTATATGGCCAACTTTAAAAACTTTGCGGAAAACAATAGCACTGTATCCAATGCGTAGACTTAAATTAATCTGGGATTTTAAAGGCTCTGTGAGCCAAAAAACAGCGGAGCATCATTTAATTCATTTAAAAGAATACATCGCTTTAAAACAATTAGATATTGATATTACAGGTATTGAAACTATAAGCGATATGCATAGCTTAGCTTATTTAGTTGTTGATGAATCTGAAATGAAACCCATTAGAGACGCTTTAAAGCCACACCGTGGGCAGCTATATTTGGGTTAAATTATAACCTGTCAGATGGAGCGTAGTCGAGGTCTTTTAAACTAGACCTTTTAAAAACATCTCGATTAGGCTCTATGTGACAGCTAGATTGAAAAATCTAAAATAATCGTTTGAAAAATGCTTGAATAAATCGTTTGTTTGGCACAGCTAAAATGATCTTTAAATCTTCAATTAAAGTAGATTCTTCATCTAAGAACTTAAATATGGTTTTTACATTTGCCTTTCTAAACATAGATGCAAAAATCGCCGCACCTTCTTCATTGTGATGTGCTAAAACATCCAAAAAAATTAGGTCATAGAACCAAAATTTAGATGTTTTATAAAATTTTGTAAGGTCATTGTTGTGCTTTAAAAAATTAACCAAAGCCTTTGTCTTTTTAGTGGTGTTACTAAATGTATAACCTGTACTTGCTTTGGTCCAACCACCTGCAGTACCAATGTTTAAAATATGCTTAGAGTTTTTTTGATAAAACTTATACGAGGTCATTGGTATAGCCCCTTTTTCTACTTCTGAAATTTTATAGTCTGTAATATTTTTATCTACTAAATAGGCTTTTATAGCCGCTTCATATTCTGATAGCTGTAAGAATTCTTTAGAAAACAAGGTGTACTCAAACAGTGCGTTTTGCTTATTAATTGGCAACACATACATAAATCTCGTATTTCCATTTTGTGGTACTGCAAAATCCATAAATGTAGCCACTGAATCGTCAAAAGAATCATTGTTAGTAGTTACAAACCAGCCTACAAAATGCTGTTGCAATACAGGATATGTTTTTTGTGCTTCATAAACCGACGGATTTGGTATGCTGTTAAAAAGCTTTGATGCAACGTAGCTGCCGTTTGTAGTACTAACATATACGCGTTCATTCTTAGTTTCAAAATTATCAACGGTGTTCTCAGTAAAAGTGATATTAGATTTTGTGTTGATAAATTCCCAAAGTGATTTATAGAAATCTTGGCTTCGTATCATATTATACTGATACGGCAAAATATCAATACCTTTAGAAAACACTTTAGAACCAAAGAAAATCTTAGACCATGTTTTGGTGACTATAGCATCCCACTCTCCAATCCCTTTTTGCCAAAAACACCAGGTTCTATCGTTTCCTTTGTCTTTAGTTTTATCAATAACCAAAATTGATTTATCATCAAAAAAAGGATCTTTTGCCATACGATAGGCTAACATTAAGCCCGAAGCACCAGCTCCTAATATGATGTAATCATACTTAATCATTAATACATTAGACTAAAAAATTTATAAGAATTACGCCGAGTTTATCTCGAATAATTAGGTGCTTCTTTGGTAATCGTTACATCATGAGGATGGCTCTCATGGATACCACTTGCTGTGATTTTAACAAATCGTCCTGTTTCCTTCAAGGTGGCGATATCTTTAGCACCGCAATATCCCATACCAGCTCTTAAGCCACCTACAAATTGATGAATACTCTCAAAAAGTTCACCTTTGTAAGGAACACGACCTACAATACCTTCTGGTACAAGTTTCTTAATATCATCTTCCACATCTTGAAAATAACGGTCTTTACTCCCTTGCTTCATAGCTTCTACAGAACCCATGCCTCGATACGATTTAAACTTACGACCTTCGTAAATTATCGTCTCACCTGGGCTTTCTTTTGTACCAGCCAATAGCGACCCTAACATTACGGTATCTGCACCTGCTGCTATGGCTTTTGGTATATCTCCTGTATAACGGATGCCACCATCTGCAATTACAGGCACACCAGTACCTTTAATGGCAGCTGCAACTTCTAACACCGCAGAAAATTGTGGAAAACCAACACCTGCAACAACGCGAGTTGTACAAATTGAACCCGGACCAATACCAACTTTAACAGCATCTGCACCAGCCTCAACTAAATATTTAGCAGCGTCTCCAGTTGCTATATTTCCAACGATGACTTCTAACTTTGGAAATTTATTTTTAATAGCTTTTAAAATGCTAACCACACCTTTGGTATGGCCATGAGCTGTATCAATAACTACAGCGTCAACACCTGCTTTTACCAAAGCTTCTGCTCTATCGACAGCGTCTCCTGTAACACCAATTGCCGCTGCAACTCTTAATCTTCCATAGCTATCTTTATTGGCATTTGGTTTTTGAGTCACTTTGGTAATATCTCTAAAGGTAATGAGTCCAGCAAGTTTATCGCCTTCAACAATCAATAGCTTTTCAATTTTATTTTCTTGTAAAATAGCCTCAGCATCTTTTAAAGACGTTCCTTTTGGAGCTGTTACTAAATTTTCGCTTGTCATAACCTCTACTATGGCTCTGTCATTTTGATGCTCAAACCTCAAATCACGGTTGGTTACAATTCCTTTCAACACTCCATTATCATCAACAATAGGGATACCACCAATACTATGTTCTCGCATTGCATTTTTTGCATCAGCGACTACAGCATCCATTGATAGCGTTACTGGGTCTATAATCATTCCGCTTTCAGCGCGTTTTACACGTCGTACTTTTTGAGCCTGCTCTTCTATAGTCATGTTTTTATGAAGTACACCAATACCGCCTTCTTGCGCCATAGCAATAGCCATTCTACTCTCAGTAACCGTATCCATAGCAGCTGAGATTACAGGAATATTTATAGTAATGTTTCTGGTAAATTTTGTTTGAATATTAACCTCGCGTGGCAATACTTCTGAAAAGGCTGGAACTAATAGGACGTCGTCGTAAGTAAGACCTTCACCTAAGATTTTATTTTCGTGTGCTGTCATGTTGCAATTAGATTCCCATTTTAATGAGAATGAAAATTTTTAGATAAAATAGCTTAACTATTTTTGTTATTGTTTTCAATTAATTGCATGCAAATCTACGCATTTTATTTCATTTAAAGTAGCAAAAACGTTTGAGTGTAGTTTAATAAAGCCCTTGACTTAAAATAAAAGTCGTCTCAATAAATTTATATATTTGTTTTAATAAAACACAGGAATGAACAAAGTAAAATTATGCCTAAAACTTATACTGCAGTGTGGCATAAAAACTTCTTGGTAGTGCAGGGATTATACCAGGCCCTGGATAACCTGTGGCACGTTGTGTAAAATACACTTCGTCTAAAAGATTATTTACTCCAGTTTCTAAGGTCCAACTTTTATAACGATAAGACAAGGATAAATCTAATACGGCATATGCCGGAATTGTTCCAATAATACCACTAACATTATCATTACGATCTTGAGGTGCATTTGAAGCATCGGTATATTGCTCTGATAAATAAGAATACTGTAGGTCTAATAATATATTTTTATAACCCATTTTTAGACCTGTTCTAAAATTTACATTAGGAACAAAAGGTAATTCATTACCCTCTACTCCTGGTACCTCAGATGCAATAAATTTAGATTGAGTTAATGCTAAATTAACATAATAATTTAATTTATAATCGTTTTGGGTGCTAAAGAAAGTTTCCTTTAAATTCCAATCAATTAAGCTCTCAAAACCATAGGTAAAAGCACGACCTATGTTTCCTCTAAAACGCACCACGCGTCCTTCTTCAACGGTTTCCCCAAAAGCATTGACTCTTGTACCTGTTCTAATCACCTCATCTATACGATCGTTGTATAATAAACCAAAAACATTAGCATCATAAGACAATACTTTTTTATAGCGACCTCTTAGTCCTAAATCTGCAGAGAAACCACTTTCGTCATTTATATTTTCATCAACCTGAAAAGAAGGATTAATTATTCTTATATCACTAAAGGTCACTGATCTATAATTTTGCGAAAAGTTTCCATAAATTTCTAATGATTTATTAGGTTTATAGCTTACTCCCAAACCAAGTAATATAATGTTACGCTCTCGTGTTCGGTTATCTGTAAACGTACTATCTAACAATACGTTATCAGCAAGGTCTCTATTAACTGAACGAAAAGTTCCTTCACTTGCTGTTTTAATGTATTCAAATCTTATGCCTGGAGTTAGCGACAATTTATCGGACAGGTAAAAAATATTTTCAGCAAATACAGCTAAATTTAAATTAGGAAAATCAAAATCGGATTGTCTTAACTCTACAGGTAAATCTTGAACCTCATAATCAACAAAATTAAAATTAGGATCATTACCATTGGTTCCAGGCCCTTGGCGCTCTTGGTTAAATGCCTGATAATATTTTCCACCAACGAGCAAGGTTGATTTTTTGTTTTTGATATTATAATTTTTAAGGTACCTTAACTCTGTTCCCCAATTTCTAAATTCTCCGACTTGTAAATCTCTTGGCTCATCGGTATCATCTATTTGAGATACTCGATTTGTTCTAAATCCAATTGCACTTCTCGATGAGTTCATTCCCCAAAAATTGGCCTTAAAACGCTCGTTTTCAGAAAATTTATGGTCTAATTTAAAGGTGAGTAAATTCCAATTTACTTTAAACCAATTCCTTGTGCGGTTACTAAATGTAGGATCTTCATAAAATTGCACATCTGTAAGTCCACCAGGTTGTTGTGCAGTATAATTAAGGTGTGTAAATTCTAGCCCAATAGACGTTTTATCTGAGAGTTTATAATTAAGATTTGTAAACACATTAAAAGCCTCAAGACCCATATTTGGCCTTGGTGCTTCATCTAAATTATTTTTATAAGAGACATAGGTGTAATGGCTAAATTTACCATTTGTACCACTAATACTATTAAAGGTATTAAAGCCACAATTGGTATCGTAAGATTGTCTTGTTATAATTTCTAATGGTTTGGTTGAAGGGTCTCTAAGCTTAAAATTAATTAGGCCACCAAACTGTGTACCATATTGCAAAGAGGCTGCACCTCTAATTATTTGTATTTCTTCTAAAGCTTCTGCAGGCGGTGTATAATAACTTTCAGGATAACCCAAAACATCTGCACTAATATCATAACCATTTTGGCGCGTATTAAAATTAGACGTTCTATTAGGATCTAAACCACGACCTCCAATGGATAATTGTAAACCACAATTTGTACTTTCATAAATATTAAGACCTACAACTTGAGCAAAAATCTGTCTTGCATTTCCGTTAGATTTATTCCCTAATATTTGGCCAACTAAAACGAACTCATTTTTCTTACCTGCAAAAATAGTAGTGCCCTCTACGTCTTTTGCGCGTTTTAAGTCAAATACTTCCTTACGTTTTGCCTGGATAAGCACTTCGGACAAGGTATTGGATTTTTTAATCCTTACATCTACAATTTTATCAGTATCAATACTAAACGTTTTTTCGTACCATGCATAATCATCGTTATAAAAAACAATGGTGTGCAACCCAGAATTTAAGTCGTCTAAAATAAAATTACCACTTGCATCTGTTGTTGTTTCTTTACCCGAATTCTTATCAAATAAGAATAAAAAAGCTATTGGATCTTTAGTTTCAGCATCTATGACCTTACCTTGTAACTTATATTGGCTATGTCCTAATATTGAAAAACAACAGAAAACTACAACTACTACTAGTTTCTTAAAATCCATAAATTGTATCATTAAATGGTAATATCCAATCCTTATGCTTCCATGAGTCTTTAACCTTGGTGAGATTGATATTAGGGTCTATATATTGTTGACTTAAACGTCCGTTTAAAGCAATGTAACTCTCTACATAAACTTCAGGATTTTTTATCCCTTTTTCTTTATAAGTCGTTTCTAAAAAATGTGCGAATTCTAAAATAAAATCGGCCTGCATACGCATTTGCTTTTCTTGATAATCTGTTAAATATGCAGTATGATCTACATAAAACCACTTTTTGGTTGCAGGATCTACAATTTTAAATTGTACATAACCACCCTTTTCCATTAGCATTACACGCCAAGAGAATCTGTAGCCTTCTTCGGTCCAAAATAATTCATCTGGATACAAAAGGTATCTAAACGGAAATAAAATCTGAAAACTAAAAAAGACTATAAATACACCAACTATAATTCGATTTTTAATATTCGGCACCCAACTTAAGGTCTTTTCTTTAATGGTGTATTTACTATTAAATAGCTTTTGTAATTTATGTATTAAACCTTGGTGCAAATGGGAATTAAAGAAAATAAGTGTTGAAAAAATCATGACATAAGGAAAAATTCCGATTGGAAATAACACTCTCGTTAATACATGAAAAACAACCACCAACACAAAAGCCAAAACACGTGTTCTTTTATAAAATAATAAAAAGGGAATAGACAAATCATAAAGCATACCAAACCAACTCATAGCATAGTGCACCCATTCATGTCTAAAAAAATCTCCAATTAGTGGTAAATAGTCTCGAGATGGTAACCATATTTGTAAGGGCATAGCTCTTAGTAACCATTCTGAATTTATTTTTGCCAAGCCTGCATATACATAAACTATAGTTAGCATCAATTGAATGACAAAAATATTATATCGTGGAATTTTATTAAAAGCTAATTTTGACTGTCGTTTTGCGTCTATTGAAAAATAACAATTTGCAGGTAAAAAAATGAGCAAAAAACCGATGATACTCACAAAATAATAATGATTAAGATAGTAGGTCTTATCTATGAGTTCGCAATATGTAAAACTCAAAAAAAAGAGTAAACAACTTAATCTATACCTATAACCCAAAGCAATACCTATAGATGATAAAAGCGTAATACCGTACAAAATGTAAGTGTATTGCCCTAGGCTTTTAATAAATGTAAGTCCATAATATTTAAAATGAAATATAGGTTCTATGTAATACGTTTCTACCCAATTACCTGACATAAAGCGTATTGTACCAAAACACATTAAGCAACCAAATAAAACCCGAAAGACCGCAAGTGGTGCGGCCTTTACAGGTTGTTTTAAATATGTAATTATACTATTAATCAAAGCTTAGTCACCATCACCACTATTAAATTCCACAGCAATACTTAAGGCAGAAAACATATCTGACTTTAATAATACTACATTGGCTTGTAAAATCTCAAAAGCATTGAGCATGGCATTATTATCTGTAATAATTTGTTGATAGAAATTATCATTTAAGGTCGTAATGGCATCTCGAGATGCATTAAATTGTGTGTTTATAAGGGTTGAAAGATCGTCTCCTTCTTTCATTGTATTTAAAAAATTAAGATAATCTTCTAAGCTTTCTCCATTACCTAAACCGTTGATGGCATCTCCGTTAAAAAAACCTTGTAATGCATCTAAGGCCTCTAAGCACAATGTCTTTGACAAGTCTTTTTTGTAAAAAGCTTCGACCTTATCTGCTTCTATATTACCACCTGAAAATACACCTGCCGGAAATCCAATTTTTCCATTTCTAAAAATACGTTCGTAATATTCCATCCAATCATTAACCAAACTATTAGTTGAGCTATTAGATGAAGATCCGTCGTTATTAACAAAAGTATCTCGGTAACCCGTTTGCCATTCTAAAATAACACTATCTGTTAATGCTTTAATACGATCAACTAAGTCTACTAAATAAGTTATATAAGCACTAGAATTAGCATCTGTGGTATATTTTTCTAAAATACTGTTATCGGTGTTTTCTAAACCAAATAAGAGGTAATCTAAAGCAGGGAAACCTTGTGCATCATTTAAATTAATATCCTGTAAATTGTAATTACCTGTTTCAATATTTGTATCTATACTACTTGTGTTTGTTGGATACGTATTAATGAAACTTCTAAAAAACACTGTTTCTGCAGGACCAATATTAAACATAGATACATTTTGCCAACTTATATAGGCATCTTGCCAAGCAGCGCGTAATGTACTAAAATTAGCTTCGGTTGGCGCAGCTTCAAAATTATCAGTTGCCGCTTTTAAAGCATTAACATCTATACCAAAGGTTGTGTAAGACGGTACAATAATATTATCCGCCCAATTAGTTAACATGGCTTGTCTATTAAATTCATCGGTGTTGGTATCTGTATCTGAACTATCATCACTGCAGCTCCAAGCGAGTGCAATAATTAATATACCAATTAAAGGAAGACATAATTTACTCCATTTCATAAAATCAACTATTTAATTGTATATACATTTTAAAGTTTGTGTTTTGCTTATTATATAAAGCACGCCTTAATTAATTTATGGATTGTTATTAACGTAGAAGCTAACAACTTCTGCATCAGTAAACCCATATATGTTTTTAATATCTTCAACTATACTATCTAAATCAGACAATAAGGTGGTTTCATTTAAAAATCTGTGACTTTCTGGATTTTCATTTTCTACTGCCAAAAGTTTGGACAAAATAGTATCAATCTCAGCATCCGTAATTAATTTATCCGAAAGTCCCTTAAATCCGTGTGCAAAGGCAACACCTTCTGCATAGGCGTGCAATGCATTACCCAATGCTGCGTCTTTGTCAGCACCATCTGGTAAATCAAAAGCTGCAGTTAACTGATCTTTTGTAGCGTTACAGTAGTAAATTACGGTTGCAAAATTAGACTTTTCCCAGTTCAATAAATAATCATTGAGAGCTTGATCTCTTTGGTCTATAAAATCACTACCAACCTCCATCGCTGCTTTAGCTGTTAAAAGATTTTCTCTTATATCGTAGAAAAAGCCAGTTTCATTTGTAAGATCAGAACGTCTTCTAGAATACGTTGCTGCTGCTGTAGTCTCAGATGGACTAAAAGTTACTTCTGTTCCATGTATTTCAACAAGTCTGTCAATAGCACTACTTTCAGTAAAACCTTCAGTACCATTTTTTATGCCATTTACTACGGTAATAGCATGATTGTAAAGTGCAGCACCAAAAGATCCTTTTTCTACCATTTGTTCTAACTCTAACCCGTATTCATCTAATAAACGTGTCCCTAAAAGACCACCTTCATCTGATCCGTCTGGTGTGTTGCCAAAACCAGGATTAATAAAACCTTCATTAGAATTTGCTGCCGCAACTAGTTCTACTAACCAATCTTCAATTTGGGTTCTGTAGCTTGGTAATGTTACAGTAGATAAAGTTGTAGGATAGGCAATAGCTGCAACAGTTGTTGATTGTGCATTAGCTTCTGCTGCATTTGCCGCTGTAGTTATAGTAGCTAACTCATCTACTACGGTATTTTCAGCAACAACATTATTAATAAAATCTGTAGATATATATTCTGCCGGAATCGTTAAACTAGGATTGTTGTCATTTGGTATATCATCATCTGAACACGATACTAATACGCTGGCTGCAACACATAAACTTAAGGCTATTTTTTTCATTTTTTTGATTTTTTTGATTGCTATGTTATTCTTATTAAGATTTGATATAAATAATAATGCAAAAATAAACGTGAATTTTTAATCATCAAAATTTATTTAGATTAATTTTAAATAAATTTTTATTACACTGTTTATCAAATACTTGAGATAAAGAATCTATTTTGTAAGAAGATAAATCATCTAAAATGCTCAATAATTAATGATACTTAGTAAAGATTTTAGTCGCCTCATTATAAGCGCTTTCAAAGGGCATAGCGCTAAGGTGATGCGCTTTTTTTTGTGTAAAGTAAGAGAGCATTTTTTCGGTAGGCATATTACCAGTAAGTTCATCTTTTGCCATTGGGCAACCTCCAAAACCTTGTATAGCGCCATCAAATCGTCTGCAACCTGCTTTATAGGCAGTATCTATTTTTTCGAACCAAGTGGTAGGTGTGGTATGTAAATGTGCTCCAAATTCAATGTCAGGATATTTTGGGATAAGATTAGAAAATAAATACGCTATATTTTCTGGATTAGAACTACCAATAGTATCACTCAAAGATAAAATACCAACTCCCATTTTGGCTAAACGTTCTGTCCACTCTCCTACTATATCTACATTCCAAGGGTCACCATAAGGATTACCAAAGCCCATAGAAATATAAACTACAACTTTTTTATTGGTCTTATCGGCTATGTTTAGTATGTCGGATAAGGTAACTACAGACTGAGCAATCGTCTTGTGCGTATTACGCATCTGAAAATTCTCAGAAATAGAAAACGGAAAACCCAGATAATCAATTTCTGCATGCTGAGAAGCATCATTTGCGCCACGTACATTGGCTATAATAGCAAGTAGTTTACTTTTAGTGACACTTAGATCTAATTGAGACAATACTTTAGACGTATCTACCATTTGAGGTATGGCTTTTGGAGAAACGAAGCTTCCGAAATCAATCGTATCAAAACCAACTCGTAATAAGGATTGAATATACTGTACTTTGTTCTCGGTAGGGATAAACTCTTTAATGCCTTGCATGGCATCTCTAGGACATTCTATGAGTTTTACAGCTTTATTCATTACTCAAATATACATTAAATGAAATTGAAGACGATGTTGAAACTGAAATCGAATTTATACTTTATACCAAAATAAAAACTGCTATTCCCATAAACACGATGATTTGAAGCCACTTAAGTACAATACCCGAATTTTGATGTTTAGTGATGTAATATTTTATCTGATCTGCAAGCAAAGCTATGGCAGAAAAGATGATAAAGGATACCAGCATAAAAATGCCTCCCAAAACATAAAACTGATAGACGGTACTCATAGTTTCGCTAAACAAAAAGCCTGGAAAAAACGCCAAAAAGAAAATAGTGACCTTGGGATTTAAAACATTCATAAAAAAACCTTTTATAAACAAGCCTTTTAAACTCTTTATAGATGTCATTGTGGCATCAAAATTAAGCCGAGCATCTGAGGTATATACCTTATAAGCTATGTATAAAAGGTATAAGGCTCCTAATATTTTAATACCAAAAAACAGCGTTGTATTTGCTGTAATTATTGCAGAAACACCAAAAGCTAACAACGTGGTATGTATAATACAACCCAAAATTAAACCACATACCGTAGCCAATCCATAAGCTTTACCGTTTGTAATACTTTGTACTAAAACATAAATATTATCAGGACCAGGCGATAAGGCTAATACAGAGGTTGCAAGTGCAAATGATATAAGCAATTCAAAATTCAATTTAAGCCTTTTTTAAGAGTGCTTTATTGATAGTTTTAATCAATTGAGGCCCTTCATATATAAAGCCTGTGTAAATTTGTATTAAATCTGCTCCAGCTTCTATTTTTTCTAAAGCATCCTGAGCCGAGTGAATCCCTCCTACTCCAATGATAGGAAATGCCTTATTACTTTTATCTGCCAAATATTTTATAACCCGAGTTGAATTTGATTTTATAGGCTGCCCGCTTAAACCTCCGTTACCAATCTCAGCTAAACGCTTATCAGTTGCTTTAAGATGGTTTCGGTCTGTAGAGGTATTACTTGCTATTACACCATCTAATTTAGTCTCAGCAATGAGTTCTATAATTTCATTGAGTTGACCATCATTTAAATCTGGTGCAATTTTTAGCAAAATAGGTTTTTGTGTTGCAAAAGTCTTATTGGCGTTTTGTACCGCACCAATGAGTTCTAATAAATAATCCTTGTCATTTAGCTTAGCATGACTACCCACATTAGGACAACTTACATTAAGTACAAAGTAATCTACATAAGGATGCAAGCCATTAAAACAAGAGAGATAATCTTTAGTGTAATCTTCTGGCTTGGTTTGGGTATTTTTCCCAATATTTCCTCCAATTATTAACGCCCCCTTATTCTTTTTTAGCTGTGTTATTGCAGCATCTAAGCCTTCGTTATTAAAACCCATTCGGTTTATAATGCCTTGGTCGTCTTTTAATCTAAATAGACGTTTTTTAGGATTACCTGCTTGCCCTTTAGGTGTTACAGTTCCTATTTCAATAAAACCAAAGCCAAAGTTTGCTAGCTCATTATAAAGCACCGCATTTTTATCAAAACCAGCTGCTAGACCCACAGGATTTTTAAATTTTAAACCAAACAATTTGCGTTCTAATCTCGGATCTTCAACAAGATATAATTTTCTAAACAAGCTTTTAAAACCTGGAATTTTAGATATATTTCTAATCAATGAAAAGGTGAAATGATGAACTTTTTCAGGATCAAAACTGAATAATATTGGTCGGATAATGGTTTTATACATGAAAAAAAGATTACTAGGCAAAAATAACGCAATTACTAACAACTAAAAAGAAACATATCTTAGACTTGTGCCTTAACCATGTGTTGATTATTTTTGATTATAAACCAAAAACATGACAGACAAACAGCATATCATCAACCGTTTTATAAGCTATGTAACCATAGATACGGAATCAGACGCAAACTCTAATACTACACCGAGTACTGCTAAACAATGGGATTTAGCTAATAAACTAGTAGAAGAACTTAAGTCTATTGGCATGAGTGATGTTACTATAGATGATAATGCATACATCATGGCGACATTGCCTAGTAACGTCGATCACAATGTGCCAACGATTGGTTTTATTTCTCATTTTGATACATCACCAGATTTTACTGGCGCTAATGTAAAACCTCAGATTATTGAAAATTATGATGGAAACGATATTATTTTAAACCAACAAGAGAATATTATACTGTCTCCAAGTTATTTTGAAGATTTACTACTTTATAAAGGACAGACCCTAATCACCACAGATGGTACAACACTTTTGGGTGCCGATGATAAAGCAGGTATCACAGAGATAGTTTCTGCAATGGAGTATCTTATTAATCATCCTGAAATAAAACATGGTACACTCAAAGTTGGTTTTACACCAGATGAAGAAATTGGTAGAGGTGCTCACAAATTTGACGTAGAAAAATTTGGTGCTGATTGGGCATACACTATTGATGGTAGCCAAATTGGCGAACTCGAATACGAAAATTTTAATGCCGCAGGTGCTAAAATAAAAGTAAAAGGTAAAATTGTGCATCCTGGTTACGCTAAAGGAAAAATGGTCAATTCTATGTATTATGCTACCAAGTTTATCAATGCATTACCAAAACTAGAAGTGCCTGAACATACCGAAGACTACGAAGGCTTTTTTCACCTTTATAAAATTGAAGGCAAAGTTGAGCGTACTGAACTAGAATATATTATTAGAGACCACGATAAAGACAAGTTTGAAGCACGTAAAGCGCTTATGCAAAAAATTGTAGTAGATCTTAATACAAAGTTTGAAGCTGATATTTTTGAGATAGAAATTAAAGATCAGTATTACAATATGAAGGAAAAAGTAGAGCCTGTTATGCATATTGTAGATATTGCTGAAGAAGCCATGAAAGCTATAGGCATAAAACCTTTAATTAAGCCTATTAGAGGAGGAACAGATGGTTCACAATTATCATATATGGGATTGCCTTGCCCTAATATTTTTGCCGGTGGTCACAACTTCCATGGTCGTTATGAGTATGTACCTGTAGAGAGTATGATAAAAGCAACTGAAGTTATTTGTAAAATTGCAGAATTAACAGCAGTGAAACATCAGTAAAATGAAAAAAGTTTACTCAGTTGAAGAATACATAGAAAACAACGCTCATTATAGCGATGAATTAACACTACTGAGAAAAATCATAAATTCAACTGAACTTGTAGAAACCATTAAATGGAGCATGCCCACCTACTGTCTTAACGGAAAAAACGTACTAGGCATTGGAGCATTTAAACATCATTTTTGTCTATGGTTTCATCAGGGAGTATTTTTAAAGGACGAACACAATCTCTTGGCTAATGCACAAGAGGGAAAGACCAAAGCCCTAAGGCAAATGCGATTTGAAACAAAATCTGATATTAGAGAGGCTGCTGTTCTATCTTATATAAAAGAGGCTATTAAAAATCAAAGAGCAGGCAAAGAACTTAAACCACAACGTAAAACCAAAACATTGGTTGTACCTATTGAGTTAAGCAATCTTTTAAAAAATAATACTACTGTAAATGAAGCCTTTAAAGCCCTAACAACAGCAAAACAACGCGAATATTGCGAATATATTTCAGAAGCCAAAAGAGAAGCCACAAAAACCAAACGAATGGAAAAAATTATACCTATGATTTGTAAAGGAGTTGGCCTTAATGATAAGTATAAAAAGTGTTAAAAAAAAAGCCGCTCTAGGTTATAGAGCGGCTTTTTTTTTATAATGATCAATCTACTTTACTTTAGCTGGCACATTCAATTTTTTACTCATCTCCATAGATATTGCGGAGCGGTCAAATTTTAATTTACCTGCCATAGTTTCAATTACACAACTATGATCTTTATCATTTAATTCTACCACTTTTCCATGCATACCGCTTTTGGTAATAACACGATCACCACGCTTTAGTTCGCTTGCAAATTTTTTCTCTTGCTTTTGACGCTTCATTTGTGGAGCTATCATAAAAAAATACATTACAGCAAAAATGGCTATAAATGGTAAAAATGATCCTAATCCTTCCATTAATTCGTTAGTTATTAATTATGGTTATGACCTTCGTGGCCTGGTTGCGTAGATGTCTTAGCTGTAGAAAGTGGATTCTTTACTACCGGACTAGCTGCTTTTTTTGGAGCGTTTGGATCTGGCTCTACCATTGCAGTAATCTTAACAACTTGTGTGCCTTGCTCAGTGTTTGTAGTCATAGTTAAAGATTTAGATACTTTACCATTACCTTTTCCATTAAACTTAACAGTAAATTGACCTTCTTCACCTGGCTTAACTTCTCTTGTATAGTTAGAAGGCACTGTACACCCACATGTACTTTTAATATTACTTACAACGAGCATAGACTCACCTGTATTTTTATATTTAAAGATAGTTTCTACTGGTGTACCATTCATTATTGTTCCAAAATCATGCTCTACTTTGTCTAATTCAAGAACAGGGAAGTTTCCAGAATTTGCATCTCTTTCTGCTGCTACGGCAACATTTTCGGATTTAACTTTACTTGCAGCATCTTCTTTACAAGAGGTAAAAGCTAACATACATAAGGCGCTAAGTCCTAAAATTACTTTTTTCATCACTATTTTTTAATTTATTATATATTCATTTAAGGTTGACAAAGTTAATAATATTTTAAGGTTTTTGAAACTTTTTAAATGTTCTTAACAGATGTCGTAAATCCTAATGTTATTCATTTAGCACTACATTAAGCCTCTTCCTGTTTTTAGATGAAGCTTCTCGGCTTGATATTCTTTAACAATCTTATCTAAAATACCATTAATAAATAAACTACTTTTTGGTGTTGAATATTCTTTTGCAATTTCTAAATACTCATTAATTGTAACCTTATAAGGTATCGATGAAAACTTCTGAAATTCGCAAAGTGCCATTTTTAATAAAACACCGTCTATACTTGCAAGTCGTTCGCTATCCCAATTCTTAGTTTTTAAGGCAATCTCTTCAGAAAATTTAGAGGTATTTAATAGGGTTTTCTTAAATAGGTCTTCTGCAAAGGTTTTATCGTCTTCGTCTTTATAAAGATCTGGCAACAAAATTGACTCGGAAGCGGTGAGTTTAATTTTTCGTATTAACTTAAGAAGCATAGTATTAACAACAGGTAAATCATCTACCCATGTTAATTTTTTATCTTCAAAATAGTTATAGAGTTTATCATTAGGTGCTATAATTTCGGAATAAGCGCTTAAGATAAATGCTTTATCGCTCTTTAAACTATCGTCGGAATCTTCAGTATATGTCTTATACAACTCACTATTAATAATGTCTTTGAATAGAATATCCACGTATTCAAAATCTAAATCCCAAAAATTCAGTTTACGTTTTGCAATAACGTCCTGTACCATAGAATTTTCGCGAATAAATCGTAGTATCTGGTTGTCTTTAAGTTTGGTGTTAAGATTAGGGTGTGTATCTGTATTGAGGTGTCTTTTCTTGAGTTTAGTACTATAATCCTCTGCTTTTTTATGAATCTCTGTGAGTAACGCTAAAATAGAGAGATGCAAATCATACATACTATCTAGGCTGTGTTTTAAAAACGTTTCGTCTTTTTTAAAATCATCACCCTCAGTGCCCTTGTAAGCATATAAAGATTGCATTACTTTTATTCTAATATGTCTTCTATTAAGCATAATGTAAAGAACTATTCTTTTTAATGAGTTTATAAAAAAAGGTGAGTATTAAAAATTTCTCACCTTGCAAAAATACTATTATTTAAATCTGAAAAAAATTATTTCTCAGTTTCTCGTTTTCTGGTTTCAATACGTTCTTTGGCAATTGTTAAAGCAGCCATATGCGTTGTTAAACCATTAGCCTTAGAGTGCTCTAAAATTTCTAAGGTCGTATTATAAATATTTTCTGTTTTTCGCATTATTTCTTGCCTATCATAATTCTCTAATTCTGCATAAACATTTATGATTCCTCCTGCATTTATAAGAAAGTCTGGGGTATAAACAATACCTCTTTGGTGTAAAATTTTACCATGTGTGTTTTCATTAGCTAACTGGTTATTTGCTGCACCTGCTACTATATCTGCTTTAATTTTATAAGCTGTATTATCGTTAATTGTAGCACCTAAAGCACAAGGCGCATAAATGTCCATAGGCTCGTTATAGATATCATTTCCGGTATATAGAGTAGCGCCATATTTACTACTTACCTCCTCTAATCGTTCTGTATTAATATCTGCTATAGTTACCTTAGCGCCTTCATTAATTAAATGCTCTACCAAAGCCTCACCAACCTGCCCTACACCTTGTACGTAAATGGTTTTATCCTCTAATACATCAGAGCCATATTTAAATTTAGCTGCTGCTTTCATTCCCATAAAAACACCATAAGCTGTTATTGGCGAAGGATTACCAACACCTCCCTTTCTTTCGGATATACCTGTTACATAAGGAGTTACTTTTCGTACTGTATCCATATCTTGCGTCGTCATACCAACATCTACAGCAGTAATATACTTTCCGTTTAATGAATGTACAAACTCAGCAAACCGTCTTACTAATTCTGGTGTTTTTTGAGTTTTAGCATCTCCAATAATCACCGCTTTACCACCACCTAAATTTAAACCTGCAATGGCAGATTTAAGCGTCATACCTCGAGAAAGACGCAGAGCATCATTAAGCGCTTCCCATTCGTTAGCATAATTCCACATTCTAGTACCACCTAAAGCAGGTCCTAATACCGTATTATGTATACCAATTATTGCCTTTAAACCAGTATCTTTGTCGTTACAGAAAACAATTTGTTCGTGATCATCAAAGGAATGCTGACCAAATACAGGATCAACTTTTAGAAGTGATTTAGCAGGTATTATTTCTGAAGTCATTTTTAATCTGGGTTTAAGGCTTGCTTAAAAGATTATCTAAAAGCAATCATCCAAAGTAAATCAATAATAAAGGATTAGCAAAATATTAACGCCAAAATAAGATTATCGCAATATTTTTGACGGTTTAAATTTATAATGAAAGCACTTAAGCACCTTAATAAATACTTTTTTAAATACAGATACCGATTAATAATTGGTATTATCATTACCATTATAGCAAAAATATTTGTTCTATTTACTCCGCGTTTTGTAGGAGATGCTATTAATATAATCTCAGATCGGTTAGCCGGTAAACTATCTTATGAAGTTTTTAAGTCTGAACTTATAACTGATGTGTCCTACATTATAGGTGCTGCTATTATTGCTGGTGTTTTTACGTTTTTAATGCGTCAAACCATTATTAATGTATCTCGCTATATTGAATATGATCTAAAAAATGAGATTTATCAACATTACCAAGTTTTATCCTTAAATTTTTATAAAACAAACAGAACTGGTGATTTAATGAACCGAATAAGTGAGGATGTTGGTAAAGTAAGGATGTATGTTGGCCCAGCACTTATGTACACCATTAATACAATTACCCTGTTTACTGTAGCCATAATATACATGGTAAGCACAGCACCTAAATTAACACTTTACACGCTATTACCTTTACCTATTTTATCTATTGCTATCTACAAATTGAGTAGGCTAATAAACAAACGTAGTACAATTGTACAACAATCATTATCTACACTTTCTACGTATACGCAAGAAACATTCAGTGGTATTTCTGTAATTAAATCTTATGGTATAGAACCTCGAACAAATTCAGAATTTGAAGATTTATCTGCCCAGAATCGTCGAAAACAAATTAATTTAACAAAGGTGCAAGCCTTATTTTTCCCTTTAATGATACTACTTATTGGTATTAGCAACTTAATAGTGATCTACATTGGAGGTATGCAATACATTAATGGTGAGATTGAAAAAATAGGCACAATAGCAGAATTCATAATTTATGTAAATATGCTAACTTGGCCAGTAGCAACAGTAGGTTGGGTAACCTCCCTTGTGCAGCAAGCGGAAGCCTCACAAGAGCGCATAAATGAGTTTTTAAAAACTGAGCCAGCAATACAAAACAAAGCTATAGAACTCACACCAATTACGGGTACTATAGAATTTAAAAACGTATCCTTTGTATACCCAGACACCAATATTGAAGCTTTAAAGGATGTGAGTTTTTCGCTTCAATCTGGTAAAACCCTAGCAATTTTAGGCAAAACAGGTTCTGGTAAATCAACAATATTAGATTTAATAGGTCGTCTGTACGATATAGATAATGGCGAAGTTTTAGTAGATAATACCAAAATCTCTAAACTTAATCTATACAGTTTAAGAGCGTGTATTGGCTATGTACCGCAAGATGCATTTCTGTTTTCAGACACCATAAAAAATAACATAAAGTTTGGTAAAGAGGATGCTACAGATCATGAGGTTATAGAAGCCGCAAAAAATGCAAGAGTTCATAAAAATATAATTGGTTTTAGTAAAGGTTATGATACTATACTTGGCGAGCGTGGCATTACGCTCTCTGGCGGTCAAAAACAACGTGTCTCCATTGCTAGAGCTATTATTAAAAAACCACAAATTTTACTTTTTGATGATTGCTTATCTGCAGTAGATACAGAAACAGAAGAAAAAATTCTTAAAAACCTCGTTAAATTAACTAAAGATAAAACAACAATTATAGTGAGTCATCGTGTTTCATCAGCGAAAAATGCAGACCAAATAATTGTGTTAGAGGATGGTAAGATAATTCAGTCAGGTTCGCATGATGAACTTATTCTTGTTGAAGGATATTACCAAGAACTTTATACAAAACAGCTCTCCGAGAAAGAAATACAATAATTTATTTGTTAGTTTGGTTTTTTTTTAGATTTTTGATTTGAAATTAAAAATTGATATTAGCTATGAGCGATTATGGAATGATGGATAAAGAAGAGATATATTCTAAAGTACTACGTGCAGGAAGACGAACTTATTTTTTTGATGTAAGAGCAACTAAAGCAGGTGATTACTACTTAACCATTACAGAAAGTAAAAAATTTACTAATGATGATGGATCCTTCCATTACAAAAAACATAAGATTTACCTTTACAAAGAAGACTTTACTGAGTTTAGAGAAATCTTAGTAGAAATGACGGATTATATCATTAACGAAAAAGGAGAAGAAGTCATTAGTGAACGCCACCAAAAAGACTTTAAACGCGAAGATGATTTTGTAGCTCAAGAAGCAAAAACAACAGAAGACACACAAAGTACAGATAGTTTTACAGATATTAGTTTTGACGATATCTAATTATAACTTCTGTTAAATAAAATAGAAACCCTGACAATTATCGTCAGGGTTTTTTATTTTTAAGCTTTAACTAACCCAATAAATTTATGCATCGCATTGCGCTTTTATTAATCTTAGTCACTACATCTGTTTTTTCACAATCTAATACAGTAGACCTATCGTATTATTTACCTCAAAATATCACCTTTAATCCTAGCATACCAACTCCAAAAAGCAGCATTGGGCATGAGGTTGGAGAATGGCATATTACACACGATAAATTAATACAGTATATGCGCGTTGTTGCAGAAGCATCTAACCGTATTACAATAGAGGACAGAGGCACTACTTTTGAAAATAGACCATTACTACTATTAACAATAACATCACCCACAAACCACTCAAACATTGCCGAGATTAAAAGCGCACATCTCAAAGCTACAGAAGAAAACACAACAACAGTTAACGATAGGCCTATAGTTGTTTACCAAGGGTTTTCTATACATGGTAACGAAGCAAGCGGCTCTAATGCAGCGTTGGCTTTGGTGTATTATTTAGCAGCAGCACAAGGTGCCGAAATAGATGCCTTATTAAAAAATACTATAATTTTATTAGACCCATCTCTAAATCCAGATGGTTTACAACGCTTCGCCTATTGGGCAAATACCAATCGAGGTATGAATCTCAATCCAGATCCAAACGACAGAGAATATAGTGAAGTTTGGCCAGGCGGACGCACCAATCATTATTGGTTCGATATGAACAGAGATTGGCTTCCGGTACAATTACCAGAATCTAGAGCGCGTATAAAAACATTTCATCAGTGGATGCCAAATATCTTAACCGATCACCACGAAATGGGAACCAACTCTACCTTTTTCTTTCAACCAGGCATACCATCGCGTACACATCCTCTAACACCAAAAATGAATCAGGAGTTAACTAAAGGTATTGCAAAATATCATGCAAAAGCTTTTGACAGCATAGGATCGCTTTATTATTCTGAAGAAAGTTTTGATGATTTCTATTATGGTAAAGGCTCTACGTTTCCAGATATAAATGGTGGTATTGGGATACTATTTGAGCAAGCAAGCTCTAGAGGCCATATACAAGAAAGCGACAATGGTATTCTTACGTTTCCTTTTACGATAAGAAATCAATTTACCGCAGCTTTATCAACACTTAAAGCAGCAAATGGCATGCGAAAAGAGCTTTTAGAGTATCAGCATAATTTTTTTAAAAACGCGCGTACCGAAGCCTCAAAACAAGGGAACAAAGCTATTGTTTTTGGTGATGAAAAAGATGCCGCTAAAACCTATCATTTAGCTGAGATTTTAAAACGTCATAAGATTAAATTCCACAATATTAAATCCGACTTTTCAGCCAAGGGAAAGAATTATAAAAAAGGCTACAGTTATATTATTCCAAAAAATCAGAAGAATACCAGATTAGTAAATGCCATGTTTGAGAAGCGCACAACATTTCAGGATAGTCTATTTTACGATGTTTCGGCCTGGACATTTCCGCTTGCATTTAATCTAGATTACACTGAGACCACAACTGCTAATGTTGGAGAAGAAGTTACAAATTTAGAACATTTAAAAGGAGGCGTAAATTCTAAAAGTAATTACGCTTACTTATTTCCTTGGAACGAATACTACGCACCTAAACTTTTAAACAATATTCTTAAAAAAGGGATACGCGCTAAAGTTAGCCTAAAGAATTTTAAAGCCAACGGAATAGCTTATGAGTATGGTACTATTATGATTCCTGCAAAAAATCAGACCTTATCCGTTGATGAAATCTATGCCTTTTTAGACAAGGCTGCTAAAGAAAGTCACATATATATCGATGCTGTTTCTACAGGATTAAATGATGGTGTAGATTTAGGAAGCAATAATTTTAGAACTTTAGAACTCCCAAAAGTGGCCCTTGTTGTGGGCAGTGGCATAACATCCTACGATGCTGGTGAAATTTGGCATTTACTAGACACACGTTACGATATTATAGCTACCAAGCTCGATACTGAAAATTTTGGCAGAGCAGATTTGAGCCGTTATAATACCATTATTATGGTGAACTCTTACTCTGGGTTAGATGCTGGTAGCACTAAGAAACTAAAAAATTGGATTCAAAACGGAGGTACACTAATTGCTTACAGAAATGCTTTGCGATGGCTTAACTCAAAGGAATTAATGAAAATTGATTTTAAGAAAAATAGTCTAACAGCAAAAAATATAAGCCACGAACAGCGTGGAAATTTTAGAGGTGCTCAGGTTATAGGAGGTGCAATTTTTGAAACACAATTAGACCGTTCGCATCCCATAAATTTTGGTTATAAGACCGATAAACTAGCACTTTTTAGAAACACGACGCTATTTATAAATCCGAATAAAAACAGTTACGACAACCCTATTCAATACACTAAAAATCCCTTGTTAAGTGGTTATATTTCTGAAGAAAAATTAGATAGTTTAAGCTTGTCCATTCCCTTAAAAATTGGAGGTATTGGTAGCGGAACTATTATCGCATTTACAGATAATACAAATTTTAGAGCCTTTTGGTATGGCACTAATAAGCTATTAATGAATGCTATTTTCTTTAGGGATGAGATGTAAGCCCCTAATTGATGGTTAGAATTCCTTCAATGATTATTGAGATTCCCCAGAGGGGAAATGAATATCTAGGAGCCAACCAAAATTTATAGCTTTGAGTTTAATTTTAGTTAGACATACTGCAACAACTCAATGATTAAACAGTTAAGCCATTAAACAAATTTAAGATACCTGCGAACCGTTCTTAACCTTGCTTTCAGGATGTAATAAAAACACATCATTAACTTTAACAGCACCCATAACTAGGCATTCACTCATAAAATTAGCGATTTGCTTTTTAGGAAAGTTGACCGTAGCAATAATTTGCCGATGCAATAAATCGTCTTTTGAATACTGTGTGGTTATTTGAGCGGAGGACTTTTTAACACCTAAATCACCAAAATCAATGGTAAGCTGATAAGCTGGTTTACGTGCTTCAGGAAAATCATTGACTTCGATTATAGTCCCTATTCGTAAATCTACCTTTGTAAAGTCTTCAAATGTTATTAAATTATTAGTTGTCATGCTGATCTTGTTTCAGTATCTTGTTATTTTAAATGAACTTTTAATGTCAGGTTGAGCGCAGTCGAAACCTTTCCAACCATAGAATTATGAGACCCTTCGACTGCGCTCAGGGTGACAAAAGCTTTAAAAATAAAAAATATAATGGCAAGAACAGAATCTAACATGTTGCCTTTAGGTACCAAAGCACCAGATTTTAAATTAATAGATACAAAAGACGATACGTCTAAATCTTTAAATGAATTAAAAGGAAACGTCGGTACTTTAGTAATGTTTATTTGCAACCACTGCCCTTTTGTAATCCATGTTAACGAACAGTTGGTGCAGTTAGCAAATGATTATAAAGACAAAGGCATTAACTGTATCGCAATTTCTAGTAACGATGTGGTAAACTATCCACAAGACGGACCAGAGAAAATGAAAACCCATGCCGAAGCTAACCACTACCCTTTTCCGTATTTGTATGACGAAACTCAAGAGGTAGCTAAAGCCTATGATGCGGCTTGCACACCAGATTTTTTCTTATTTAATAGCAGTTTAGAACTGGTTTATGCTGGCCAATTAGATGGTTCTCGACCTGGAAACGGTATTCCTGTTACAGGAAAAGACTTAAGAGCAGCAATGGATGCCTTACTAAATAACCAATCGGTAAACCAAAATCAAAAGCCGAGTATGGGTTGTAATATTAAGTGGAAATAACTTCTATTATAATGCAACAAGAGGACTTAAATAACCAAAAGAGAAAAACTATCCCTCTTAAAGCTTCAGAATCATTATCATTTTTCTTTCTTCCTTTTGCATTCTTTGGAACCATAAATAAGAAAAATAATGATTTCAACAAATCTGAAATTGAAAGATTTAAACGTTATGGATTTGATTTAAAACTTAAACAAGCTAGAGAACTAACTATATTTGGAAGAATTTTCTATATGTCTTTAATTTTTATAATCATTTATCTTATAAAGTATTAATAGTGAATACCATAATAGAAACTAAACGTCTCATTCTTAGACCTGTATCTATGGCTGATGCTCAGGATTTTTATGAGATGGACTCTAATCCTAATGTCCATAAATATTTAGGTAATAATCCTATAAAAACAATTGGACAATCTAAATTATGGATTGAAGATATTTTAGAGCAATATCAAGAATTTAATATCGGCAGGTTAGCTGTAATAAAAAAGGATACGAATGAATTTTTAGGCTGGTCTGGCTTAAAATATGAACGTCAACTGCGTGAAGAATTTAATTATTACGACATCGGTTACCGTTTTAAAGAAAAACATTGGGGCAATGGCTATGCAACTGAGTCTGCAATAGCTTCTTTACAATTTGGTTTTAACGATTTAAAACTTAAGAAAATTTGTGCTGCAGCTGATGTTAACCATACAGCGTCAAACCATATCCTTAAAAAAATTGGACTACAACACTCAGGAACTTTCACTTATGAAAACGAACGCTGTAATTGGTATGTAATTACTGACCCATCTCTAACCCTTCCCTAGAAGTAAATTTAAATTAATTGTAATCCCTTCTAACGTCTACCTTCTAAGGTCTAACGTCTAACGTCTAACTTCTAACTTCTAACTTTCTAAACTACAAATTATCTAACTGATTATCAGTTCCATTTTCGCTAATAGTCCAAAAGAAGCCCACAAAGAAGAATTGATCCGTTGCAGGACGAAATGCCATACGGTCAAACTGCCCGTTTACGTTTGGAGTATTAGAATATTGATAGCCGTTTATATTTTTAAATCCAAGGACATTATTTACCGATACATATAATATCTTTTGTTGATCTATTAAATAAGCCCAGTTAACACTAACACTGTTAAATGGTTTTGTACGCTCTGCAAGAAATTCATTGGTATTAGGATTGTTATACGGACGGCCAGAGGCAAACGTATAATCGATGCCCAATTGACTTTTCCAATCTTCAATCCAATATTTACCAACAACCGAAAAATTATGATCCGAAGCAAAATTAGGTTGCGCAGCTTTAGGGAAATTCTGGTGATTACGCTCTGTATCTAAATAAGAATAGCTCACCCAATAATCTAAATTTTTAAAACTCGTATTATCGCGCCAAAACAAATCTAAACCTTGAGCATAACCGTTTCCTGTAGTATTAAAGGTAGAATTAATAGTGTTATTAAAACCGTTATTGATATTCATAAAATCACCATCAAATTTCACCAAATTATCATAATCTTTTCTATAGGCTTCTGCCCTAAATATTTTACCATCAATAACGTATTGATAATTAAGGATGTATTGCGTTGTTTTTTGTGCCTGTAAATCTTGTTCAAACCTAAGAATACCATTGCTTGGGTTCTGAAAAAAGTTACCATAAGCCAATGAAAACTGACCATTTTTAGAACTTTTGTAAGCTAACGCTGCTCTAGGCCCAACTTCTGTTGTGTTAAAAATTGAACTATAATCTGCACGAATCCCTGCTTTTAGAGCCAACTTTTTAGAGAAAATAATATCAGCCTCCGCAAAACCAGCAGTAATAGCATTATCAAAACCATAGGCCAAATTAAAGTCGTTAGTTTTAAAACTTTCATTATACCCTGTTATAAACTGTTCTGCACCTAAACTTAACTTAAAGCGACTACTAAAGCGTTTCTTTAACTTTAGTTTTAAGTGTACTGAGTTTTCAAAACTATTAATCGCTGCAGATGAAATACCATTTTTAGTATTATCGTGCGTAAAACCTATACCTGTTTGTATAGACCAACTATTGCCAAGTAGGCCTTTGTAAGAAGAATTAAGATAAAAATTTCTGTTATTTAAACTAAAATTTAAATCCTCCTCAAAATTAATATCCTCTTGGGTGAGTTTAAAGTTAGTCGTATCAAAGGCCGAGTAAAACTTAAAAATACCATTATTAAGCTTTCGTCTATATACCATTTCACCTTGAGCGGCCTGAATCGGTTTTTGAAACGTATTACGATTATCAAAAACTTTAAAATATGGTGCCAAATTAATATAAGATGCATTAAAACTTAAGGAAGACTTTTCCCATTTTTGTGTGTTACCTAAGGTAGCACCAACGCTCATAAGGCCAATATCGGTTTTGTTTTGGTCTGGCTCGTCAATAGTATTTAATAATAATACACTAGATAATGCTTGGCCAAATTCTGCAGAATACCCACCTGTTGAGAACGTTATACCATCAAACAAAAAGGGTGAATAACGTCCACGTGCAGGTAAATTATTAGTTGTCGGTGTAAATGGTGTAAACACGCGGATACCATCGATAAAAATTTGGGTTTCACTGGCATCACCGCCTCTTACAAACAGACGACCATCTTCTGCATTATTGGATGTTCCTGGAAGTGTTTGCAAAGCACCTACAAAGTCACCCAAAGCACTTGCGGTAGTTACTACATCTAAAGGCTTAAGGACAGAAACTTTACTGTTATCGCTTGCTTCAAATGTACCTGCACTAATAATAACAGCATCTAAGGATTCTACATCTTCTCGTAATTTAATTTGAAGCTGACGCATCATAGAAACATCGTTAACAATGGTTTTTGTTTCGTAAGATAAGTAAGAAACAACCAAGGTCTGTTCCCCAATTTCTTCAGTAGTAAAACTAAAATTTCCCTTTTCTATAGTTGTTGCACCATCATACGTGCCCTCTAAATAGACATTAGCACCAATGATAGGTATGCCTTTAGTATCCGTTACCTTTCCTGAAATTGTAGTTTGCGATAAGCCTACATTAATAAGACATAAGCTTATGATGATGATTAGTTTTTTCATGTTTTTGATTGATGATTACCTGTTCGTTTTTAATTGATAAGACAAATTTGTAGCGTTTTTAAACCAGTGCAAATTCTAATGTACCGAACTGTAATTTTTACACGATGAATTGAATATCTTTAGAAATAATTATTAAATACTGTAACAAAGTCTATATAAGGGCTACAAATAAATAACTAACCAAAAACGTCAATTGAACAAAGAACTCGAACATAGTTTTGTAGAGCAGTTGCAAAAGCACCAAAACATTGTGCATAAGGTATGCCGTTTGTACACCAACAATGCCGATGCTCATAATGATTTGTTTCAGGAAATAACAATACAATTATGGCGTGCTTACCCAAAATTTAGGGGCGATTCTAAATTTAGTACTTGGATGTATCGTGTAGGTTTAAATACAGCAATAACACTATACAGAAAATCGAAACGTCGTATTAATACGCAAGAGTTTGATGCTGTAGAATTTAAAATAAAAGCTGAGGAATACGATGATACCGAAGAGCAACAATTAAAGTTGCTTTATAGAGCAGTTCACCAACTAAATGATATTGAAAAAGCTTTAGTTTTCTTGTATTTAGAAGACAAAGACTATAGAGAGATCAGTGCTACTTTGGGTATTACAGAAGTTAATGCTCGTGTAAAAATGAATCGTGTAAAAAAGAAATTAAAAACAATACTAAATCCGTAAACTTATGGATGAATTAGAAATATTAAAAAAGGATTGGGATAAGGATAGGGCTAACTTTAAAAGTTTTTCGGGTGAAGAGATTTATCCCATGCTTCAAAGAAAATCGTCCTCCATAGTAAAAACTTTATTTTACATTAGTCTTGGCGAATTGGTGTTTTGGCTTTTAGCAAGTATTTTACCCTATTTTTTATCCTCGACTATAAGAGAAAAATTAGAAGTAAGTTACGAAAATCCTTGGTTTATTGCAGTAAACATATTTAGCTATGCGGTTATACTTACTTTTATTTATTTGTTATTTAAATCCTATAAGACTATTTCAATAACAGATAATGCTAAGCGCTTAATGGAAGGAATTTTAAAAACTAGAAAAGTCATAAAATATTATGTGATTTTTAATCTCACCATGATTTTTCTTTCCGTACCTGTTTCGTTTTACATGGAATACCAAGACAATCCTGATTTCCATCAAATGATATCTGAGGCTTCAACCGCTCAGATGTTTATGGTCTATGCTGTCATGGTAGTAGTTGCAGCAATATTTTTACTTATTGTATGGCTGTTTTACAGGCTCATTTACGGCATATTATTAAAGCGCCTCAATAAAAATTATGATGAGCTAAAAAAACTTGAAGTTTAAATTGCTTTTTTAAAAAGTACTAAAAGAAAACACAGCGTTACAAAAAAAACTTTGGTAAGCAAGAGATAAATTATTTCTCCTTCTGGGGAATCTCAGCAACCTTTAGGGTTTCAAATAAAACAATAAAGGGGCTTTTTTGGCCTTTTACCAATCCCTTAATTCTTTATTCAGGCGTTCTTTTTCTTCTAATTCTGCTTGAGGAATTACTTTTAAAAACGAAGGATGTTGCTCTATAGCGTATTCAATTTTTTCAACGATATCTGCAATTGACTCATTTTCATAATCAATTTGCAAAGGTTGCTTTACTTCAAAAGATTGATAAATATTTTTCTTTTTAATACGCAGACCTTTTTTATCAAACGAGCGTCTAAAACCATCTATAACAATAGGCACTACCAACGGTTTATAATGTTTTATAATATGAGCTGTCCCCTTTCTTATAGGCTTAAAAGGAGTTGTTGTTCCTTGAGGAAACGTCACTACCCATCCATCGTCTAAGGCTTTTTTAATAGCCGTAATATCACTCATTTTTACTTGTCGCTTAACATCTTTACCCTGAGAACGCCAAGTACGCTCAATACTTATAGAACCTGTGTAAGCAAATATTTTTGGAAGAAGACCAGCTTTCATAGTTTCCTTAGCCGCAACATAGTACATGTTAAGCTTCGGATTCCAGAGGTAACCTACATTTTTAATATTATCTAATCTACCACTTAAGCTTGCGTTAAACACATGAAACATAGCTATTACATCTGCAAAGTAGGTTTGATGGTTAGAAATAAAAAGGACATTAGTATCTGGAAGATTCTTAATAATTTCAGAACCTTCAATCTGTAGTTCGTTAAAGCCTCTAAAGCGTCTATGCGTTAAAAGTCCCAAAATTCTTATGAGCCATTTTTTAACCCAAAGTATATGTCCGAAAGGATTTTTTTTAAATAATCCCATAGTTGGTTTTCAATTTTACTGAATTACAAATGTAACAAATAAGACAAGCTACAAAACTTGTTTTAACAAGTCTTTTATTTCGCCTAGCATCATAGCAGTGGCTCCCCAAACTATGAATCCATTTAATTTAAATGCAGGCACCTTAACCTCAATACTATAAGATGTAGCTACTTTTGTAACAATAGCATTTTGGTTATCTAAAACATCTTGCAGCTTCACCTCTAAAACAGCCTCTACTTCTTCGTCTTGCTTTATAAATTTTGGTGTAAATTCAGAGATACCAAAATAGGGATGTACCATAAAATTACTTGGTGGAATGTAAAGCGGAGATAATTTTTTTAGAATATTTACCATAGATTGCGCCACACCTACTTCCTCTTCTGCTTCTCGCAGCGCAGTTGCTCTTAAATCTGCATCCTCATCCTCGTACTTACCACCAGGAAAACCAACTTGTGCAGAATGAACTCCTTTGTAAGTCTTTCTTAAAATTAAAACTAAATACGTCTCTTCCTCCTTTGGGTAAAACAACGCTAGGACGGCTGCCGTTTTTGCATCTTTAGCCTTTTCTTTCATTTCTTCTACTAGTTTAAGACGATAAGGCGGAGACATTTTAGCATGGGAAGATTCGCCAAAAAGATTGAGATGTTTTATTTTTACAACAGATTCTAAAAAAGTTTTAAAACGCATTTATGAGATTTCTAGTAATTAGTGTTGTAGCCTTATTTTTATGCAACTGTGAAGATAAACAAACTTCAAAAGAAAGTACAAAGCAACCTACTAAAGATTCATTAGTTGCTACAAAAACATCACTAAAAAAAAATCAATACAAACCAGAATTCCCAGTGCTCACCGACGACAACGCCATGGAATTCTTTTTAGAATACGAAAAAGAAAATAAGGAAAATAAAGTGAGGATCTATACCGACTTTGGCAACATTGATATTCTGTTGTACGATAAAACTAAATTTCATCGTGCTAACTTTATTTACCTTACCAAACGCAATTATTTTAATTACACACAGTTTTACCGCGTTGTCCCAAATTTTGTTATTCAAGGTGGTAGTAGTGACGGTATGGATATTTACAAAAGACGTCGTAGTATTGGGCGTTACCTCTTACCACCAGATACCAAAAGAGGCTATACACACAAAAGAGGTGCGGTATCTATGCCAAGTAGCGAAATTGAAAATGCCTATAAATTAGCATCCCCTTATCAGTTTTTTATTGTTCAGAAAAAAGATGGAGCCTACCACTTAGATGGAGATTATACCGTTTTTGGTGAAGTCATTGCAGGCATGGAGGCTGTAGATAAAATTGCTGCCGTAGAAACCGACAAAGGGGAATGGCCAATTAAAAGCGTGTTTATAAAAAAAGTAGAAATTATCAATTAATTAAGACGGCTCTACTTTAGTTTTTAGTATCTTCAAAGCTCCTATGCATATAACTATATATGCTTTGTAGATGCTAAAACTAGATCAGTAGCATAAATTAAATATGTTGTAAAACGAACTACCATGACTATTAAATCCCTCAACACTGTTACACTAAGTATTATAATTTTATTTTTAAGTTGTAAAGAAGAACCCAAAACGCAAAATAAATTAATGACTGATAACGTCTTATTACACGAATGGACAGGCCCTTACCAAGGCGTACCCGCTTTTGATAAAATGAACGTCGCGGATGTTAAGCAAGCGGTAGAAATAGGAATGGAGCTTAATCTTGCGGAAATTGATGCCATTGCTAATAATACAGATGCACCAACCTTTGATAATACAATTATTGCTATGGAAAGTGCTGGTAAACCGCTTAATCGCTTATTTGCCTATTATGGTATAATGAGCAGTAATGTGTCGTCTCCAGAATTTAGAAAAGTACAAGCGGAACTGGCACCAAAACTGTCTGACTTTCGCTCTAAAATTTCACAGAATACAAAACTTTTTCAGCGTATAAAAACCTTATACGACGCATCACAAAACAACCCGTTAGGACCACAAGAACAGCGCGTCATAGATTTAATCTATAAGCAATTTGAAATGAATGGTGCTAACCTAGATACCGAAAAGAAAAAGCGTTATGCAGAAATTAATAAGGAATTATCTTCATTGTACACTACGTTTTCAAATAACGTTTTACACGACGAGGAAAACTACATAACTTATTTAACCAAAGATCAACTTGGAGGTTTATCCGAAGGCTTTATTAAATCTGCCGCAAAGATTGCAGCAGACAAAGGTAAAGACGGCCAATATGCCATTACTAATACAAGGTCCTCAATGGATCCTTTTCTTACCTACTCCACAGAACGCGAATTACGAAAAAAAGTTTGGGAGAATTATTATTCTAGAGGTGATAATGGTGACCAGTACGACAACAATAAAATTATTGCCGCCATTTTAAAACTCCGTAAAGAGCGTGTTGGCCTGCTAGGTTACGACAACTATGCGCAATGGAGGTTGCAAGACCGCATGGCCAAGAACCCTGAAAATGCTATGGACTTAATGCTAAAAGTTTGGCCAGCTGCTACTGCGAGAGTAAAAGAAGAAGTAGCAGATATGCAAGCCGTTGCTAATGAACTTGGAGATCGTATAACAATTGAACCATGGGATTATCGCTATTATGCAGAAAAAGTGCGTCAAAAGAAATACGATTTAGATAGTGATGAAGTAAAGCAATATCTACAATTAGATAAATTAACCGAAGCTATGTTCTTTGTTGCAGGTGAGTTATTCAATTATAAATTTACACCAGTTGAGGACAATACAGTACCTGTATTTCATGAAGATGTTAATGTTTGGGAAGTCACTGATAAAGACTCTAATAAACATATTGGACTTTGGTATTTAGACCCTTATGCTCGCGAAGGAAAACGTTCTGGAGCTTGGGCAACAACGTACAGAAGCTCAACAACTTTTGAAGGACAAACCAATGTCTTAGCCTCTAACAACTCTAACTTTATAAAACCAGCACCAGGCGAAGCTGTTTTGGTGTCTTGGGACGATGCAACAACGTTTTTTCATGAGTTTGGACATGCTTTACACTTTTTCGCAGCGGATGTAAAATATCCAACACTACAAGGTGGTGTGAGGGATTATACCGAATTTCAATCGCAACTTTTAGAGCGTTGGTTATCTACCGATAAAGTCATTAAAAACTATTTGGTACATTATAAAACAGGCGAGCCTATTCCTACAGAATTGGTTAAAAAAATTAAAAACGCCTCTACCTTTAACCAAGGATTCGGAACAACAGAATACCTTGCTTCTGCTCTAATTGACATGAAATTGCATTTGGCAGATCCAACCGATATAGATATTGATAAGTTTGAGCGCGAAACTCTAGACGAATTAGGTATGCCAAAAGAATTACCTATGCGTCATAGAACACCACATTTTGGCCATGTATTTTCTGGTGAAGGTTATGCCACAGCTTATTATGGTTATATGTGGGCAGATGTCTTAACCAGTGATGCGTCTGAAGCCTTTAGAAACGCACCAGATGGATTTTATGATAAAAATTTAGCAGATAAATTGGTAAAATACCT
>NZ_CALGNH010000030.1 GCF_937958655.1 uncultured Winogradskyella sp. | reverse complement strand
GTATACCTTTAATTGTTTTACCTATTTTATTAAAGGCCTTAGAAGCGATTTTAGTGTAGTCGTCATAAGACATTCCTCCAGGTCTGGCGTAAGGGATAAATAAAATTTCGTTAGCAGATTTAAAATGACTACGTAGGGCGTCCAAAAGATAGTCTAAATAGCCACTGCCATGGACCGTAGATGTACTTGCAATTAATAGTGATTTCATAGTGTAAAAATAATCCTAAATACCAAGATAACCCAAGCTCAATGTTGTTGAATTTAACAAAGTTTTATTAGCCAAATTTTATGAGAAGTGAATATAATCAACGAACTTTATAAATCAATAACCAAATATGAAACATATAATTACAATTGTACTCTTTGCTTTAACACTCACAACGTATAGCCAAGACATTGAGCGTGTGCAAATTAACGGCAGAATAGCCGTTACCACCCAAGATAAAGAAGGCGTAGCTGTCTATAATACCTCATCTAATAAAGGTACGGTTACGGACAAAAACGGAGAATTTACCATAAAAGTTGCGCTTAATGATCTTATTCAATTTAGTTCTCTACAGTTTAAAGATTTTGATGTAAAGATTTCAGAAGAAATAATAACGTCTAAAAAGCTTACAGTTATCTTAGTAGAAGAGGTTAATAAATTAGATGAAGTTGTTATTTTACCTTTTGGTTTAACAGGAAATCTAAATGCAGACCTAGAAAATGTAAGAACCTATAATGTTAGTTTAGATGATGTTTATTTTGGCTTAGATCATTTGGAAGACTTTGAGTTTTCACCAGATTTTAAAACCAAAGCAGATAACTTGGCTTTTAATGAAAACAACCCAAGAGTAGAGCATATGCTTAATGTCGTAAACCTTGCAGAGTTTGTTGTAAGGCAAGTGGCAGATATAGATAAAGACTACCCTGTAGATCATAATGCTAATAGCATACAACAAACACCCTTTAAGCAAGCCTTAGATAAATATAGTATGAACTATATTCATGTAAATTTTAATATTCCTTTAAAAGAAGTAGACAACTTTATAGCGTATGTAGAACGTAAAGGAGTGGACAAGAAACTTTTACAAAAGGATAAAGAACTACAATTTTTAGAGCGTATTACGCAATTAAGTAGATCTTTTCTAAAAATGAATGTTGAAAAGAATTAGGCTTTTTATTTACTTAGTTACGCTATTTTCTTTTTTTTTGGTAAATGCCCAAAGGAAAGAACTTAAGGGTAAACTCATGGCCAATGATGAGGTAGAAGGGTTACACATTTTAAATAGAACAGCTTCTAGTTATGCCATATCAGAAGATGATGGAAGTTTTAGGATTAAAGCCAAAGCCTTGGATACCTTGCTAATTTCTGGTTTAAAATATGAAACTACTACTCATATTGTATCGCAATTACAAGAAGCGTCAGGGCAATTGTCAATTCAACTGATTGAAAAAATTAATGCCTTAGATAAAGTTATAGTTGGAAAAATCTTAACCGGAAGTTTAGAATCTGATTTAGAGAATTCAGATGCCAAAACTGAGATCAATTTTTACGATTTAGGAATCCCAGGAAACACAAATTTACCTTTAACACAAAATGAACGTAAACTCCATGATGCAGAAAGTGGCGGGCCAATATACACAGGTTTAGGGCTTAACGTTCATAAATTACTTAATAGAATCAGTGGCAGAACAAATAAGCTCAAAGTAATTGTAGATCTAGACAATAGAGATAAATGTATTACTAGACTGAGAACAAACTACGAATCTATTATTTTTGAAAACGTTGACTTAGACGAAAACCTTAAGGTAGAATATTTTTTATTTTGCCAAGAGGACGCCCAATTTTTAAATCTTTGCAATCAAAAAAATGAAATAAAATTAATAGAATATCTACATCAAAAACTTAAAGATTACCAAAAAAATAGAGCATCTTTAAAGAAAGACTAATTTTGGAATGTTTTTTGGTTCCCCTTAAATTCACAATTATTCTAGTATGAAAGCATTATATCTTTTACTCTTATTTTATCTTACACCACTAAATATATCACAAGATATAAAGCATGAGTATTATGTGAGTGTTACTAATATTGAGTATGTTAAGGATCAACAAGCACTTCAAATTATCAGTCAAATTTTTATAGATGATTTCGAAAAGTTGTTGCAACAACGGTACGACGAAAGCATTACACTAGCACCAGACAATGATGCTACAACCATAGATAAATACATTAAGCGCTATTTAAACGATAAGTTAGAGATAGCGGTAAACGGACAACCTGTAACTTTAAATTATTTAGGTAAAGATTATAAAGACGATATTACGTATTGCTATTTAGAAGTTGAGGGTATTTTAAACCCTAAAACAGTTGCTGTAACAAATACAATTTTGTTTGATGTTTTTGAAGAGCAACAAAATATATTAAGAATAAAAGGTCTTAGTAAAAATAAGAGCTTTCTACTCATCCCTGGTAATGATAATTGCATGTTAAACTTTAACTAAAATTATGTTAATGCAACTCATTTGAGTAATTTTATGCAGCATTTTTAAACAACACTATTTATAATGAAAATCTTCAAGTATTTCTTGGTAGCAATACTATTTGTATCTGCAAGTACCTCTGCACAAAATGAGATTGAGCCAGTGCGTAAACCTGGTCACACTAATCAAAACAAATTCAAGCAATTATACGATGAATTTGCAACTCCAAACATGTTTAGGACTGGTTCTGGTGCACCTGGTCCAGCCTATTATCAGCAGCAAGCGGATTACAAAATGGATATAGAGATTGATGACGTAAATGCTAGGCTATACGGAGACGAAACTATTACCTATACAAATAATTCACCAGACGAATTAAAATATTTATGGGTTCAGTTAGATCAAAACATGCGTGCTAAAGATTCTAAAACCCCTCTAATCAATAGTACAGGTATTGGTCCTGCTACATCTGCATCTAGAGCAACATCTACCTATTTAAAAGAACGTTTTGATGGCGGTTTTAATATAGAGCACGTAAAAGATGTTAATGGTAAAGACTTACCACATACTATTAACCGTACTATGATGCGTGTAGAATTGCCAAAAGCAATGAAAACAGGCGATAAGTTTTCTTTCAGTATTAAATGGTGGTATAATATTAACGATCACGTTAAAGACGGTGGGCGTTCTGGTTATGAGTATTTCGAAGAAAATGATAACAGAATATATGTAATGGCTCAGTTCTATCCTCGTATGGCTGTGTACAATGACGTAGAAGGTTGGCAGAATTCTCAGTTTTGGGGACGCGATGAGTTTGCTTTACCATTTGGTGATTTTGATGTGAACATTACAGTACCTGCCGATCATATTTTAGACGGTACAGGATATCTTACCAACAGAGAAGATGTCTTTACAAAAGAGATGATGAAGCGCTATAAAAAGGCTAAGAAATCTTTTGATAAACCTGTAATGATTGTAAACGAAGAGGAAGCTCGTAAAACAGAAAAAACTAAAAGTAAAGACAAGAAAACGTGGAAGTTATCTGCACAAATGGTTAGAGATTTTGGCTTTGCTACATCCCGAAAATTTATTTGGGATATGATGGCGGTTAAAATAGGTGACCGAGATGTTATGGCCGTTTCTATGTATTCTAAAGAAGGAAATCCACTATGGGAGCAATGGTCTACAAGAACCGTAGCTAGTACTTTAAAATCATATTCGCGTATGACGTTTGATTATCCGTATCATAAAGCCATTTCTGTGCATGCACCAATGGGAATGGAGTACCCTATGATTTGTTACAATTTTGGTCGTCCAGATAAAGATGGTAACTATTCAGACAGAACTAAGTACGGAATGATAAGTGTTATTATACATGAGGTTGGTCATAATTTCTTTCCTATGATAGTTAACAGTGATGAGCGTCAATGGACATGGATGGACGAGGGGTTAAATACCTTTGTGCAATACGTAGCAGAACAAGATTTTGGGGAGTGGAATCCAACAGCATTATCTACAGAGCACGCTAAGTATCCGTCTCGTAGAGGTCCTGCAAAAAATATTGTGAGGTATATGGGTGGAAACCAAGATTATATTGCGCCAATTATGACTAAAGGTATAAACACCTATCAGTTTGGAAGTAACGCTTATAGCAAGCCAGCAACAGGTTTAAATATTTTGCGCGAAACTATAATGGGACGAGATCTTTTTGATTATTCATTTAGAGAGTATGCTAACCGTTGGATGTTTAAACACCCAACACCAGAAGATTTTTTCCGTACTATGGAAGATGCATCTGCAGTTGATTTAGATTGGTTTTGGAGAGGGTGGTTCTATACTACAGACTACACAGATATTGGTATAAAAGAAGTTAAGAAATATGCCGTTACCAGCAATCCAAATGAGAATGGTAGAAAATTAGCAGAACGCTATAATATGAATCCCAGTGACTTAGTTTATTTTATTGGGGAAGGTGACGAAGGTTATGATGATGCTTTAAACTCTAATGTAGCTATTGAAGAGTTGCCTACCGTAAAGGAATATATTATGGATAACTTTACACCAGAGCAACAAAAAACTATGAAGAAATCTCCTAAATACTTCTATCAAGTTACTTTTGATAAACCAGGTGGATTAGTAATGCCTTTAATTGTGCAGTACGAGTATGCAGATGGTTCTAAAGAAAAAGTAACCTACCCAGCGCAAATTTGGAGATACAATGATAAAGAAGTTAGTAGAGCAGTAGCTAGTGATAAAGAAATTGTGGCTATTACTGTAGATCCAGATTTAGAAACAGCCGATATTGATACAACTAATAATTCTTGGCCAAGAGAAGCTAAAGAAAGCGACTTTAATAAGTTTAAGAACAAGGTGAAGAACTAAGTTTAGTAATTTAACTAAACAATTCTAAGATAATAAGCCGACACTTTAACGAGTCGGCTTTTTTTATTAAATAAAGTCGCTATATATTTGCAATGTGATACAATTAAATACATTATTATTTATTGGAGGTACAGAAGTCGTATTTATACTATTTATTGTGGTACTCGTTTTTGGTGCTGATAAACTACCAGAAGTTGCCAGAGGCTTAGGAAAAGGCATGCGTACTCTAAAGGATGCAACTAATGATATAAAGCATGAAGTAACTAAAAGTGCCAATGATAGTAACTTAATTGATACAGATGCCGCCAAAGATATTCAGAAAGAAATCAATAAAATTAAAGATGATGTTGAAGATTTTTCTGGTTCAATCAAAAGAAATCTCTAAATCATTTTTTTTCTACTAATAGTAAGACCATCTCGGATAGGAAATATAACGGTCTCAATACGATCATCAGTTTTAAGTAACGTATTATAGTCTAAAACAGCTTTTGTAGAATTGTCTTTAGGATTTAGCTTCTCAACAACTTTTCCATGCCACAATACATTGTCTGAAAGTATAATCCCGCCAGGATTTAATTTGTCTATAATAAGATTAAAATAGTTGCTGTAGTTGGGTTTGTCTGCATCAATAAAAACTAAATCAAAGGTATAGTTTAACGTTGGTATAATGTCTAATGCAGATCCTGTATGCTGTATGATTTGATGTCCAAACCCAGATTTATCAAAATATTTACGCTGAAAATCAACAAGCTCTTCATTAATATCAATTGTGTGAAGCGCACCTTTAGACTGTAAACCTTCTGCAAGACAAATTGTGGAGTATCCTGTAAAGGTTCCTAATTCTAGGACGGATTTTGGGTTTACGAGTTTAGAAATCATGCTCAAAACTCTACCTTGGTAAGGGCCGCTAAGCATTATGGGTTGCAGGACTTTTTGGTAGGTTTCTTGTGTGAGTTGTTGTAACAATTCTGGTTCATTTTCAGAATGATCAACAATATAGTTATCTAGTTTTTCGGGTAGAAAGTACATAGTTGTTACCAGACCTTTCAGGTTTTTAAAACCTTAAAGGTCTTAATTGCGTTAATTTAAGATCCGTTTTGTCAATTTATCTTTCGCCTTTTGGTCATCACCACACAGCCATTGTATTACATTATCTTCCCAAATAGCATCGCTCTCATCTTTTGTAATTATTTTACGATCAATGGCTAAGTCTAAAATTTTACCAGGATATGAGGACTGTTTTTTACTCTCCATTTCACCTAGAGGATAAGGGTCATCTAAACCCATAAGTACTTGCTTAGAAGTCTGGTTTTTTATGAGTAGCTCTAAACCACCAGTATCGTGTACTAGCGTATCAAAGAAAATATTTTTGTGTCCCACAGCTTTTCTAGGATGTTCTTTATCCTCAAATAAATCTGGACGGCCATCAAAACCTTGTATACGCCTCCCTAAGTTAATCTGTGCTAACTGGCCACCATGTGCAAAACAGACACGCATGTTAGGAAATTTTTCATAATATCCATTTAGAGTTAAAAAATGATAGGCATCTGCACATTGAGCAAGCATCCAAATAAGATGAAAACGCCAAGATGTATTTTCTAATTTTATAAATTTCTCACCATCATAAGGGTGGATTTCAACGGCAAGATTATATTTATCTGCAAGCTCAAAAATAGGTTCATTCTCTTCGTCAAAAATACAACGCCAAGTCCCTATAGTATCCATGTAGTGCGTTGGTAGGCATAAAAGCTGAAGACCTAATTCTTCAACACAACGCTCTATTTCCCAACAAGCACCTCTAACAAATCCTGGATGTACAACAAAACCACAGGTAAATTTACTCGGATTGTCGTGCTGAATTTTTGCATTAAAATCATTTTGAAACCGCAATGCCTTCTTCATTTCTTCTAAACGTAAACCATTACCATATAACTGAGAAAGGTTTAAAACTACAGCATGGTCAATATTAAAATGCTCCATCCAGGCTAATTTTTCATTTAAGAAAAAACTAGAATCTGTAATTGGTCTATTCCAATCTTTTTGAAGCATGAATTTTCGATCCTTATCCACCCAAAAAATACCTTTGTCTCGCATAAAATCTGGTATTTCTTCAGGATAGGGCAGAAGGTGAGAATGACCATTTATACGCAGTTTAGCCCTGTCTAACTTCCCTAAAGGGGAAGCATTATTTTGATAAATATTACTCATAGTTAGTCTAGCTTTCTTCCATCTGGTAAGTTAATCCCAATAATTATTTGGTGTGCTTTTTACTTTTTAGCACTTTTTTTCTTCATTTTATGATAGCGATCAAAAATAGCAGGCATATCTGTTTCAATATTGTTTAGCGTAAACTCTTCTTCATATTCTAATTCTCCATTGTCTTCAGAATACCATTGTAATTTGTCTTTTACGCCTTCTGGTCTCGGATATTCTATAACTAAACCCACTGTATTTGGGCCTCTACGTGGCGAATGTGGAATTTTTGGAGGTAGTACAAAGATGTCTCCTTCTTTAATATTAATGTCTTTGGGTATACCTTCATCTATTATTTTTAGGACAATATCACCTTCAATTTGGTAGAAAAATTCTGGTGTTTCGTTGTAATGATAATCGGTACGACTATTTGGCCCACCAACAACCATAACAATAACGTCAGCATCTTTCCAAACCACTTTATTACCAACAGGTGGCTTTAATAGGTGACGGTTTTCTTCTATCCAAGCTTTAAAATTTATTGGCGGATATAGTTTACTCATTATTAAAAAGCCCTTTTTAATTTCCCTAAAGGGGAAAAACTCAAAGCGGGAATTTGAGTTAATTATTTAATTTATTTTAAGCACTCTTTGTGCGATTTTTAGTCACTTCCTTCTAGGAAGGTAAGGATAAACCAAATTGTGCAACTTTATCGTCCTCTAAAATCGCTTCAGTTTCAGTTTTAACTTTATCTAAGATGTCATTTATAGCGTCATTGGTTGAAATTATCCCATCAGCTAACATATTGAAAATGGCTTTATCTTGGGCACGACCTCTTAACATAGCTTCTCTGTAACCAATATTTTCATTAAAGGTAACCAAACTATACTTAGAAGAATAATCGTCTGGAAATTGCTTCTCAAGTTCCATTTCAATTTTTCGTTTTTCTTGGAAAATAGCCTGACCAACATGATCCTTCATCTCATGAAAATTATCAATGGCTAAATCTGCAATGGCATCAGTATCTTGCTTTCTTGTTTTGTTATATTCTGAGAATACGGTTTCCCAGTCGCCTTTATGTGTATCTAAAATAGAATCAAATTCTACAACATCTTCAAAGGAGGCGTTCATTCCTTGGCCGTAAAATGGTACAATGGCGTGTGCGGAATCTCCCATTAAAAGTGTGTTGCCTTTGTAATTCCAAGGTGAACATTTTACCGTACCCAAAGGTGCCGTTGGGTTGCTAAAAAAGTCTTCAACCAAATTAGGCATAAGCTCTAAAGCATCTGGAAACTCTTTCTCAAAGAATTCGGTAACAATCTCTGGAGTCGTAAGGTTATTAAAATTATAGTCACCTTCGTCATAACTTAGGAATAACGTAACCGTAAAACTACCATCTAAATTTGGTAAGGCAATAACCATAAAGTCACCTCGTGGCCAAATATGAAGTGCATTTTTGTGTGTTTTATAACTGCCATCTTTAGCTGGTAGAATACTGAGTTCTTTATAGCCATGTGTTAACCAATGTTGCGAAAAACTGAATAGAAATTTTTTCTCTAAAAAGTAGCTTTTGCGTAGTGCAGAGCCTGCACCATCTGTGGCTATGATACAATCTGCATCTTCAATAAACTGATCCTTTGTATGGTAGTCTTGAAAAAGTGCTGTGGTCTTTTCAAAATCTACCGATTTGCATTTTTTATTAAAGTGAATTTTTACATTCTCGTGTTTTTCGGCTTCATTAAGTAACAAAGCATTTAAATCGCCTCTAGAAATTGAATTGATATATTCATAATCCCTACCACTGTAATTAGATAAAAACGTATTACCTTCTTTATCATGCAGCATTCTGCCATGCATAGGGATGCAGAGTTCCTTTACTTTGTCTTCTATACCTACCAATTTCATGGCTTTATTACCACGGTCAGAAAACGCAAGGTTAATAGATCGGCCAGCTGAGATCTCTGTTTTACGTAAGTCTGGGCGCATTTCGTATACAGTGACGTTATAACCTCTTTGTCCCATGCGCAGCGCTAAAAGACTTCCGCAAAGACCTGCTCCAATAATTAGTATGTTTTGTTGTTTGTTTTCCATATTTGTCATTACTGCAAAGGCAGGAATCTATTTTATAATAGTGGATTCCGCATCAAGTGCGGAATGACAAGTTAGTTTAATATTTTCTTTAGTTTATCAACCATCAGGTATACATCTTCAAACGAATTATATAAGGGGACAGGTGCACAACGAATAACATCTGGCTCGCGCCAATCACAAATGACTCCTGCTTTAGTCAGTTTATGGTGTAATTGTTTGTCTGCATTTAAAACCTGGATGGATAATTGGCAACCACGTTCTTTTGGGTTTTCGGGCGTCATAATTCTAATAACATCTTCGCCGAGATTTTTTAGCAAATATTCAAAGTAGCCTGTTAGCTTTTTAGATTTTTTCAATAGGTTATCCATTCCAACCTCATTAAACATATCTAAGGATGCTTTTATCGCTGCCATGGATAGTATTGGTGGATTACTCAATTGCCAACCTTCAGCACCAGGTAATACATCAAACTCGTGGCGCATATTAAAGCGTGTTTCTTTATTATGACTCCACCAACCTGTAAATCGGTTGAGGTTTTTGTCGTAAGCATGCCTTTGGTGTACAAAGCAACCAGATAGGCTTCCAGGTCCTGAGTTAAGATATTTATAGGTACACCAAACAGCAAAATCTGCACCAGAGTTGTGTAAATCTAAATCTACATTTCCGGCTCCATGGGCGCAATCAAATCCAACCTTACAGCCATAACTGTGTCCGAGTGTTGTAATGCGTTTTAAATCGAAAAATTGACCAGTGTAGTAGTTAACTCCTCCAATCATTATTAACGCAATCTCGGACCCATGCGTTTTTAGAATCGTTTCTAAATCTTCATAATTTAGTAATTCTTCATTGGTTCTAGGTTTCCAAAGGATAACACCTTCTTTATCATCGTAACCATGATGACGTAATTGAGATTCTACGGCATATTTATCTGAAGGAAATGCATCACTTTCAATCAGTATTTTATAACGCTCATTGGTGGGTTGGTAAAAGGAAGCCATCATAAAATGAAGGTTTGCCGTCAATGAATTCATTGTTACCACTTCTATAGGTTTTGCACCTACTAATTTGGCTGAACTTTCCGTTAAAAACTCATGATACGGTAACCACGGGTTTTTAGCATGTATATGTCCTTCTACACCAAGGTGAGCCCAATCTTTTAACTCTTGATTAATATAAGCTTTAGTAGATTTAGGTTGCAAACCGAGTGAGTTACCACAGAGATAGATGAGTTCGTTTCCATTTTCATCCTTTGGAATATGAAATTTTTGCCTATAAGTGGCTAATTTATCTAAAGTATCTTGCGCTTTGGCGTAATTTAGACCAAGTTGATAGTCGGACAAAATGAGAGTGATTTTCGGTTAAACATACCAAACCAAGTCTAAGATGTTTACTTCTATTTGGTACTAACAAAAATAGGGATTTAAAAGCAAAAAAAAGCGCTTTGAAAACAAAGCGCTAATGAATATATATAGACGCACAAGGCGGAAAATGTAAGTTATACGTTTTATGTCGTAAAGACGGACGTGAAACTTACATTATAGATTTCAAAAGTAATGCCAAAATTATATAAATTCTATTATTACTTAATTCCTTTTGTCTATTAAAGTTATTTTTTGAGGTTTGCTTGTTATTCTAACCTACGGACGGACGCGTAATTTCATCATTACCATAATTTGAGATTTCTCACTACGATTGAAATAACAAACGGTTTAAGTTTTTAATTATCTAGTGTAATGCTAACGTTTGTGAAGTTTAAATTCCAGTTGCCATTATCTTTTTTATGGTCAATAGCAATTTTAATACCGTTAAAATCTTTATAGTTTTCAAAAGTGTTAGTTAACGATGGTTTTTCTGAGTTTCCTTTTCTAAATACCCATTCTTTAATTAGGTAACTGTTGTCATAATAAATATCATAAGCATCGCCTGGTGTGTAGCCGCCTTTTTCGCTATAAAGTAAGGTAATCATATTTAGTTGTTCTTTGTGTATTGGAGACTCGGCTGTTTTAGGCTTAGAAATTGTTGCTGAGGTGTCCCAAACGAGTTGAAACGGTGTAAATACCCAAAATTTATCATTTATAAAGGCTTTATCTGCATTTAGCGCCATACTATCTAATTTATTTCTATTGTATTTTACGATTTGTTCACCAGCCTTTATAACCACACTATCTTTTTTTGGAAACCAAATCCAAGACCTACCATTACCTTTTATGGTGTCTCTATCTACTTTAAATGTAAATTTCACCTCCGATACATTTTTCCAATTTTGGTAGCCGTGTGCATTGGCTATTTTTTCAGCTATACTAACCGCTTTAGCTTCAGTTTTGGTCACCGATTCTTTTTGTTCTGATTTACATGATACCAAAACGGATACACAAATAATAAATGCGGATAGATATTTCATGAGAAAGAAGCTTTAATTTAGATGCAAAATTAACCAACGATGGGAGATCACACTAATTATTTTGAAGTAAATAAAGCCACTTGGAATAAGAAAGTAGCCATACATGCTCAAAGTGAGATGTATAACATGGAAGCTTTTAAAGCAGGTAAAACGTCTTTACATGCTTATGAGCTTAAAGCTTTGGGTGATGTTAATGGTAAGTCATTGCTACATTTACAATGTCATTTTGGGCAAGATACACTGAGTTGGAGTAGATTGGGAGCCGATTGTGTTGGTGTAGATTTGAGTGATGAAGGTGTAAAATTAGCAAAACAGTTAAATAAGGACTTAAAGCTCAGTGCTGAGTTTGTCTGCTGTAATGTTTTAGATACATCTCATTACATTACTAAAACTTTTGATATTGTTTATACAAGTTATGGAGTTATTGGTTGGTTACCAGATTTAAAACCTTGGGCTAAAATGATTGCTGACCGCCTTAAGGTTGGCGGTACCTTTTATATTGTAGAGTTTCATCCCATTCTTTGGATGTTTGATTATGTAGATGGAAGCCCCAAAATGAAATACCATTATAACCAAAACGGCATTATTTATGAGGAATATGAAGGAACGTATGCTGACCAATCTTCTAAGATGGTGAGTAAGGAATATGGGTGGAATCATGGTTTAAGTGAGGTGGTTAATGCACTTATTGAAGCTGGGTTGCAAATTGAATACTTAAACGAATATGATGAAAGTCCTTATGATGTGTTTCCTGACTTAATAAAGTTAGATAATGGCATGTATAAAATGAAGAATCAATTATTTCCAATGTTATTTGAGATAAAGGCTACGAAAATTTAGTGATTTAAATACCTACAAGGTCTCCAAGACCTTGCAGGATACATATATTTATGATTTTCATAATCTTGAAAAAACACCTCTAAATTTCTCTGAAGGGGACATTCCTATCAACAAACATTAATACAATTGTCATCTTTAGAGGGCTTTACTTTTGTAAATCAATGCTTATCGTCATCCTTTAGTAACTCAGGAAACTTTGCTTTAAAACGATTTAACCTAGGAATAGAAACAGCTCTTATGTACCTTTGATTAGGATTTCGTTTTTCAAAATCTTGATGGTAGTCTTCTCCTTTATAGAATTTTTGAAATGGATATATTTCTGCTGCAATAGTCGTCTCTAGTTTTTTGGCTAATGCCGCTTTTTTCTCTTCAATGATTTGTTTTTGTTGGTCATCTTGGTAAAAGATAATAGAACGGTATTGAGGGCCTTTGTCTGGACCCTGCCCATTAACTTGTGTTGGGTTTTGAGAACCAAAATACACATCAACCAATGTTGCAAAGCTTACCACATTAGGGTCGTAAATAACTTCTACAGCTTCCGCATGGCCAGTGGTACCTGTATTACTTTTTTCGTAAGTGATATCTGTAGTATGTCCGCCAGCATAGCCGTTAATTACTTCCTCTACACCTTTAACACTTTCATATATCGCTTCTACGCACCAAAAGCAACCACTTGCAAAATAGGCTCTGGCTTTACCATTTTGTAATGGCACAACTACGGGTTCTGCTTCCATTACAGCTTTTTGTTTAGGGTTGGTTTGGGCTTGGTTATGGCAGCTAAATACTAAGAGTACGGCTAAAACCGTTAGAAGATTTTTCATGTGGATTTTCTTTTTTTAATAGACGTTCAAAAATACGATTCCTTAAAGTGAATTGTTTTAAAGTTTTATTAAATAAAAAAAGCCTTCACAAATTGTAAAGGCTTCTTATTTTATATTTTAAACTCATTATTTACTTAGTTTAGTAAATAGCTTTTCCATTTTTACTTTTTCTTCTTCTGCTAATGCAGCATCAACCAATATACGACCACTGTGCTCATCTGTAATTACTTTTTTACGAGATGCGATTTCTACCTGTACTTGTGGAGGAATTGTAAAGAAAGAACCGCCAGAAGCACCACGCTCAATTGGTACTACGGCTAAACCGTTTTTAACATTATTACGGATTCTTAGATAAGCTTTCACTAAACGCTCATCGATTTTCTTTTGAAAATCTGCCGATTTATTTAATAATGCTTCCTCTTCTTTTTCAGTTTCCTTTAAAATCTCATTAAGTTCACCTTTTTTATGCTTAAGATGATCCTTACGGTCTTTTAAACGGTCTTTAGTTTCTGAGATCACCTCTTTTTTCTGCTCAATTTGAGCTTTAAATTCTTTGATATGCTTTTCAGCCAATTGAATTTCTAATTCCTGAAATTCAATCTCTTTAGTCAACGAGTTGTACTCTCTGTTATTTCTAACATTGTTTTGTTGCTCGCTATATTTTTTAATTAAAGTTTTAGCTTCTTCAATTAAGTTCTTTTTGCCTTTAATTTCGTCATCGATAATAGCTAAGCTATCTTTTAATTTCTCTAAACGCGTACTTAAGCCTTCAACCTCATCCTCTAAATCTCTAACTTCTAATGGAAGTTCTCCTCTAACATTTCTTATCTCGTCTACTCGAGAGTCAATTAACTGTAAATCGTATAACGCCCTTAAACGGTCTTCTACAGTAGCTTCAGCTTTTTTTGCCATAATTATAAATACTTTACCGGATTTGTATTTGTCTTAGATAAAACGACTGCAAAACTAGTAATTTTTTTTGAGAGATAGTCGGTTAAAAACGATTTTGTGAACTGCTCACTTTCATAATGACCTATGTCGGCCAAAACTATGCTGTCTTCTGCACTAAAAAAGTCGTGATATTTAAGATCTGCGGTGACTAAAAGATCTGCCTTAGAAGCTTTTGCGGCGCCAATAGCAAAACTGCCCGAACCACCTAAAACTGCAATGGTTTTAATGGGTTTGTTACGTAATTTAGAATGTCTTATACAATCTGTATTCATTTTTTGTTTTATGAATGCTAAACATTCTTTTTCATCCATAGCGTCTTTAAGTTCACCAATCATTCCCATACCAATATGCTGATTGGTGTTTTCTAAGGTTGTTATTTCGTAAGCAACTTCCTCATAAGGGTGTGCTTTAAATAAGGCTTTTAGGATTTTACTCTCCAAGTGTTTTTTAAAGGTGACAGCAACTGAGGTTTCTGCTTCGGTGTGTAGCACTCCTTTTTTACCAATGGTAGGGTTAGAGGCTTCATTACCTTTATAAGTGCCCTCTCCTTTAGAACTAAAGCTGCAGGATTCATAGTTGCCAATATTACCAGCGCCAGCAGTAAATAAAGCCTGTCTTAATGCTTCAGCATGGTTTGTAGGAACGTAGGTTTGTAACTTTTTTATGGTGCCAGATTGTGGTATTAAAATCTTTTTGTTTTCTAAATTAAGTTGATCACATATAATAGAATTAACACCTTTAAAAGCGTTATCTAAGGCTGTGTGAATAGAGAAAATAGCAATATTGTGCTGTATGGCTTTAATAACTACACGTTCTACATAGGTTTTTCCTGTTAAATTTTTAAGGCCTTTAAAAATAATAGGATGAAAGCTCACTATCATATTACAACCCTGTTCAATGGCTTCATCTACAACAGCCTCTAACGTATCTAAAGTTACAAGGATACCTGTGATGGTTTGTTTTTTATCTCCTACTAAGAGCCCAACATTATCAAAATCTTCGGCATAGGCGAGTGGAGCAAGCTCATTGAGTTGGTCTATTACATCTTGAACAGTCATAAGTGCATATTTGTTTCAAAAATAATATATTTTAGTGCTCGTGAAGATACTACGCAATATATTGTTTCCGGTGGTGCCTATTTATTATCTAATAACTAGACTACGTAATTGGCTTTATGACAAGGGTTTTAAATCGTCTAAATCTTACGATATTCCTATAATTTGTGTTGGTAATCTTAGTACTGGTGGTACAGGTAAAACTCCTATGATTGAATATTTAATACGATTGTTAAAGGATAAAAAAAATGTAGCAACACTCAGTAGAGGTTATAAACGGATTACAGAAGGTTTTGTTTTAGCAGATAAAAATGCAACGGCTGATACTATTGGTGATGAGCCTTTTCAGTTTTTTAGAAAATTTAAGGGTATTAAAGTTGCTGTTGATGGAGACCGTCAAAATGCCATTGCTAAATTATTAGCTTTAACGGATAAGCCCGAACTTATTTTGCTAGACGATGCGTATCAGCACAGAAAGGTAAACGCTGGGTTTAATATTCTTTTAACGGCTTATTATAAGCTATATAGTGATGATATGGTTTTGCCAACTGGGAATTTAAGAGAACCTCGTTCTGGTGCTAAACGTGCGGATATTATTGTTGTTACCAAGTGCCCAAGTACGATTACTGATTCTGAAAAGAATACAATAATAGATAAGCTTAAAATTAGAAAGCATCAAAGGGTGTTTTTTAGTACAATTCAATATTCTGATAAGGTGATATCAACTACAGGTGAGTTAATCCTAAAACAACTGCCTAAATTTACTTTAGTTACGGGTATTGCAAATGCAAATCCACTGTTAGAATTTTTAAATGAAAATAGCTTAGCGTTTAATCATATTGAATATCCAGACCATTATAGTTTTAAGCCAGAGGATGTTGAAATGTTATCTCATAATGATTTAATTGTTACTACGGAGAAAGATTTTGTAAGATTGTCTGAGTATGAAATTATAGCGTCTAAGTTGTATTATTTGCCTATAGAATTGGCTATTGATAAACGAGACGATTTTGATAAAATGATTACTAATTTTATGGGTATTTAAAAGAAAGTTGACACAACTTCTTTACCAGAAAGGACATCGTATAGTTTACCTTCAAAGTCTTCTTGCTTAAAAGGTTTTGAAATAATATCGTTGAAACCAGCTTCACCAAACTCGTGCATTTTATCTTCTAATGTTACAGCTGTTAAAGCAAAAATAGTTAAGTCTTTATCAAAAGTTCTTATAATTTTAGTGGCTTCTAGTCCACTAATACCTGGCATATGTATGTCCATTAGAACAATATTATAAGTTGTAGTTTTTACTTGTTCTACGGCAGCTTCGCCATTATCAACCACATCACACGAAAGTCCCATTTTATTTAAGATCTTTTTAGTAATCATTTGATTGATCTTATTGTCTTCAACAATTAAAATTTTAACATCACTTAAATCCAATTCTTCCATTTTATTAATTTTTGTAATTTCTTCTTGTGGTTTAATAGCTATTTCAGCTTTTTCTAAAGGAATCTCAAAAAAGAACGTGGTGCCTTTGCCAAGTTCACTCTTAAGGTAAATCTTACCTTTAAGGATTTTAATAAGTCCTTTAACAATAGAAAGTCCAAGGCCAGTACCTCCATATTTTCTGTTAATTTGAACAGAGCCTTGGGAGAAACTATCAAACATTTGATCTTGTTTTTCTTTTGTAATACCAATGCCATTATCTTCAATTTCAAAGCGAATCGAATACACATCGTCTTTTAGACCGATTTTATAGGCGCGTATCCAGATGTCACCATCTTTTGTGAATTTAATTGCATTTCCAAGTAGGTTAATTAGGATTTGGGATATTTTTAATTGGTCACCATTATAGGTTTCAGGTAACGATTCTTCATAGTCTAGATGTAATTTGGTGCCATTGTTTTTTGCAGAATTGCTTAAGGCAGAGATCACATTTTCTATTTTATCTTTAAGGTTAAACGTTTCAGGGTCTAGTTCTACTTTATTAGCTTCAATTTTATTAATTTGAAGAATATCATTTATAAAAGTGAGTAAATAATCTCCAGAGAACTTAAGTGATTTTAAATGTGGTATTTGGTGCTCTTTAGGTTTTTCGTCTAATAACATATTGGTTAAGCCCGTAACGGCATATAGCGGTGTACGTAGCTCGTGTGTAACAGTAGAGAGAAAATTAGCTTTGGTCTTAGAGGCTAGCTCTGCCTTCTCTTTAGCCACTATAAGTTCATCATTTTTTTTGTGCAACATATTATTAGTCTTTAACCTTATGTTGTTGTTTTTATATAATGATAGGGTTAAAAGTGAGAGTATTGTAATTAGGGCAATACTTAAAATAGTGGTAATACGTGTAAAATTTTCTTCGGCATGTACTTCATCAATTTGCTGCTGTAATTGGGCGTTGGCATCATCTTTATATTTATTGATATATAAAGATGATACTCCTGGTGCTAAATTTGCACGTTTAACATCTAATATAGAATCGGATAATGTAATGTGTTGTTCTATATATTCGAGAGAATTTTTATAATTACCATTTTTTTGGTAGACATCGCTTAAGGTTAAGTACGCTTCATTTATATTTTCTATTATTTTATAAGATTTAGCAATCCTTAAGCCTTGTTGAGCCAAAGTTAGGGCGAGCTCATTATTATCTAAGGCGCTAGAAACTTTTGCGGATTCAATAAGTGCACTACTTAGTCTTCTGTTTTGATCATATTTTTTTGTAATTATGATTGTTTTGTCTAATTGTGCTTTTGCCTTATCGTAATTTTTTAATGCAATATACGCCTTGGCTTCATTTAGCGTCACCTCTGAAATGTATTCTTCTAAATCCTCTTGCTCAAAAAGTGTCTTTGCAGAATTATAATATTCAAGAGCCGCTTTATAATCGTTATTTGCGCTATGGATTACACCTTTAATATTATAGGTTATAGCTAAATTAGCGTAATCATTATGTTCGCGTTGAAGTTTTATTGCGGTTGTAAGCTCTACGATGGCTCTTTCTGTTTCACCAACGAGATATCTTAATTTAGCAATTTTAGTACGAACAATACCTTCGCTTTTTACGTCCTCAATTTTAGTTGCAATGTCTAAGGCGCTAGATAGATTACCTAGTGCGGGATAGTAATCACCACGATCAGCGTCTAGTTTGGCTTGGTCGACACGGTTCTGTAGTCTCAATGCTAATATATCTGAATCTTCTCCACCTCTTTTTTGTGCGAAAATTAGACTACTAGTACATACTATAAATACAAATATGTGGTATTTAACTTGAGACATTTTGTTAAAATTATTCAACAAATATAATTATTTATTCGATAAAAGTGTATTTTTATCCGATAAATTACATATTAAGTCTAAAATTCTAGAACTGTAGCCCGTTTCATTATCGTACCAACCTACGATTTTTACCATATTTCCGATGACTGATGTCATTTGAGCATCAAAAATACAGGAGTGCGAATTTCCAACAATATCAATAGATACTATAGGATCTTCGGTGTATTCTAAAATACCTTTTAAATGCGATTTAGATGCGGTTTTAAAAATAGTATTAACGGCTTTAATAGTCGTATTTTTTTCTACATTTATAGTGATGTCCGTTAATGAGCCGTTTGCTACAGGAACTCTAATACCGCAGCCTCCTATTACATTGGACAGATCTGGAAAAATCTTGGTAAGTGCTTTTGCAGCACCTGTAGTTGTAGGTACTATAGATTGGCCAGCGGCTCTGGCACGTCTTAAATCTCTATGAGGTTGGTCGTGTAAACTTTGATCCGTTGTATACGAATGTACTGTAGTTATGTAGGCTTGCTTAATACCGAAATGTTGCTTAATTAAAGCTATCATTGGAGCCGCATTATTTGTTGTACAAGATGCGTTAGATACCATAGTTTCATAACCTTCAATGCTACTATCGTTAACACCTAAAACGATAGTTTTTATATCATCATCTATTGCAGGAACAGATAATATAACACGCTTAGCGCCCTTATTAATGTGCTTTTGTAGGTCGGCCTTAGATTTAAATTTTCCGGTGGCTTCAATTACAAAATCAGGATTTACTTGAGTCCAGTCAATTAACTCTGGGTGGTTTTTATTATATAAAGGAATGGAGGTGCTATTAATGATAATATGATCTTTGTCTGAAGAGATCTCCTCCTTTAATACGCCATGAATACTATCATACTTTAAAAGATGACTTAGTGTTTTACAGTCTGCTAAGTCATTAATAGCAACAATTTGGATTTGAGGGTGCTGAAGGGCTAATCTAAAAACTCGGCGCCCAATTCTGCCAAATCCATTAATGGCAACTCTAATCATTAATTAATGTGTTTTTGAGCTTTGTAAGAAGATCTTACTAAGGCACTACTCTCTACATGTCTAAAACCAAGCTCTAAACCAATTTCCTTGTATTCATCAAACTCATCTGGGTTAATAAAGCGTTTAACAGGTAAGTGTTTTTTGCTAGGTTGGAGGTATTGCCCTATGGTTACTACATCTACATCATTTTCGCGCAAATCATGTAAGGTTTGTATAACTTCCTCGCGCGCCTCGCCTAGCCCTAACATAATACCAGACTTGGTTCTGCGTTGGCCTTGGGATTTTAAATATTTAAGAACTCTCATGCTACGGTCGTATTTTGCTTGTATCCGGACTTCGCGTGTGAGGCGTCTTACGGTTTCAATATTATGTGACACTACTTCTGGTGCAACATCTATAATTCTGTCAATATGTTTTTCTATACCTTGGAAATCTGGTATTAAGGTTTCTAAGGTGGTTTGTGGATTCATTCTACGAACGGCCTTAACCGTCTCTGCCCACATTATACTTCCCATATCTTTTAAGTCGTCTCTATCTACGCTCGTTAATACAGCATGTTTAATTTGCATAATTTTTATGGAGCGCGCTACCTTTTCTGGCTCGTCCCAGTCTACGGTTTCTGGTCTGCCAGTTTTTACACCGCAAAATCCGCAAGAGCGTGTACAAACATTACCTAATATCATAAAGGTAGCTGTGCCTTCTCCCCAACATTCACCCATGTTTGGGCAGCTTCCTGAGGTGCATATTGTATTTAATTTGTATTTATCGACAAGGCTTCTAAGTTCGGTGTATTTTTTACCTGTAGGTAATTTTACACGTAGCCACTTAGGTTTGCGTTCTGGTAAAATGTTTGAATCTACTTTGGTCTCCATTTAATTTTTCAATTTCAATAAACAAAGATACGAAGTAAAAAATTAAAGTAGGGTTAAATACCATAGGCCAAATCCAATGAGAAAAAGAATACCAAGGCATGATAAAACATGCAATTTTAAGCTTGGTCTCCAGAGTTTTGGAGTATGCTTTCCGGAGATTAACGTGTAGTTAATAATAGCATAAAATGGTGCGGTAATGAAAGAAAGAATTGTAGCTATTTTAATTAATAAACCCATTTCTGAGGCCAAAACAAAAAAGATGAATAGCGTGCCAAAGGCTAAAATGAGTATCCAATATAAATACCCGTTTTTAAATCTTTTGTTAAAAATTAAATTTGTGCTTTTAGACATGGCTCTTGGAGAAGCGTCTAAAGTTGTAATTGTAGTACTAAACATGGTTGTAAATGCCGCAATACCAATTACCACATGAGCCCAATTACCAAGACTTTTAGTGTACAAATCAATAAGTTGATAAGAAAATACAGCAGCTTTATTACTAAAGGTTTCTCCACTATTAAACATTACAAAATAACCAAGACAAACAAAAGCAACTCCAAGAATTACAGCGCCAAAATAGCCAATATTAAAATCTAACAAAGCCCGCTTAGGTGAAAAATCATTTTCATCTTTCTTCTTTTCTATGGCCCAAATTGAGTGCCAAACGGAAATATCTAAAGGTGCAGGCATCCAACCCATAAAAGCAATTAAGAATGCAACTTTAGTAGTGTCTTTTGGTAATATTTGAACTAATGAAATAGGTGATTCAAATTCTGAAAAAGCAAAACATACAGCAACTAATGTGCTAATGGTTAGTGTAATAATAATAACTTTAATAAGCTTGTCTAAAGTAGCGTAAGTTCCTAAAAATAAAATGAGAAGACAGATGCTTAGAATAATTATAGTCCATAATTCTACACTAGATATACTTTGTATTCCCAAATTTAAAAAACTAATATCACCAAATAGTGAATTTGCTAAACCAGCAGTAACTATGGTAACTGCTGCTTGTATTGTAAACATTGTGGCTAAGTTTAATAGAAAATAGGTAATAAGTATTCCTTTACCTAATTTATAATAGCCTTCTAAGAGACTTTCGCCAGTTGCGGAGGCATAGCGAGGCCCATATTGAAAAAAGGGATATTTAAATAGGTTAACCAACAAAAGCGCCCAAAGTAAGCCTAAGCCAAAATCAGCGCCAGCTCTTGTGGACTGTACTAAATGTGATACACCAATGGCTGCACCTGCAAATAATAGTCCTGGTCCTAATTTTTTTAGCGTCGTAAACATTATGATGTGGTAATAATCGCTGCTAAGAGTTTTTTGGCTCTTAAGAGTTTTACCTTAACATTATTTATTGGTGCATTAAGTTCCTGAGATATTTCTTTATAACTCAATTCTTGAAAGTACCTTAAGTTAATTACCTCTTGGTAATGTGGCTTCAGCTTTTTTATATCTCGTAGTAACTTGGCCAAGTTTTGTTCGGTTATAATTTTATCTTCTGGAGTAGGTGAGTCGTCAACAATTTCTAAATAGTTGTTCTCATTGTCTTTAGAGGTGCTTTGTATTATTCTATTCTGTTTTCTAACTAAATCAATATGAATATTTTTAGAAATTGTGATAAGCCAAGTACTAAACTTATACTCCTCTTTAAAGGTTTTTATTTTATCAAAAGCTTTTGAAAATGTTTGGATTGTAATGTCCTCAGCATCATTTTCATTTTTAGTACGTTTTAACTGAAATGAATAGACATCATTCCAAAAGGTATCTAATAAAAAATTAAACGCAATTTGGTCATTATTTTTGGCTTTAGTAATTGCGTCTTTTATTTCCAATGTTTTGGTGTAGCTATAAGATTTGCACTAAAGATACTTAATTGTGTAGTAATTAAAAATAATTCTAAAAAAGGTGATATAAGAACAAGATTAGTATCCTCTAATTTTTTAGCTGCTAAGCCAAAGCTAAAAAGTTGAATAACGAAACGTAGGCTTATTAAGACCGTGAGTAGTTGCCAATGGTCTCCCAGAGTTAATAATAGTATGCCTAAAACCCAAAATAATAACTGAGACGTATAAAATAAACCTAGTAATATTTTGTGCTTTGTTTTATATAACCTCGATGTGCTAATATGTCTTCGTTTTTGTAATATCCAATCTTTAAACGTTTTTTTGGGTTCGGATTCTGTGAAACTTTCTTTAGATACGCAGATAGCAGTGTTTTGAGCGTGGGCAACTTCGTTTATAAACAAATCATCGTCTCCAGATTTAATCGCCATGTGCCCATTAAAACCATTATTGTAAAAAAACAATCCTTTACGATATGCCAAATTTCTACCAACACCCATGTAAGGTATTCCTAAATTGGCATACGAAAAATATTGTAATGCAGTCATTACAGTTTCATAACGAATTAATTGGTTTAATAGAGATAATCGTTTTTTAGCATAAGCACCATAACCCAACACAATAGCCTTTTGGTTAGAAAATTTGCTACTAACATGCGCTAACCACTGGTTAGATATAGGTCTGCAATCTGCGTCTGTAAAAACCAAAAAATCATGACTTGAGGCTTTTATACCAAGTGTTAAAGCATATTTTTTATTTCCCCAAAACGCTTCATTAGTTTTTACGTCTACTATTTTAATTCTATTATGTTTAGCTTCAAATTCTTTCATTACCTCTAAAGTCTCGTCAGAAGAGCTGTCATTAACTAAAACTATTTCGAAGTTTGAATAGGCCTGACTTATAATAAAAGGAAGATTTTTCTTTATGTTTTGTGCTTCATTTTTTGCACAAATAATAACAGAAACTGGAATATGTTTTTTTAAATAAGTGTCTTCTCGTTTTATTGAAAATGAAAACAAAAAACTAAGGTAGTATATAACTTGAATACTTACTATTACTGCAAAAACAATAAATAGTATTGTAGTAAAACTCATTAAAGGCTATGAGTGTTGAGGTTCGTTACAATTATCAAACTGGTCTGGTGTTTTTCCGCAGAAACCACATGCTTCACCTTCTCTATTTAACATAGGGTTTTGACTGGCACACGTCCCTGCAAATTCGCCATCTTTTTTTGCCCATAGTTTTATAGCAATACCAGCAATGGCTAGGGCTAACAATCCAAGAGTGAGGAATAATAATTTCATAATAATACAACTATTTATGCAAAGATAGGGCTTTTACATTTATTCTGCACAGGCTTTAATTGTGACCTAAAACGGAAGTCTTGGGTCTCACAATTAGAAATATTTATTAACTAACTTATTAATTATCAATTATGAAGAAATTATTTGCAGAATTTTTTGGAACATTTTGGCTTGTGTTTGGAGGTTGTGGTAGTGCAATTTTTGCTGCAGGTTTTCCTGAATTAGGGATTGGATTTGTAGGAGTGTCTTTAGCCTTTGGTTTAACCGTATTATCAATGGCATATGCTGTTGGGCACGTGTCTGGTGCGCATTTTAATCCTGCTGTATCCATAGGGCTTTGGGCTGGTGGTAAATTTGAGGCTAAAAATTTAATTGGTTATATCATTGCCCAAGTTGTAGGAGCTACAACAGCTGCCTGTGCACTTTATCTTATTGTTTCTGGGCAATCTGGTTTTGAATCTGTTGGTGGGTTTGCATCTAATGGATATGGAGATTTGTCACCTGGTGGGTATAGTATCACATCTGTAATCATCGCTGAGATTATTTTAACGGCATTTTTCTTATTAGTAATACTTGGTAGTACCTATCCTAAAGCTCCAAAGGGATTTGCTGGTATTGCTATAGGATTAGCATTAACTTTAATTCATTTAATTAGTATTCCAATCTCTAATACGTCAGTTAATCCAGCAAGATCATTGAGCCAAGCTTTATTTGCTGATGGCGCTTATTTATCTCAAGTATGGGTGTTTTGGGTGGCTCCAATCGTAGGTGCTATAATTGGTGGCATTATTCATAAATCATTTTTCGCAAAAGAATAACATCTTAAAAGGTTGTAATAAATAAAAAGAGGCTTCTTTAAAGAGGCCTCTTTTTATTTACAATTTTTATGATACAGCAATCAATGACTATTGTTTTAATGAAACTTCAGCTACTGCATTATCGTTAGCATTGTTTTCTGTGCCATCTGTACCTATTTTAATACTTAGTGCTAGGGCGTCTTCCATATACGGAATAGGTTTTAATTGACGTTCTGACTCGTCTAAGATCCCTAAATTAACCATTCTGTCCTGCAGTTCTGCCCAAATTTGATAGTGCTGATCTTTTGGTAATTGTGGTAAGGAGATCACATCAATCATAGTTGTTTTGTCAACAGGATTAATATAAGCTACAGTCTTTAAGTTTTTGGCGCGCTCATTTCCATTGATGACATATTTTTTAGCGTCTGGATTGTTGAGATTATTTAGCACTTTAGATAATTCGTTAAGTTTAGAGTTGTTATTATCAATATCTCCTCTGAGGTCAAAAATTTCATCGACTACAATGTTATTCTCATCTGTTAACTCTAAGTTTTTTTGATAAAGAAGAAAGGACATGGTTGCAAATAATACTGCAGCAGCACTCGCAGCAATACTGTACCATGGTGTTTGTTTTTGCTGAACGAGTTGTATAACTTTAGTATTACTAGTGTCGTCTAGCTCTTCTAGTATGTTAGATAATATATTTTTAGGAACATTTGTAGCACCCGCTTTAGCTATAATCTCAAGGTTATCTTGTAGCTTCTGATATGCGTCTGCGGCTTTTGGGTATGTACTAATAAAGTACTCAACTTCTTTGTTCTCTTCAATAGAAGTTTCGCCTACTAAATACTTGTTGAGTAGATTAGAATCTAAAAACTTATGTAATTTCTTATCCATGTCATTAGTTTAAGGATTATAAACTTTTTTAAGTTCGCGTAATCCAATTTTTAATCTCGATTTAATTGTGCCTAGTGGAATGTTTAATTCATCACTAGCTTCTTGTTGTGTCATACCCTGAAAAAATAAGGCGTCTAACACAATTTGGTACTTTTCTTCTAAACGGCCAACGTGGTCTTTAATATCCAAGACGTCTTGGTTTAAATTGCTTGTTGGAAGTATATATACGTTAGAAGTATCAATTTGGACTTCTTTATGGTAGCGATTATTAAAACTTCTCAGTTTATCAATGGCTGTGTTTCTAGCAATTCTAAAGAGCCATGTAAAAAGTTTTGCTTTACTGGCATCGTATTTATGCGCATTTTTCCAAATTTTCACAAAGGTTTCCTGTAAGGCGTCTTCTGCTATTTCTTCGTTAATAGTGATTTTTAAAATAACACCGTATAAACTATTAGAATAGTTTTCGTAGAGAAGATTTATAGCACGTTTGTCCTTTACCTTAAGTAGGTCTATAATGTTTTGCTCAGTAGATGTAATACTCAAAATGTTAAAATCTTATTTAAGAACATCCAATTAGGATTTTATATCGTAAATATAGTTAATTAGACCTTAAGGGTTAATAGCAACATATATTTTTAGAATAATGTGCGCTACTAAAAGCGAGTGTTAATAGCATATTTAAATTATTCTAAATTCAGAAGCTACAATGAAAATTGTAGCTTTTGTTTTATATGATATTCACTTCAGTTTCTATATCTATTTTAAAGAGTCTTTTAATGGTTTCTTTAATTAAAATGGCTAAAGTAAATATGTCTTTCCCGTTTGCATTTCCGTAATTAACTAAAACTAGGGCTTGTTTATTGTGTACTCCGTAATCATTAAAACGTTTGCCTTTAAAACCAGCTTTTTCAATAAGCCAGCCCGCAGGTACTTTTACGGCTTTATCAGATACTTTATAGGATGGTATTTCAGGAAAGTTTTGGCTTAGCTTTTGAAATTGTTCAATAGAAATTACAGGGTTTTTAAAAAAGCTTCCGCTATTCCCAATCTTTTTAGGATCGGGTAATTTACTTTGTCTTATTGCAATAACAGCCTTAGATATATCTTCTATTGTTGGCTTGGCAATATTAAATGTATTGAGCTGTTGCTTTATAGCACCATAATTGAGATGGAGTTGATGATGAACTTTCGTTAACTTAAAGTTGACACTTGTTATGATATAGTTTCCTTTGAGTTGCTGTTTAAAAACAGATTCTCTGTAACCAAATTTGCACTGGTCCTTGGTGAATGTTTTTACCTTTTGGGTTTTAATATTTATGGCTTCGCAACTCACAAATACATCTTTGAGTTCTACACCATATGCACCTATGTTTTGTATGGGTGCTGTGCCAACATTCCCAGGAATAAGGGATAAATTTTCTATACCACCATAGTTATGCTTAAGGCACCATACTACAAAATTATGCCAATTTTCACCTGCCATAGCCTTAATAATAACGGCATCTTCCGTCTCACTAAATATACTAATGCCTTTAAGGTTAATGTGTAAAACAAGTGCTTCAATATCTTGGGTAAGTAACATATTACTGCCACCTCCAAGGGTAAATATAGGTTGAGTATTATGTTTCTTTAAAATGTCTTCTAAGCTGTTAATATCTGTGATATTACAATATAGTTTGGCTTTTGCGTCTATGCCAAAAGTGTTAAAGGGTTGTAAAGAAACATTTTTTTCTATGACCATTAATCTTTATAAACTTTTAAAGCTTCTGCTAAAACTTGTACAGCTCGTTTTAAACTTTCCTCATTTAAGACATAAGCAATTCTAATTTGGTTATTGCCAACATTTGGTGAGGAGTAAAATCCTGCGGCAGGAGCAACCATAACGGTATTGTTATTATAATCGAAGGATTCTAATAACCAACGTGCAAAATCATCTGAATTTTTCACAGGTAACTCTGCAATGCAATAAAACGCTCCATTAGGTTTGGCCACTTTTACACCTGGGATGTTTTGAAACTCAGCAATGAGCAAGTTTCTTCGGTTTACATAGTCTTCAATTACATCATCAAAATAACTTTGTGGAGTGTCTAAAGCAGCCTCACTAGCTATTTGTGCCAATGTAGGAGGACTAAGACGTGCTTGTGCAAATTTTAATGCTGTTTTTATAACTTCTTTATTCTTTGAAACTAAGTAACCAATACGAGCACCACACATGCTATAACGCTTAGATACAGAGTCTATAACAATAGCATGGTTCTCTAAACCTTCTTCTTGTAAAATAGAATAATGGCTAATACCATCGTAAACAAATTCTCTGTAAACTTCATCTGCTATTAAAAATAAATCGTGCTTTTTTACGATGGAAGCTAACTTTTTTATTTCCTCTTTAGAATATAAATAGCCTGTAGGATTACCAGGATTACATATTAAAATAGCTTTTGTTTTGGATGTGATTAATTTTTCAAATTCTTCAATAGGTGGTAATGCAAAATTATCTTCTATCTTAGAAATTACAGGAACAACATTTACACCAGAGGCTGTTGAAAATCCGTTGTAATTGGCGTAAAAGGGTTCTGGTATTATAATTTCATCATCTTCATCCATAATACTACCAAAGGCAAATAATAGCGCTTCGCTACCACCAGTAGTTACTATAATGTCGTTATGGGTAACATTAATAGAATTACGCTTGTAATAGTCTGCAATTTTTAGTCTATAATTTTCAGAGCCTTCAGACCGAGAATAAGCAAGTATATCTAGTGAATGATTCTTAATAGCATTTAGAGCAATTGCAGGTGTTTTTATATCTGGTTGACCAATGTTGAGGTAATACACAGTTTTTCCTTTTTTTTCTGCATCTTCAGCAAAAGGTACCAATTTTCTAATTGGTGACTCAGGCATGGTTATTCCTTTTCTTGAAATTTTTGGCATTATAATTAATTTAGAGAGCAAAGGTCTTAAATTTCTTAAATTATTTGTAAAAAAAGAACCTTAAATATACTGACAATCTAAAGATTTGTAAATTCATTTAAAAATACAGCTATTGAAATTGTTTTTTAGGTATCTAAGTTTATGTTTTGTAGGGTTATCTTGTAGTTTGCTTTATTCTCAAAGTGGTTTTTTTCTTAATACTCAGGAAAGTAAAAAAATTAAATTTGAGTTTACAAGTAATCTCATAATTTTACCTGTAGAAGTCAATGGAGTTACTTTATCTTTTGTTTTAGATTCTGGCGTAAGTAAACCCATTTTGTTTAATCTTTCTGAGAGTGATTCTTTAAATTTAAAAGATACCGAGACCTTTTTTTTACATGGATTAGGTGCTGATGGAAAAATAGAAGCCTTAAAATCTAAAAATAATATATTTAAAATTGGTGATGCTATTTCAACCAATCAAGATTTGTATGTTTTATTTGACAATTCTATAAACTTTACACCTAGGTTAGGCGTGCTTGTTCATGGCATTATTGGGTATGATTTGTTTAAGAATTTTGTTGTTGAGATTAATTATAACTCTGAGTATATAAAGATTTATAAGCATGAGACGTTTAAACTAAAAAACTCCAAAAAATGGCAGACTATCCCTATAAATTTATACCGAAGAAAACCTTATGTAAATGCTAATGTGTTTTTTAGTGAGCAAAATATAAAAACTGTTAAATTATTAATAGATACTGGGAGTAGTGATGCATTATGGCTTTTTGAAGATATTAAAAATGGAATTATACCAGATACTGAAAGGTTTTTTAGGGACTACCTTGGTAAAGGGCTTAGTGGTTCAGTTTATGGTAAACGATCAAAGGTTAAAAAATTTAATCTTGCCAACTATAATTTGAACGATGTTAACGTCTCTTTTCCAGACCCGTCTTCTGTTGATCTTGCAAAGATGCACAAAGACAGAAAAGGAAGCTTAGGAGGGGATATTTTAAAAAGGTTTAATATCATTTTTGATTACAGAAATCAAGATATTCATTTAAAAAAGAACTCTTATTTTAAAAACCGCTTTACGTATAACAATAGTGGAATTATACTAGAGCATAATGGTAATATGTTTGTAAAGGAACGTGTAAATATCTCTAGGCAAAATCAGCCCTCAAATGGTTATAGTTCTGTCCGTAATAATGATAAGTCTAGTAGGGCAGTAAAAATCGATTATTCTATAGATTATATAATGCGGTTAAAGCCCGCCTATAAAATCGTTGAAATTAGAGAAACGTCTAATGCTTATGCATCTGGTTTAAGGGTTGGAGATATTGTGATTAGTATTAATAAGGTATTGGTTTATAATTATAGATTACCCGAAATTAACCAGTTTTTCCATGACAAAACAGGGACAACGCTCACTATGAAAGTAGAAAGAGACGGCAAAGAAAAATTCTTTAAGTTTAAGTTAGATGATGCTTTTAAAATAAATAAGCCCTCAAACTGAGGGCTTTAATTCTTATGTTTTGTTTTATAAGTAGATGTTTACTACTGTTCCATCATACTTTTACTTTTCTTTTCTAAAACACTCGTTTTATTAGGATCAATAACTAATCCTTTTATTTTAAGTGCTACCGTAGGAGTTTCAGCATTAGAGATAACCGTAATTGTTTTGCGTATTGGGTTCACTCTTTTAGTGTCATACTTTACTTCAATCTCACCGGTTTCACCTGGCATAATAGGATCTTTTGGTTTTTTAGGAACCGTACATCCACAGGTAGATTTAACACTAGAAATTATTAAAGGTGCGTTACCTGTATTTGTAAATTCAAAAGTTCTTACACCATCAGCCCCTTTTTCTATAGTGCCGTAGTCAATAACTTCAGTCTTAAATTCAATCTTAGCTGCTTTTTTTTGAGCAGAAATACCAAGACTCATTAAACCTATAAACAAAATTGCTATTACATTTTTCATCATTTTTTATTTAAAATTGATATTCAAAGCTACTTACTTTTTTAATCGCGTCAAAATTAATTAGATGTATTACAATGTATTTAACAGTATTTAAACTTTACGGTAACATTAATCATCCATATAATTTTTCAAAAAAAGAAATATAAGTACTTTTGTTAGTTACTTATCAAAAACAGTACCAAAACATGGAAATCCCATCAAAATATAATGCATTAGCAGTAGAGGCAAAGTGGTATGACTACTGGATGAAAAACAAGTATTTTCAATCCAAGCCAGATCATAGAGAGCCTTATACCATTGTAATTCCTCCGCCGAACGTTACAGGAGTACTACATATGGGACACATGCTTAATAATACCATTCAAGATGTTTTAATACGGAGAGCAAGACTGTTAGGTAAAAATGCCTGTTGGGTACCAGGTACTGACCACGCTTCTATAGCAACCGAAGCAAAAGTGGTTGCTAAATTAAAGGAACAAGGCATAGATAAAAATGACTTGTCTAGAGCTGAGTTTTTAAAACATGCTTGGGATTGGACCGAGGAGTATGGTGTTGTTATCCTAGAGCAATTAAAAAAACTAGGCTGTTCTTGTGATTGGGAAAGAACAAAATTTACGATGGACGATGATATGTCTCAAGCCGTAATAAAAGTATTTGTAGATTTATTTAACAAAGGCCTTATTTATAGAGGCTATCGTATGGTTAATTGGGATCCTGAAGCAAAAACTACACTGTCCGATGAAGAGGTTGAATATATAGAAAAACAAGGAAAACTCTACTATGTAAATTACAAAATAGAAGGCTCAGATGAGACCTTAACAATAGCAACAACACGACCAGAAACCATCTTAGGTGATACCGCTATTTGTATTAATCCACAAGACCCTAGACACACTAACTTAAAGGGTAAAAAAGCGATTGTGCCAATATGTAATCGTGTTATCCCTATTATAGAAGATGATTATGTTGATGTTGAATTTGGGACAGGTTGCTTAAAGGTAACACCTGCACACGATGAAAATGATAAAATCTTGGGAGATAAACATCAGTTAGAAGTCATCGATATTTTTAATGAAGATGCTACGCTAAACAGTTATGGCTTACAATATGAAGGTAAGGATCGCTTTGTAGTTAGAAAAGCCATTGTAAAGGAGCTTGAAACACTTGGTCAAATACAAAAAATTGAAGATTACAATAATCGTGTTGGTATCTCTGAGCGTACAAAAGCCATTATAGAACCACGTCTAAGTGATCAGTGGTTTTTAAAGATGGAAGATTTGGTAAAACCAGCGATTACAGCGGTGCTAAAAGATGGTGATGTTAAACTTTTTCCTAAAAAGTTTGAAAACACCTATCGCCATTGGATGGAAAATATCCGAGATTGGAACATCTCAAGACAATTACTTTGGGGACAGCAAATACCTGCCTATTATTATGGTGATGGTAAAGAAGATTTTGTTGTTGCTGAGACTAGAGAAGCCGCTTATGAATTAGCCAAAAAGAAATTAGCTCTTACATCGAGCGATGTTGATACATCTTTTAAAATAGAAGACTTAAGGCAAGACGCAGATGCACTAGATACATGGTTTAGTTCTTGGCTCTGGCCAATGTCTGTGTTTGATGGTATTCGAAACCCTGAAAACGAAGAAATTAAATACTACTACCCAACCAATGACCTCGTAACAGGTCCAGATATATTATTCTTTTGGGTGGCCAGAATGATTATTGCAGGTTATGAGTATAAGGATGAAAAACCTTTTGAAAACGTTTATCTAACAGGTTTAGTTAGAGATAAGCAACGTCGCAAAATGTCTAAGTCTTTAGGGAACTCTCCTGATGCTCTTAAGTTGATAGAAGAATATGGTGCTGATGGCGTAAGAGTAGGACTTTTATTAAGCTCTGCGGCAGGCAACGACTTGTTGTTTGATGAAGCACTCTGTCAACAAGGAAAACAATTTTCTAATAAAATATGGAATGCCTTTAGGTTGATAAAAGGGTGGGAAATAGATGAAAATATAGAACAACCAAGCTCAAGTAAAATCGCTGTAGAGTGGTGTCAATCTAAATTTCAAGAGGTACTGGTTGACATAGAAGATCACTTTAGTAAGTACAGATTAAGTGATGCCCTAATGGCTATGTATAAGTTAGTGTATGATGATTTTTGTGGATGGTTTTTAGAAATGATAAAACCTGCTTACCAACAACCTATAGACGCTAAAACCTTAAATACTGCAATTGAATTGTTAGAGGATAATTTAAGGATACTGCATCCTTTTATGCCATTTTTAACTGAAGAGATTTGGCAATTAATAAGCCAAAGAACTACCGAGCAGGCACTTATTATCTCAAAATGGCCAAAACCTAAAACGATTAATAAAGATCTTATTGCTGAGTTTGATTTTGCGGCTGAGGTCATCTCTGGTCTAAGAAATATTAGAAAGCAAAAAAACATAGCCAATAAGGATGCTATTGGATTTTCTATTGTAAATAATGAAACTACAAAACCAACCTTTGATGAGGTAATTGTAAAAATGGGAAACCTTAGTAGTTTTAATTACGTATCAGAAGCTGTGGAAGGAGCCTTAACCTACCGCGTAAAATCTAATGAATACTTTATTCCTATGGAAGGTAGTATAGATGTTGAGGCCGAAATTACGAAGCTAACAGAAGAACTCAACTACACAGAAGGTTTTCTTAAATCTGTTCAGAAAAAACTGTCCAACGAACGTTTTGTAAATAACGCTCCAGAACAAGTTGTGGCTTCAGAAAAGAAAAAAGAGGCAGATGCCTTAGCTAAAATAGAAACAATTAAAGCTAGTTTAGTAAGTTTAAATGCATAAGAAATCTAGGGTTATTATTGTTTTAGGCGTAAGCGGTTCTGGCAAATCTACGATTGCAGAAGGATTATCTTTAAGCTTAAATATACCATATTATGATGCAGATGACTTTCACCCAGAAGCTAACATCAAAAAGATGTCTAGTGGTCAATCACTTAACGATAAGGACCGTCAGCCATGGCTAGAGGGATTAGCTCATAATATTTTAGAATGGTCGCGAAAAAACGGTGCTGTATTAGCCTGCTCTGCACTCAAAGAAAAATATCGTACTTTACTTACTTCAAAATGTAAAGAAGCAGTTACTTGGGTCTATTTAAAAGGTGATTATGAGCTCATTAAGTCAAGGATGGAATTAAGACAAGACCATTTTATGTCTTCTCAACTTTTAAAATCTCAATTTGAAGCTTTAGAAGTACCAAATTATGGATTACAAGTTGATATTAGTTTACCACCTCAAGTAATTATTAATTCAGTTTTAGAAAAATTATAACTATGGAGCAGTCTGCCTTTGGTGTTATTGGACTAGGTGTTATGGGCGCAAGTCTAAGCTTAAATATTGCAGATAAAGGATTTTCATTGTCTGTATATAATAGGTTAACACCAGGTGAAGAGCACATGGTGTCTCAGCTTTTAGAGCGTAAAACGGATAAAATGCATATCCAAGGATTTACGGATTTGGAGGCATTTATAGACTCATTACAAAGACCTCGTAAATTATTGATAATGATTAAAGCTGGTAAAGCTTTAGATCAAGTTATAAATATAGTATTACCCTCACTTTCTGAAGGTGATATTATTATAGATGGTGGTAATTCACATTACAGTGATACAAAACGCCGTTGTCAAAATTTGCTAGAACATAAGATTCATTTTTTAGGATGTGGTGTTTCTGGCGGAGAAGAGGGAGCATTGAAAGGACCGTCTTTAATGGTAGGCGGTAATGCAGAAGCTTATCAACAAATTTCTGAAATTTTTGAGTCCATTGCAGGTAAAGATAAGCACGATAAACCTTGCTGTGCTTATGTTAGTAAAGATGGATCTGGGCACTTTGTTAAGATGGTTCATAATGGTATAGAATATGCCGAAATGCAGTTGCTTGCAGAATTATATGCGCTTTTGCGCAATCATTATTCTAACGATAAAATAGCCGAGATATTTAAGGCATGGAATGCTACTGATCTTGGAAGTTATTTGTTAGAAATTACTACAGATATTTTAACTAAAAAAGAAGGGGAAGACTACCTTTTAGATAAAATATTAGACAAAGCAGGTAATAAAGGTACAGGCTCATGGTCCTCTAAAGCAGCTTTAGATTTTGGATCGGTTAATAGTATGATGGCATCTTCAGTATTTGCACGTTATATCTCATCTTATAAGGCCAAGCGTGTAGAGCTCTCAAAATATGTGGTAAGAGAGAAGCAACATAACACTAGTTCTATTAAGGATTTAGAAAACGCTTATCGATTTGCAAGAATTATTAATCACTATCAAGGTTTTGATCTCATAAAAAAAGGAGCGCAAGAAAATGATTGGGATATAGATTGTTCTGAAATTGCTAGAATTTGGACAAATGGCTGCATCATAAGATCTCATTTTATGGAAGCCTCAACGCACTATTTAAAAGCGGATAAAACGTATTTAGATCATGAGGTATTTATAAATTTACTTCAAGAAAGCGAAGGCCAAATTAAAGTGTTATTAAAGAATGCTTTAGACTCTAATGTAAGTGTAAATACATTTTATAATGCTTATGATTATTGGTTGTCGCTCTCAACGGCAAATTTACCAGCCAACTTAATACAGGCACAACGCGATTATTTTGGTGCGCATACGTATCAAAAAATCGGAAGCTCAGAAGACCAATATTTTCATACTAATTGGATAGAATAATGATTGATTTTTCACTTGTAGGAGCTGTTTTATCAGGAGTTGTAGTATTAATAATACTCATCCTTCGCTTTAAAATTCAGGCCTTTGTAGCCTTGTTGATTGCGAGTGTTTTGGTCGGAATTTTGTCGGGATTAAATCCAATGGAAATTATTAAAACCGTACAAGAAGGTATGGGTAGTACCTTAGGCTTTGTAGCTGTAGTTGTTGGTTTGGGTGCTATATTTGGAGCTATTTTAGAGCATTCTGGTGGTGCGGAATCTCTTGCGGTTTTTATGCTTAGTAAGTTTGGAGAGAAGCGATCCTCTTGGGCATTGATGCTTACGGGCTTTATTGTTGCTATCCCGGTTTTTTTTGATGTGGGATTCATTATATTGGTTCCAATGATTTATGCGCTTCAGCGTAAAACAGGCAAATCTCTGCTTTTATATGGTATTCCGCTATTAGCAGGTCTCGCCATAACCCACACTTTTATTCCTCCTACTCCTGGGCCAATTGCAGTAGCAGATATTTTATCAGCAGACTTGGGTTGGGTAATACTATTTGGTATTATAGTTGGGATCCCGACAGCTATTGTTTGTGGGCCAGTATTCGGAAAATTTATAGCTAAACGTATTTTTGTTGAAGCGCCAGAGGTCATTGAAAAGGATACAAAAAACATTAATTATCCACCAGTAGCTGCTATTATTAGTATTATTTCAGTACCAATTGTTTTGATTGTTTGTAACACGGTTATTAATAGTCCATTAGTCACTGAAGGCGCAATACCTAACGAAATAAAGGAGTGGATAAGTATGATTGGCCATCCTTTTACGGCACTGATTGTTGCTAATCTTATTGCATGGTACAGTTTAGGCTTAAGAAGAGGATTTACAAAAACCGAATTACTTAATATTAGCACAAAGTCTCTAGCGCCAGCAGGAGCTATTATTTTAATAACTGGCGCTGGTGGTGTTTTTAAGCAGATACTAGTCAATACTGGTACAGGTGAGATGTTAGCTAATTATTTTGCGGATAAAGGTATTGGCATTATTTTTTTCGGTTTTATGGCGGCTGTTATAATTAGAATTCTTCAAGGATCGGCTACCGTGGCTATGATTACCGCAGCAGGATTAACAGCACCATTAATTTCTCTCAATGCTTCAGAGCCCGAAAAAGCCTTATTGGTAATTGCTATTGCAGCTGGTGCCAGTATTATGTCTCATGTTAATGATAGTGGTTTTTGGCTGGTTGGAAAATACTTAAGGTTAAATGAAAAACAAACGTTTAAGAGTTGGACTATTATGACCAGCCTTTTAGCCTTAACTGGTTTTATTTCGGTGCTATTAATCTCCTTATTTATATAGCTATTTAGATACTGTTGTCCTTTTCATTCATTCTAAAGGCTTTATGTTTTAGTTAAAATTTCATAAAATTTTTAATGTTAACTGCATTAAAAAAGTTAAAGATCTCTAACATTTACAGGCTACGAAAAGCTTTTCAATAAGATATGTTTATATATAATATTAAAAACATATATAAAAATATATGTAAAACTAATATCATCTTTGTATTGTAATTTAATACAGTGTAATTATGATAAAAGTATCGTTAGCAAAAGGTGATGGAATTGGTCCAGAAATTATGAATGCGACTCTTAATATTCTATCAGCTGCAGGAGCTGATTTAGTTTTTGAAGAAATTGAGGTTGGTGAAAAAGTCTATCTCACAGGTAATTCTACAGGGATTTCAGATGAAGCTTGGCAATCTATTAGGAAAAATAAAGTACTTCTTAAGGCACCAATTACAACTCCACAAGGAGGAGGTTATAAAAGCTTGAATGTAACGATGCGTAAAACGCTTGGACTATACTCTAACGTAAGGCCGTGTCGTAGTTTACATCCTTTTGTGACAACGAAACATCCAGATATGGATGTTGTTATCATAAGAGAAAATGAAGAAGACTTGTATGCTGGTATAGAGCACCAACAAACAGATGAGGTTGTACAGTGTTTAAAATTAATAAGCCGTCCTGGATGCGAAAAAATAGTGACCTATGCGTTTGAGTATGCCAAGAAATATGGAAGAAAAAAAGTAACCTGTTTTACCAAAGACAATATTATGAAGCAAACGGACGGTCTGTTTCACCAAGTCTTTGATGAAGTTGCTTCTAGATACCCAGACATCATTAACGAGCATTGGATTGTGGATATAGGTTCTGCTTTATTAGCCGATTCACCTGAGGATTTTGATGTTATTGTAATGCCGAATTTATATGGTGATGTGGTGTCTGATATTGCAGCCCAAATTACAGGCTCTGTTGGTTTGGCGGGTTCCGCAAATATTGGACAAGAATGTGCTATGTTTGAAGCAATTCATGGCTCTGCGCCTGATATTGCTGGAAAAAACACTGCTAATCCTTCAGGATTAATAAATGGTGCTGTAATGATGTTGAATCACATAGGACAAAGCGATGTTGCTGAGAAAATCCAAAATGCATGGTTAAGAACTATAGAAGATGGAGTTCATACCAATGACATTTATGATCCTATTATGAGTACCAAACGTGTTGGAACTAAAGAATTTGCCCAAGCTGTAATCGCCAATTTAGGAAACAGACCAAAACAATTGCCAGAGGTAAGCTTTGAAGATAATACACCGTTAATTTTACCAAAGTATCAAAGAAGACCGTCTAAAGATAAAAAAGTAGTTGGAGTCGATCTGTTTGTGGACTGGAATGGAGATGATGCCAATGAATTAGCTGAAAAACTACAAAAGTTGAATAATGATGAATTGGAACTATCAATGATTACTAACAGAGGTATTAAGGTTTGGCCTAATGGATTTAATGAAACATTTTGTACAGACCACTGGCGTTGTAGATACTCTGTAAAAGAAGAAGGGAAAGAATTGTCTAAGGGAAAAATTGTAGAAATATTACAAGCTGCTATGGATCATGATATAGATGCCATTAAAACAGAGAACTTATATACTTTTGATGGAATAAGAGGCTACTCATTAGGCCAAGGGCAGTAGAAAGTTTTTATAAACTAATATTCCGAAAAGCTATCGTTCAGGACAATTACTGTCAATCAAAACCACTTTTAATTTTGTTAAATAAATATAATTCCAAAATTTTTAAAAAAAGAAAAAGCTATTTTTTACCACTGCAATTCTAACGTTAATTGTTTTTAGTTGCTCAACCGAAGAGAGTTCTGATAAAGAAAAAGAAGAGCCTTATAAAAAAGCTTATAAGATTGACTCAAAAAAATCAATATCAAACACTATTGGTGAAATTGCCAATGAGTATTTTACAATTTCAAATCAAAGAAACAATACTATATATGATATGCATGAAATCTTTGATGAAAAACTGTTTAAAAATTATATCTTGGCATCATTCATCGAGGATTTAAAATTAGAAGGCTCTTTCAAAGTAAAATCAGCTTTAGTGTATTATTCTATGAAGCATTTGGTTGAAAATACGAGTCTCACATTTGTCATTAGAACTATAGAAAATGAAAATGGCGAGAGCATACTTGAAGTTCTAAGCCCAGTTACTGGTGAAATTATCTATTACAATTTAAATAATATTAATGAATCTGAATATTTAAACTTGAGAAAAAAATATTATAATTACAGCCCTAAGATAAACTCAAAAGGTACAACCTGTTTTGAAAATTTTAATGCATGTTTCAACCATATGAACGGAGACGAGAGTAATCCGACAGATGAGATGATATGTGACTGGATTCCCTGTAATACATTTGCGTATGTAGGATGTGTCATTCTTAGGCAAGAAGGATATATTCAAGACAGTGATTGCTTTAAAGGATGTCGAGCATGTGATGTATTTATTGACGACGTAAATTAAATTATTATGAAGCATTTAAACTTATTGTTTGGTATCCTATCTTATATAGTAGCAGGTATATTTTTTCTTTCGAAGCAATATTATCGGACAGGTTATACTGAAAAACATGATTGGCTTAATTATTTTATTTTTCTTTTCATTGGTTTTGGTATTTTCTTTTTTCTGAAATGGATTTATTTGGTCCTCAAAAGTAATAGCCTAAAAAAATAATTAAAGTACTCAGAGTATAGAGTATAATAAAAGAGGTCGTTTATCAGTTGAGCAATATATATTAGTTGCTCTCTGAGATGTAAGTTGTATAACAAAGAAACCATTATGCTTGTAGAAACAGAATTTGTAAATTATTTCATAGGTTGTTACACACTAACTACTCTTTTTCTGTGTATTGTTGTGCTTAGATCACAGAAGCATCTAAAAGATAAAATAGTTTGGTTAGTATTATTGTTGTTTTTACCTGTGTTTGGTGTCTTTTTTTACATAATGTCAAGGACATTTAAAGTGAATGAAATTACTTAAAAGACTTAATTGTAGATTAAAAAATTGCTCTTAAAAGCCTGCTTAATAAGTGGGCTTTTTCATTACCATTCATTAATCTTATTGCTATCTAATTTTATAAAAATAAATAGTAGAATGGTGAAACCCCAAAGCCCAGAACCACCATAGCTAAAAAACGGCAGAGGTATACCAACTGTAGGTATTAAGCCCATAACCATACCTGTATTTATGGTGAAGTGCACAAAAAATATAGAGGCAACTCCATAACCGTAAACGCGACTAAATTGAGATTTTTGTGATTCGGCTAAGTATAATATCCTAATGATTAATACTATAAATAAAAGCACTACAAAGGCACTTCCTAAAAAACCCCATTCCTCACCAACTGTGCTAAAAATATAATCTGTATGCTGTTCTGGTACAAATTTACCAGTAGTCCTTGTCCCTTGTAAAAAGCCTTTCCCTGTCCATCCACCAGAACTTATGGCTTGTTCGGACTGTATGAGATTATAGGCCTCCCGTTTTTTCATAAGCTCTAATTTTGCTGGGTCTTTTTCTAACCGTAGCCAAAGACTTATTCTATTCTGTTGGTGTGGTTTTAAGCCATGCTCATAAAATAATTTAACACTATAGGAAAAGGCAATACATGCTATGAGTACAATGATGTATTGTAGTATATTGGGACGTTTTTTATTTTTAAGAAAGTACCTTGCTACCAATACAACGCTTGTTAATATACCAGCCGCAATAATCCCAAATTTTAAAGCTAAGACTGCTAAAGTAATTACCGAAAGTGCCACTATTAAGTAAACTTGTTGTAAGCCTTCTCTATAAAACACAAAGAAAAATGCCAAATAAACAATAGTACTACCAGCATCATTTTGTAGTAAAATTAATAGCGCAGGGAGAACTATAATAGCAGCAACACGTATTTGATCTTTTAACGTTTGCATATTTGTCTGTAAGTCGCTTATGTATTTAGCAACGGCTAATGCAGTAGCAAATTTTGCGAATTCGCTGGGCTGTATGGTCATGCTACCAATACCATACCAAGAACGTGCACCATTAACATCCTTGCCAAAAATGAATAAACCTAGCAAAGCTAAAATAGCAACCAAATAAATGAGGCTAGCAAAGCGTTCGTAAAACTTAGCTTCAAAAGAGAGGATTAATACTATGAGTACAAATGTTAACCCAATAAAAACAGTCTGCTTTCCGTAGGGTTGACTCATGTCAAAATAACTCGTTATTTCACCGACATGAGATGCAGATAGAATATTAACGTAGCCAAAACCGATTAAGAGCAGAAATAAAATAATCGTAATCCAGTCTAATCTAAAACGTCTTTGGTTTTCTCTCAACATAATTAAGACTTATTAATTTCAGCTTTTATTTTTATATTTTGTTGAAAATCCTTTTCATCAATGGGATCTAATATTGTTTTTCTGTTTATGCCAAAAGGTTCATTAGAAAAAGGTTTTTCATATTCATGCTCTAAAGAATAACGCAGTACAAAGTTTTCCATGTCTGTTCTTGTAATCTCCCCTTTAATGTAATATTCTATCATTAAACTTGCCATTCTACCAGCAAAACGACTTCCGTAATAGCCATTTTCAACAAAAACTGCGATGGCAATTTTAGGATTATCTTTAGGTGCAAAGGCTACAAAAATGGAGTGATCTGTTAATTGGGTCTTTACACTATCTATAATGGCAAAATTTTCGGCAGTACCTGTTTTTCCACAGATTTCAATACCTGGTACTTTTAATCTTTTTGCAGTTCCTTTGTTATACACGTCATGCATGCCTTGTACTACAGGTTCAAAATGACGCTTGTCTATGGTTGTATATTTTGGTGTTGTAAATTTATTGGGTATGGTTTCATCTTCAATAGTTTTAATAATATGAGGGGTGTAATAATACCCTCTATTGCCAATAGCTGCTGCCATATTAGCAAGCTGAATTGGTGTCGCCAAAACTTCACCTTGTCCTATTGCGTTAGATAATGTAAAGGTGGTGTACCATCTATTTTTGCCATAACCTCTATTGTAAGTTTCTGCAGTTGGTACTTTACCTGGTTGACCTACAGAGAGATCATTATTAAGGTAATTGCCAAGTCCAAAGCTCTTTACGTGCTTACTCCAATTGTCCATGCCTTCTGCTGGTGAATCGTATTTATCTATAATTCTTCTATAGACATTTGCAAAATAAGCATTGCAAGATTCATAAATCCCAATATTCATATCAGCAGGACTTCGATGCACGTGGCAACCCATTTTTCTATTGCCATAACGATAGCCTAACGCACAACTAAAGCGATCCTTAGTGGTAACAACGCCTTCTTGTAATCCAACAAGGGCATTAAGTGTTTTAAATGGCGATCCAGGTGGGTACATGGCTTGTAAACCTCTATCAAATAATGGTTTTGCAATACTATCTCTATATAATTTATTGAAATTCTTAGAGCGATCTCTTCCTACTAGTAAATTAGGATTGTAAGACGGGCCAGATACCATGGCTAAAATTTCGCCTGAGCTCGGTTCAATGGCAACGATTCCTCCGCGCTTGTTTTTCATAAGTAATTCACCATAGGCCTGTAATTTAGATTCAATGGTTATGGTAATATCTTTTCCTGGCTTTGGCAAGGTATCATAGATTCCGTCTTTATATGGTCCAATATTTTTATTAAAGCGATCTTTTTGAATAAAGGTAATACCCTTTGTGCCTCTAAGAGTGTTTTCGTACGTTTTCTCAATGCCTTGCTTCCCTATTAAGTCACCAAGTCTGTAATAGGGCTGTTTGGCGATAATACTTTTATTAACTTCTCCAATATCGCCTAATACATTGGCTCCGATGGTGGTTTGGTAAGATCTTAAGGATCGTTTTTGGATGTAAAATCCAGTGTATTTTCTCATTTTTTCTTGTAGTACAGCATAATCACTCTTAGATAATTGTTGTACAAAAGGTGAGGGTAAACGTGGTGAATAATTTTTTGCTTTTTGAAACTTTTTAATGTAATCAGCTTTGGTGATTTTTAGCAGATTGCAGAATTCGTAAAAATCTGTAGAATCTAAGGGTTCCACATCTCTTGGTATGACCATAACATCATAAGAGGGCTGATTGGCAACTAGTAATTTGCCGTTTCTGTCGTAAACATACCCTCTTTTAGGGTAAGTAAACTCTTTTTTAATAGCACTATCCTCAAAAATATTATAGGCAGTACTATTGTATACCTGAAGGTAAAATAAGCGCGCAACAAAGATAAGACCGACTAATATGACCGAAGCTAATAGTAATAATTTTCTCATGTTTTATTACGGCTGAATAGAATGATTATTAACGTACTTAGTATAATGGTGAATATACCAGAAAACAACGTTTTCTTAAGTATTAATATTATGCTTGAGATGTTAAAAATCTCTAGAGAAAATAAAACCAAGTGATGTAGGGTTGTAGCAATAATAATATAGGTAATTAAATTACCTAAGTCGGTTTTGGAGAATTTTATGGTTTGGTGCTCGTAAAGCATCCCAAAAGAATTTTTTAGGGCTAAAGGCCTAGCGTAGGCCAATACTACCGAAGCTGCAGCATGTACGCCACCAGAATCAGAAAACAAATCAATGAGCACACCAAGTAAAAAACTGACAAGTAAAAGTGTTAGTCTGGTATCTCTAATAGGATATAGAAAAATGAAAATAATATAAATGTATGGGTTTATATAGCCCAAAAAATTAATATTATTACAGATGGCTACCTGCACTAATATTAGCACTATAAACCGAATAATATATAGAGCGGTATTATTCATTAGACAATTTTTCTAGAAGTTGTATTTCTTGTTTGTCTAAATTTTCTAAAATATAAACAACACCAATGTTAGACATGTCGTTAAACAATCTCACCTGTATAGTGTAGGTGTCACCACTTATATCTTTATTAAAAGTTTCAATAGTACCAATACCAATGCCTTTAGGAAATATTGTAGACTCTCCACCAGTTTCTATAGTATCACCTATTTTAACTGATGCAAAGGAGGATATATCTTCTAATTGAACAAGGTTTGGTGATTTTGTATCCCATCTTAACGAGCCTCTGTGATTGGTAGATTTTAATTTAGCATTAATTCTACTTTTTTTACTTAAAATAGATAATACTCTGGCGTAGCTGTTAGAGGTATTGTCAACAATACCTACAATACCTTTAGAGGTTATAACCGCGAGATCTCTAGTAATACTATCTTTTTTTCCTTTATTAATGGTAAGGTAATTGTTTGGTAGTGTATAACTGTTTTTATAAACATCTGCAACGGTAACTTTATACCTTAAATTTGAAAAACTAGAATCTACATTTACAGAACTCTTAGAAGATTTTGTATTCAGCACAGTAGATCTTAAGCGTTTATTCTCTTCTGCAAGTATTTGGTTTTGTTCTTTAAGGTTAAAATAACTTCCAATAGAATTTATAGTGCCATAAACACCTCCTGTAAGTCCATTAGCAGAATTAATAAAAACACTTTTATGGTAGGAGTGCGATTGTATGGTTAAGGCTAGCGATATGCCAAAAAGAAATAAAAACAACAGAAAGGTTTTGTTTCGTATAACAAAATTGAAGATTTGTTGCATTATTTACCTTTTATTTAATCAATACGCTTTTGTATTTTGAAAGATTTTTGAGCACAATACCTGTACCTCTAACTACAGCTCTTAGAGGATCTTCTGCAATGTAAACCGGTAAATCTGTTTTTTGGGATAAACGTTTGTCTAAACCTCTAAGCATAGAGCCACCACCTGCTAGATAAATCCCTGTATTGTATATGTCTGCTGCTAATTCTGGTGGAGTTTGAGATAAGGTTTCCATTACTGAGTCTTCAATTCGGAGTATGGACTTATCTAATGCTTTGGCAATTTCACGATAAGAAATGTTGACTTGTTTAGGCTTTCCTGTTAACAAATCACGGCCTTGTACACTCATATCTTCTGGAGGTAAATCTAAATCCTCAGTTGCTGCACCAATTTGTATTTTAATTTTTTCCGCAGTCCTATCGCCAACATACAAGTTATGCTGCGTTCGCATGTAATAAATAATATCGTTTGTAAATACATCTCCCGCAACTTTAACTGATTTGTCGCAAACAATACCTCCAAGTGCAATAACAGCAATTTCAGTTGTTCCACCACCAATATCCACAATCATATTTCCTTTAGGCTGCATTATATCTACTCCAATACCAATCGCAGCTGCCATAGGTTCGTGGATAAGATACACCTCTTTGCCATTAACGCGCTCACAAGATTCTTTTACCGCGCGCATTTCAACTTCTGTAATACCAGATGGTATACAGACTACCATCCTTAGAGCAGGATTAAAAAATTTCTTTTTAAGCGCAGGGATATTCTTAATAAACAAACTTATCATTTGTTCAGAAGCATCAAAATCTGCTATAACACCATCCTTAAGAGGACGAATGGTTTTAATGTTTTCGTGTGTTTTCCCTTGCATCATGTTGGCTTCTTTACCAACGGCAATTATTTTTCCACTAATGCGATCTCTGGCTACTATTGAAGGATTATCAACTACAACTTTATCATTGTGAATGATTAACGTATTAGCGGTTCCTAAATCTATCGCTATTTCTTCAGTTAGGAAATCAAAAAATCCCATGTGTTATTCTAAATAATTAGTTTTCATAAAAATAATGTATAAAAGTAAGAAATCCTAAGTAATAAATGATGGTTAAATAGATTAAGTTCAAGTATTTGAATCATAAAAAAAAATTAAGCTCATCAGTATTTGTTTCTCCTATTATAAGTCGTTGTAAGATAGTACTTTGAAATATTTATTTTTTGTGTTAGCTACCTAACATTTTTTTTGAGTGATGACAATTAATTTTGAAATGTTAAAAAAAAACAAACATAAAAATGAAACAAAAATTACAGTTTAGAAATCTGATTAAAGCTCTCGTAGCTTTATCAGTATTTATTGTAGGTGTGCAGGTGAGTTCAGCTCAAGGAGCGACTTTTACCAGTGTTAATCCTGCAACTGATGTACTAACGATCACAAATACTGGATCGTCGATGGTAAATGTTACTAATTACTGGCTTTGTTTAGGCCCAGGGACTTATGTTAGGGTTGGTACGGTAACTCCAATTAGTGGTAATTATATGTTAATGGCTAATGAATCTATTACCTTATCGTATGATATGACAGAATCAGAAGATGGACTTAGCTTATTCAGCACTAGCAGCTTTAGTTCTTCTGATCCAAATATATTAGTGTCTTTTGTTCAATGGGGAGCTACTAATCAAGCGAGATCATCACAAGCTGTGACTGCTGGTAGATGGGATAACGTAACTAATTTTATTTCAGGGAATGGACCTTACACCACAGTTAATGGTGGTTCTGCTGCTGCTTGGTCAACTTGCGAGGCAGACGCTGCATCTATACAGATCGTAGGTGGAGGCACAGAGGCAACGATATGTGCAAATGATGGAGTAGGTGATCCGATTGATGTAGAGATAGTAGGTATGGGAGTAGGAGCCAACAATGGTTGGGTAATTACCGACCAGGCAACAGGAGAGA
>NZ_CALGNH010000029.1 GCF_937958655.1 uncultured Winogradskyella sp. | reverse complement strand
ATGAATACGGTTTAAGCGATGACTTAAATCGTTTTTTTGTTCAATCTAGTACAATTACAAAGGAATATTACCATGCTTACGGTTAGGTTTTACAACCGCTTTATTCTCCAACATAGTAAATGCTTTTATGAGTTTACGTCTCGTATTATGAGGTAAAATCACTTCGTCAATAAAACCACGCTCCGCAGCACTATAAGGATTAGCGAAAAGTTCAGCGTATTCAGCTTCTTTTTCCTTCCATTTCGCTTCTTTATCGTCTGCTGATGAAATTTCGCGTTTAAAAATAATTTCTGCAGCTCCTTTGGCTCCCATTACTGCAATTTCGGCATTTGGCCATGCAAAATTCATGTCTGCTCCAATGTGTTTAGAGTTCATAACATCGTAAGCACCTCCATAGGCTTTACGTGTAATCACCGTGACTCTTGGTACAGTCGCTTCACTAAAGGCATAAAGTAATTTTGCTCCATTGGTAATAATCGCATTCCATTCTTGGTCAGTTCCTGGTAAAAATCCTGGAACATCTTCTAAGACTAGCAATGGAATATTAAAACAATCACAAAAACGTACAAAACGAGCTGCTTTTGTAGAACTGTCAACGTCTAAAACACCAGCTAAAAACATAGGTTGGTTGGCAACAATACCAACAGATTTCCCACCTAAACGTGCAAAACCAACGATGATATTCTCAGCAAAGTCCTTATGGATCTCATAAAATGAGTCCTCATCTATAATCCCTTCAATCACCTGATGCATATCGTACGGTTTATTAGGGTTTTCAGGTACAATGGTATCTAAAACGTCTCTAATTTCTTCTTTAATTTCAAAAGGAATGTCTAATGCCTTTTCTTTATTGCTCTGTGGTAAATAACTTAATAGTTGTTTTACATCTTCTAAGCACTCTATATCATTAGATGAGGTTTTGTGTGCAACTCCTGACTTTGTGGAGTGAACACTAGCACCTCCAAGCTCTTCACTGGTGACTTCTTCATTGGTAACTGTTTTAACGACATTAGGTCCGGTTACAAACATGTAACTGGTATCTTGTACCATTAATGTAAAATCTGTCATAGCAGGAGAATACACAGCACCACCAGCACAAGGGCCCATAATCGCTGAAATTTGAGGAATCACACCAGAAGCTTGTACATTTCTATAAAAGATGTCGGCATAACCACCTAAAGAGCGCACGCCTTCCTGTATACGTGCTCCACCAGAATCGTTTAAACCAATCACAGGTGCACCAACATTAACCGCCATATCCATAATTTTACAGATTTTTTCAGCATGTGTTTCTGAGAGTGAACCACCAAAAACCGTGAAGTCTTGTGCGAAGATATAGATGAGCCTTCCATTTACAGTACCATAACCAGTAACTACACCATCTCCATAGAATTGTTGATCTGCCATCCCAAAATCTTTAGTTCTGTGCGTTACTAAAGCACCAATTTCTTCAAAAGACCCTTCATCTAAAAGATACATCACACGTTCTCTCGCTGTTAGCTTTTTCTTTTGGTGTTGTTTATCTATTCGGGCTTGTCCTCCTCCTAATTTGGCTAAGGCTAGTTTATCGTTAAGTGTTTTTATTTTGTTGTCCATACTTTTTTCTTTTCTCGCAAAGGCACAAAGGCGCAAAGCTGTATGTCTTATATTGTTTTCATTGGGTATTCTAACGGCTAAAACCTAATAGTTAACCTCTAGTTTGGTACTCGTAATAATTTTTGATCTTCTAAATAACGCTTCAAGGCAATCTTTGCTGCAATCTCAGCTTCTTTTTTATGTTGCGCTTCTAAAAGGCTAGGGGAGTAGTACTTCTTTACAAAATGTGTATCAAAATTACCACTTCTAAACGCTTCGTGTTCACAAACAAATCGTCCAAAGGCTAAAGTAGTTTGCACACCTTTTATATGATAGTTATCAATCGCTTTTATCATCATTTCAATAGCTTCCTCTCGAGTGTCTCCATAAGTAATGAGCTTTGATAGCATTGGGTCATAATAAATAGGAATATCCATGCCTTCTTCAAAACCATTATCTACTCTAATATTTTCTCCTTCGGGTAATTGATACACTTCAAGATTACCAACACTTGGTAAGAAGTCGTTCATTGGATCTTCGGCATACACACGAAGTTCTAAAGCATGACCGTTAATTTTTAAATCCTCTTGCTTAATTTTTAGTTCTTCACCTCGAGCCACTTTAATTTGCAATTCCACCAAATCCACACCAGTAATCCATTCAGATACGGGATGTTCAACTTGCAATCTTGTATTCATTTCTAGGAAATAAAAATTCAGATTTTCATCTAAAAGAAACTCTACTGTTCCTGCTCCAATGTAATCACACGAGCGTGCGACATTGATGGCAGCTTGTCCCATTTGTTCTCTTAATTCTGGAGTTAAAACTGCAGATGGTGCTTCTTCAACAACTTTTTGATGACGACGTTGCACAGAACATTCGCGCTCAAAAAAATGTAAATAATTGTTATGCATATCTGCCATGACCTGAATTTCGATATGACGTGGTGAAGCCACATATTTTTCTATAAAAACCGAACCATCACCAAAAGCATTTGTGGCTTCACTAATAGCTCTATCCATTTGAGATTCAAACTCTTCAGCATTTTCTACAATACGCATCCCTTTTCCGCCACCACCTGCTGATGCTTTGATTAGAATTGGAAACCCAATCTCATTCGCAATTTTTTTAGCTTCAGGAATATCAGTAATCGCTTCCTCAGTTCCTGGTACCATAGGAATGTCATAGGCTTTAACCGTTTCCTTCGCAGCTAATTTGCTTCCCATGACTTTTATAGCCTTAGAACGTGGTCCAATAAATATGATGTCATTCGCTTCACACAACTCTGCAAAGTCAGCATTCTCACTAAGAAATCCATAACCAGGATGGATACCATCTACGTTAAGTGATTTGGCAACCTCTATAATTTTATCTCCTCTTAAATAGGATTGATTTGATGGTGCAGGACCAATGCAAACAGCTTCATCTGCAAATTTTACGTGTGGCGAATTTCGATCTGCCTCAGAAAACACAGCAACCGTCTTAATTCCCATTTTCTTTGCGGTTCGCATCACACGGATGGCGATTTCTCCTCTATTGGCAACAAGTATTTTTTTCATGAAAAATTTTTAATTTTTCGTTCCCATGAAAATGGGAACCTCATTTTTATATTTTTTATGGTCACTTCGAGTGAAATTCCTTTTTTTAGAATTTTGTATCGAGAAGCAATTATTGTACAAGTGGTTCTCGATACATTTTGCTCATTCTTCACAAAACACTCGAACTGACGTAGTTTTTTTATTCAAACGTTATTAAAAGTGAATTCTTATCTACGGTTTCGCCTTGTTTAACGCTTATAGACTTAATAATGCCTTCTCTTGGTGAATTAATAACATTCTCCATTTTCATGGCTTCTAATATCAAAAGCGCATCGTTTTCTTTAACTTCATTACCTTCAGCAACATTAATTTCTAATATTAATCCTGGCATTGGTGCTTTAATCTCATTCACTTTTTTAGAAGATCCAATTTCAAAACCTAAGGCCTCAATCTGTTGGTCTAAGGCGTTGTTGATATCAATTTGGTAGGTGTTACTATTTACCTTTATGGTATATTGTTTTTTGTTGAAATCTGATTGTAAAATAGACGCTTTTATAGAGCTATTATTATGTAAAACGTGGTAGCTGTTAGGTGTTGTTTCTACAGCATCTAGAGTTTTAATATCTGTTTCTGAGACCTCAAAAACATGTGACGTATCCACTTTTATTTTGTACATATTCGCTTAAATATTAGAAGATTATCAAATAATCGTTATTATAAGTGCAAAATATGAAATTTTAAGCTTTTAATTTACGGTTTTCACAAAGTTTTAAAGTTTGAATTCTCTTGATGTTTTTTAATGGCTTTTCGAGATAAATAGATCGCTAAGGCAAGTGAGATAAACGCTCCGATTGAAATACCAGGAATAAAGTTAATAAACAAGAAAAAGTCATAAGCTCCATGAAAGAGTACAGCTAAGAATAAGCCTGCCATATTGAGTTTTAATCTATTTTCTGAAAATTTTGCTTTACCCATATAATAGCCCATTAAAATCCCAAAAGTCGCATGAGCAGGAACAGCAGTAAAAGCTCTGAGGATGGCAGTTGTATAACCACCTTCTAAGACATACATTATGTTTTCTGTACAAGCAAATCCCATGGACACCATTACAGCGTAGATGATACCATCATAAGGTTCGTTAAAGGCCTTTTTTGGCTGATTAAAATACTTTACAATGACGTATTTACTAAACTCTTCAGATAAGGCTACCACAACAAAGGCCTGTATAAATTGTTGCCAAACACTAAATTCATCCGTTATGGGTATAAATCTACCAGTAAACATATACAGTATGGTAACAATGACTATGCTCACTATACTACCAAGCAGAAAACTTCCTAAAAGTAAGCCAATGGGCTCTTTTTCATACTTATCTTGAAAATAGATGTAGATAATAATGACCATTATAGGTGCTACTGCCAAGAGTAATAAATTCATAGGTCTAACTTGTTTTTAATGGCACTTAAAACAAAGATATAGTAAGATGCATTAGAGGGAATAAAATGTTGATTGGTTTTACTTTCATTTAATAAGGCTTCAAATTGCATAAAAGAAACTAGTTTAAGAGCTTCAACTTCATCTTCTTGAGGTGTAAGTTTATTTAGGTATGTATTTAATTCTGCTATAAAGACATGATGAAACTCATTGTCTTGTATAGTTCCGTAATTGGTTTGGTGCGGAAATATGCCAATCTTTTCAAGGTCTTTTGCTTTTAATTGAAAACCAATTTCTTCGTTTGTTTCTCTTAGCGCTGCCTCTATAAAGGTTTCGCCAGCATCTATATGGCCCGCGGCAGAAACGTCCCAAAGCAAAGGATGTATACTTTTTTTATGAGAACGTTGCTGTAGTAAAATTTCTCCGTCTTTTGTGTACAACCATACGTGAATAGTGTTATGGTACCAACCGTTTTTATGCGCATCGGACTTTAAAGCTGTTTTACCAGTGGGTTTTCCATTAGAGGTTACGATGTCTATATATTCGTCCATGTATAAAAAAGTAGACTGTCTGAAAAAGTCAATTAAACAACAGTCTGTCTGGTTGAGCCAATGGTTGAAAACACAGTATACTTTAATTGTAAGCACACTGCGAAGCAGTCGAAATGCTTTAATAAGCAAGATTTAGATATCTCAACTACGCTCAAAATGACAGAAAAATTTCTTTTCAGACGGTCAATTATTATTTAAAGTAACTAAAAGTTTCTCCGTCTTCAATTTTTAAGAGCGTTTCATAAATTAGTTTAATCACATTCTCTACATCGTCTTTATGTACCATTTCTACGGTGGTGTGCATATAGCGCAATGGTAAAGAAATTAATGCAGAAGCTACACCACCATTGCTGTATGCAAAGGCATCTGTATCTGTACCTGTTGCTCTAGATAAAGCGGCACGCTGAAAAGGAATTTTCTTTTCTTCTGCAGTGTCTGTTATTAAATCTCTAAGTTTTTGTTGTACCGCTGGTGCGTAAGCAACAACAGGGCCATCGCCAATTTTTGCTAAACCTTGTTTTTTAGGGTCTATCATTGGTGTTGTGGTGTCGTGAGTTACATCGGTTACAATGGCCACATTTGGCTGTATGGTTTCGGTAATCATTTGCGCACCACGTAGTCCTATTTCTTCTTGTACAGAATTTGTTATGTATAGGCCAAAAGGTAGTTTCTTTTTGTTTTCGTGAAGTAAGCGCGCTACTTCGGCAATCATGAAACCTCCCATTCTGTTATCTAAGGCGCGGCAAACAAATTTATCTTTATTAAGAATATGAAACTCATCTGGGTAAGTGATGACACAACCTACATGAACTCCCATTTTTTCGACCTCTTTTTTATCTTTTGCACCGATATCAATACAGATATTATCTGGTTTTGGCGGTTCTTCTTTAGAGCGGTTTCTTGTATGTATGGCTGGCCAGCCAAAAACACCTTTAACAATACCGTTTTTAGTATGAATATTTACCACCTTACTTGGAGCAATCTGGTGATCGCTACCACCATTTCTTATGACATAAAGCAAACCTTTATCTGAAATATAATTAACATACCATGAGATTTCATCAGCATGGCCTTCAATAACTACTTTATATTTTGCTTTAGGATTAATGACAGCTACGGCTGTACCATAAGTGTCTGTTATAAATTCATCTACGTACGGCTTAAGGTAATTCATCCAAATTTTTTGACCTTCCCATTCGTAACCAGTAGGTGAGGCGTTGTTTAAATATTTTTCTAAAAAGTCCATTGACTTTTTTGTAAGTAATTGCTTTTTTGCCATTGGTAAAATTTTCTTTAAAAATAATAATATTAATAGTATTTTAAGGGTAATGCCTATATTAATTCTTAATTTTGAACACGCTAATAATTCTTTTTTTGGTACGATTTTGGAGTTACACTACATATGAAATATTTTACATACATAGCATTATTATTTTCGGTGATTGTTTTTGCCCAAGAAAGGCCTAAAGAACAAGAAGAATCTAAAGAAGTTCAGTACATGATTATTGAAGGAGATTCTACCTTAATTACTGAAATTGAGTTAGACGAAGTTTTAATGTTACCTAACCTTAAATTTAATGATAGGGATGCTAGAATACGTTACATCATTTTAAGACGAAAAACACTTAAAGTTTATCCTTATGCAAAACTAGCCTCGGAACGTTTAGAAGCTTTAAAAAAACGTCTATCAACATTAAAAAGAAAGCGTGACAGAAAGCGCTACGCCAGAGTGATAAATAAATATATTGAAGATGAATTCTCTGCGGAATTAAAAAAACTGACTAAAACCGAAGGGCAGATACTAATTAAATTGATTCATCGGCAAACTGGCAAAACCGCTTTTGATCTCATTAAAGAATTACGTAGTGGTTGGAAGGCTTTTTGGTATAATAATACGGCAAGCTTATTTGATATTTCCTTAAAAAAAGAGTTTACACCTATTGCTGAAGAGGAAGATTATTTAATTGAGGATATTCTACAGCGTGCTTTTCAGAATCAACTATTGGAGCGTCAGAAACCTGCTTTTGATATAGACTTTTATGCGGCTGTTGCAAAATGGTCCAAAACAAAAAATAAATAATCTAAGTTTTTTTAATGAGAGTTCAAACCAAACTCGAAGAGCAATTAAATACATGGTCGCATGGTATTGGTGCTATATTAGGTGTCGTTGCTCTTATTTTACTCATAATGGTTTCGGTTACCACTACGAAACTTTATAGTCTTTTTAGTGTCCTTGTTTATGGTACATCTATTATTACGTTGTTTTTAGCTTCAACGCTTTATCATGCCGTAAAAGAGCAGCGGAGAAAACACTATTTTAGAATTGCAGATCACATTAGTATTTACCTTTTAATTGCAGGAACGTACACACCTGTATTATTAATATCATTGCGCGATAGCCTAGGATGGCCATTGTTTTTTATTGTTTGGAGTATAGCTGCTTTTGGTGTAGTATTGAAACTGTTTTTTACAGGAAAATACGAGATATTTTCAACCTTACTCTATTTAGTTATGGGTTGGTTAATTGTGTTTGATTATAGCAATGTAGCCAGAGTCCTAGGCGCAGATGGCGTGTTTTGGCTCTTTGCAGGTGGTCTGTTTTATACGGTAGGCATCATCTTTTATATTATTGAAAGAATACCATACAACCATGTGATATGGCACTTATTTGTACTAGCAGGTGCCATTTGCCATTTCTTTATGATTTTTTGGTATGTTATTTAGGGTAATGTAGTGCTTTTAATAGCTGTTTTACTCCATGGTATGGTAAACGTTTTGCACATCATCATCCTCTTCTAATTTTTCAATTAGTTTTTCTACATCTTGAACTTGATCCTCATTTAATTTTTTAGTGACTTGTGGAATACGCTCAAAACCAGAAGATATAATTTCGATGTTGTTTTCTTCTAAATACGATTGAATATTTCCGAAACTCTCAAATGGTGCATAGATCATAACACTTGTCTGTTCGTTGCCATCAGCGTCTTCGTCCGTGTCTTCAAAAATTTCTTCGACACCAAAGTCAATCAATTCCAGTTCTAACTCTTCTAAATCTAAGTCGGCACCATCAATTTTAAAATTACAAGTATGATCAAACATAAAAACAACAGAGCCTTGAGTGCCTAAACTGCCATCGCACTTATTAAAATATGAGCGTACGTTAGCCACTGTACGTGTGTTATTGTCTGTAGCTGTTTCTATGAGTACGGCAATACCATGCTGCGCATACCCTTCGAATATAACTTCTTTATAATCTCCTTGGTTTTTATCTGAGGCACGCTTTATAGCACGTTCTATATTGTCTTTTGGCATATTCACCGACTTGGCATTTTGTATCACTGCTCTAAGTCGCGAATTACTATCTGGGTCTGGGCCACCTTCCTTAACAGCCATTACAATATCTTTACCAATACGCGTAAAGGCCTTGCTCATAGCTGACCAACGTTTCATTTTTCTTGCTTTTCTAAATTCAAAAGCTCTTCCCATTAAAAATTATATTTTTATTTCCGTGCAAACGGAAACTTTGTTAAACTAATTGTATCGTTAATTTCAAAGATAATTCTTTTAAAAAATTTTACAAGAAGAATTATTCCTCAACCTCTACTATGGCTTCAATCGCTTCTGCAAGCTTAAAGTCTTTATTGGTAACATCTCCAGCATCGTGCGTTGACAATGTTATTTTTAGAACGTTATATACATTACTCCAGTCTGGATGATGATTTTGAGCCTCGCACTCAAAAGCAATACGGCTCATAGCACTAAAGCAATCTTTAAAATTATCAAATTCAAACTCTGCATGTATTGCATTGTCATAATAGTCCCAATCTGGGAAATGAAGTAGTTTCTTTTCTATTGTTGCTTGATCTAATGTCATACGTTTTATTTGTAAGTTTTTTAAAATTAATAAAAATCATTGATGCGTACAAGGCTAACATCATCTGGTTTAAGCTTAGCTTTATTGTATTGATTTAAAATGAATATTAACACTAAATACGGATCTTTTGTAAACTACTTAGCGAGCTCTTCTAAAACCTTATCACTCGTTATTTGAAGATGTTTAGGCAGTTTGTTAAACTTAGGTAATACGGCTAAATACCGATCTTCATTTGTAGTGTAAACATGTTTTAGTAGTACTTTTTTATCTGTGATTGTTGTTAAAATTTCCTTTACAAATTCGTCATGATGAATTAAATCTGTACTTCCGAGATGAAAAATACCGTGTTTGTTTCTGTTGATAATGTAATGTATTTGTTGTGTTACTTTTTTATCTAAAGTAACATTCATTATTAGATTTGGAAAGATTTCAACTTTTTCGTTCTCTGTGATTAGAGATTTCATTTCTTGTATTCTAGGGCAATTATGACCAAAAACCATTGGCAACCTTATAATAGCAACTTGCTTTTTTGGTAAGCGCAAAAACATATTCTCTATTTTAATCTTAAAATGGCCATAAATACTATGACTTAAGGTCTTGTCTAACTCGTAACTTGGGTATTTGCTGTAGGCATCAAATGCATTGGCAGAGGATAAGAAAATAATTTTAATACCGTTTGCTAAAGCATATTCAGCTATGTGTTGATGGGCTATAGTTTGGGCATGAAAATCACCTCGCAGCGCAGAGATAATAATGGTTGGCTTGGTAACTTCCAAAATTTCGTAAACATCATCCTCTTCAATATTATACTGAAAGAATTGTTTGTTAGTTTCAAAGTCTCGTTTTGGAGTTCGGTATGTACCGTATGTTCTATAGTAAGGGCCTATTTCTTTATAAATACCATTACCTAGATAACCGCTTGCTCCTAATATCAGTACACGATGTTTGTTTACATTCTCCTTCATTAATCAATCTGAAGCATTATGTTATGCTTTGTAAAAAGGCAATTTAACGACGGTTGCGGGAATTGCCTTTTTGCGCACCTGTATATTAATTTTACTATCTACCTTAGCAAAAATTTTAGGAACATACCCTAAGCCAATACCATAACCCAAACTTGGACTCATAGTACCAGACGTAACATTGCCAATAGTAGTGCCATTGCCGTCTACAATATCATAACCATGACGAGGAATACCACGTTCTTCCATTTTAAACGCTACTAATTTGTGCTCTGGAGTCCTCTCTTTTTCAGCCTTTAGTGCCTCACTATTGGTAAAGTCTTTGTTGAATTTACAAACCCAGCCTAAACCAGCTTCAATAGGAGAGGTGGTGTCATCAATATCGTTGCCGTATAAGCAGTAGCCCATTTCTAATCTTAAAGTGTCTCTTGCCGCTAAGCCAATAGGTTTAATACCAAAATCCGCACCAGCTTGTAATACCTTGTCCCAGATTTGTTTTACTTCTGAGTTTTTACAATAAATTTCAAATCCACCACTACCAGTATAACCTGTTGCAGAAATAATAACGTTTGCTACGCCTGCAAAGTCTCCAACTTCAAAGTTGTAAAATTTAATAGCAGATAAATCATGGCTTGTTAAGGATTGCATAGCTTCTACAGCCTTTGGCCCTTGTATAGCTAGTAGAGAATAATCTTCGCTCAAATCTCGCATATTAGCACCTACATCGTTTTTAGACGCTATCCAGTTCCAGTCTTTTTCTATATTACTAGCATTAACGACCAATAAGTAACTTTCATCTTTAATTTTATAAATAATTAAATCATCTACAATACCACCATCATCATTTGGTAAGCAACTGTATTGTGCTTTGCCAATTTGGAGTTTAGAAGCGTCGTTACTCGATACTTGTTGAATCAATTCTAAAGCCTTAGGCCCCTCAATTAAAAACTCACCCATATGAGACACATCAAAAACACCTACAGCACTACGAACGGTCTCGTGCTCTATGGTAACACCTTCGTATTGCACAGGCATATTATAACCAGCAAATGGTACCATTTTGGCGCCTAATGCTTCGTGAGTAGTTGTTAATGCTGTATTTTTCATTGACTATGTTTTTTAATTAAGTTGCGCAAAATTAAGCAATTTTAGGCTGTAAATTTCAATATACAGGCATAAAAAAAGCTGTCTAAAAAACTCAAATACATAGGTCTGAATTTGTTTTCAGAACATCTAAACTGTCGCGTTTTACACAGCTTCTGATTATAAGGTCTATTTTGGTTTAGAATTGGTATCTAACTCCTAAAGCTATATCAAAACCTAAATCATCATTAAAATCTCCAAAACCTAGTTCTGGCCTAAAATCTAAAGATAGTAATAGTGGGATATCAAAATTATATTCAATACCAATATCGCCAGCAATAAAGGCAAACGTGTCGTTATCAGCATTATCAATATTAAATGATCCCAATCCACCACCAGCACCAGCGTACCAATTAAAATCACCATCTAATTGCCAAACCCATTGGTATAGTCCTGTGAGCTTAAACCCATCAAAGTTATTGCCACTTCGCCAGCCTAAGTCAACTTCTAATCTATTGTTACTGCCCAGAGCACGTTGGTAAGATATTTCAGCACCAAAGGCATCACTATCTCCTAAGCGTAAACCAATGGCGTTTTCAGCTATCTCTTGTGCGTTAGATGTTAATGTAAAAGCTATAAATAAGACACCTATAAAAGCTATTTTTTTCATAAAATTAAAGTTTAAATTCAGATTGTTGTATTAGATTCAAGCGTAAAATTATATTAAATTTGACAGTGAAATTGATCCTTAAAGATAATTTTAAAACTCTTTTATTATCATTTTATTTTAATACTTCTAAATGAAAAAACTTTTAAGTGCGTTAAAATTAAAGCTTCATGGTGAGCTGTGTTTTGACGATTTAATGTTAAAGCTCTATGCAACGGATGCCTCGGTTTATAGAATGATGCCCTTGGCAGTAGCGCTACCAAAGACCGTTGATGACATTAAAGAACTTATTCGTTTTGCAAACACAAATAACACATCCTTAATACCTAGAACAGCAGGAACTTCTTTAGCAGGCCAAGTTGTAGGTAACGGTATTGTAGTTGATGTGTCTAAATATTTTACCAAGATTTTAAATGTAAATGAAAATGCACGTACTGTAACTGTACAACCAGGAGTGGTAAGGGATGAGCTAAATAATTATTTGAAGCCTTTTGGGTTGTTTTTTGGGCCAAATACTTCAACATCTAACCGATGTATGATTGGTGGCATGGTAGGTAATAATTCTTCTGGCACTACATCCATACGGTTTGGTGTTACAAGGGATAAGGTGTTAAGCATGAAGGTTTTGTTGAGCGATGGTTCTCTGGTTGAATTTTCAAATTTATCCTCTAGCCAATTTAAAGATAAGCTAAAGTTAAACACACAAGAAGGTCACATTTATAAAACAATCTATGAGGCCTTAGAGCCAGACGCTGTTAAAAAAGAAATAGAAGCGCAATTCCCAAAACCTGAAATTCATAGAAGAAATACAGGTTACGCTATAGATGAGTTAATTAAGTCTAAGGTTTTTACACAATCATTAGCTTTAGAAGGTGAAAGTATTACTAATGCATTTAATATGTGTAAGTTATTAACAGGTAGCGAGGGTACTTTGGCTTTTACTACAGAAATAACCTTACAGTTAGATGAATTACCGCCAGAACAAAGTGCTATGGTGGCCTTACACTTTAGTAGTATTGGTAACTGCATGAAGGCGGTAAAACCACTTATGCAGCATAATTTATACACCTGTGAGATGATGGATGATACCATTCTTAATCTTACAAAACACAATAAAAGACAACAAACAAACAGATCTTTTATAGAAGGTGAACCGGTAGCCATTTTAATGTGCGAATTAAAAGCAGATACCCAAAAAGCACTCCAACAGCAAATAGATGAATTGCTGGTAACAATTAATACGCTTAATTTAAGTTATGCGTCGCCTGTATTAAAAGGTAATGCCATTATTAAGGCTTTTGAATTGCGCAAAGCAGGTTTAGGCTTGCTAGGTAATATCATTGGCGATAAAAAAACAGTAGCTTGTATTGAAGATACTGCCGTAGCATTAGATGATCTTAACGATTATATTTCTGACTTTACCGCGTTAATGAAATCGCATAACCAAAATGCGGTGTACTATGCACATGCTGGTGCAGGTGAGTTGCATCTAAGACCAATATTAAACCTCAAAAATGCCGACGATGTTAGTGAGTTTAGAGCTATTACCACAAATGTTGCAAAACTTGTAAAAACCTATAAAGGTGCTATGTCTGGTGAGCATGGAGATGGTATTGTACGTTCAGAATTTATACCCATGATGATTGGTGATGCCAATTATCAAATTTTAAAACGTATTCAATCTGCGTTTGATCCAAATTGTATTTTTAATCCTGGTAAAATTGTTAATGCCTTGCCGATGGATCAAAATCTTCGCTATGGCGCTGATAAGGAAGAACCAGCAATAGAAACAATTCTAGATTTTTCAAAATCTAAAGGTATTTTAAGGGAAGCGGAGAAGTGCAATGGGTCTGGTGATTGTAGAAAGTTACCTGAGTTTGGTGGTACTATGTGCCCTAGTTACAGAGCTACAAAGAATGAAAAAGATACCACAAGAGCAAGAGCTAATGCGCTTAGAGAATTTTTAACCCATTCGGAAAAGGAGAATAAATTTAATCACAAAGAATTAAAAGGTGTTTTTGATTTATGTCTTAGTTGTAAAGCCTGTGCCAGCGAATGTCCAAGTAGTGTGGACGTAGCGAGTTTAAAAGCAGAATTCCTATACCATTATCAAGAAGCAAACGGCTATAAATTTAAAGATCGTTTTTTTGCAAATGCGACTAAGTATAACAAAATAACTTCAAAAGCTCCAAGCTTTTACAATGCATTATTTAAGACTAAATTTGTATCGAGTTTTATGAAATTAGCTTTAGGAATCCATCCTAAACGTAGCTTTCCTGAGGTATCCAAATCTTACACAAATATTCATAGTAAAACTGAAAGTTTAGACTCAATTTTAGCTTTTAAAAACCCCATTAAAACTGTAGTTTTATTCGTAGATGAGTTTACAAATTACTTAGAATCTTCAATAGCAATAGATTCTAAATTTCTACTTGAATCATTAGGTTATAATGTATTGCCAATTAGTCGTTTAGAAAGTGGTAGAACCTATTTGTCTAAAGGATTTTTAAAAGAAGTAAAGGCTATTGCAAATGAAAATGTAAATTTCTTTAAAGGCCATGTCAATGATGATTTTTATTTATTAGGAATTGAACCTTCAGCAATACTTACTTTTAAGGACGAATATCCAAAATTAGCTGATGATAAAGCTGCGGCAAAAGCTATAGCAAATAGGACATTTTTAATTGAACAATTTATTCAACAAGAGATTCAATTAGGGCATATAAAGTCTAATCAGTTTATTAATGAAGCAAAGGCTATTAAGTTCCATGGACATTGTCATCAAAAAGCTTTAGCTAACCAAAAATCGAGCTTTGATATATTGAATTTACCTCAAAACTATTCAGTTACGATTATACCTAGTGGATGCTGCGGTATGGCTGGTAGTTTTGGTTATGAAAAACAGCATTATGACGTGAGTATGCAAATCGGCGAGCAAACACTCTTTCCTGCGATACGAAAAGCGAAATCAGATATTATTATTGCGGCTAATGGTACGAGTTGCAGGCATCAAATTAAAGATGGTACAGGCAGATTAGCTAAGCATCCTGTTACCATTTTAAAAGAAGCATTGATTTGATGTTTCAGCTATGGCTATTTAACAAGGGTTAAAGCCGCAATAAAATCGTTCTCATTAATTTCTTTTATAACTTCATTACTAATTAAAGTTGACAGTTTGTTTTCCTTGTAATTATAAATTTTCCAACGTTTAAACTGATACTCTAAGGCCGTAAAATGTTCTGTCCATGCCCCAGAATTTAGGTAAGTTACCTTACCATATTTGTTTTCTTTAATTTCAATTTTAGGTCTACCTAAGTGTCCACAAAGTACATAATCACAGTTATTTTTAATGGCTAAATCTACTACAACCTTTTCAGTGTCTAACGGAAATTGTTCTACGTTTTTTATACCCTTTATATTTAAAAAAGTCGCACATCGGTTTTTTCTTAGCTTTTCTAAACTGTAAGCTGCAAATTGATTAAACCTAAGCGTAATTCTGTAAAGAAAAGGGCAGCGTTTAGCAAACCAAATTAAAATTTGAATTAGAGCACCAAAATTATCACCATTAAAAATCCAAACTCTTTTACCGTCAACATTTAGTAGTGTTTGATTGGTTATAATAAGGTTTACATGTTTAGATTTAACAAATGCACTCAAAGCTTTTATGGTATTACTCGTAATACATTTTACTTCTGTGCCTTTGGTCGCAAAATCCATTATTTTTTTAATGATCTTTAGATGATGCTCAGAAAGGTTGGGCTTTTCACATGGGTTAGCGTCAAAAATATCGCCAGTTAAAATTAATAGTTTAGGCTCAATACTATTTAGATACGCAAGTAGACGTTCGTCTTCACCATTAAGGCTACCGAGACGAGTATTAGAAATAATTGCAATTTCAACTTTACGTTTAATTTTCAAAACAACTTTAACTTTTGCACAAAGAACAACAACTCATATTAACAAGATGTAAAGCCTTGATTAATAAAGTATAAGTAAATTGTTAAGCGAATGTTATTCGATTTATATAAAGTTAATATTTGATCTACTTTATACCGAAATATCAACAGTGATTTTTGTTTCTGTAATAATACATTTACATTAGCGCAAAATATTTATTAATGGCAGGAAATTCCTTTGGAAAATTATTTAGACTTACCACGTTTGGCGAGTCTCATGGTATTGCGATTGGTGGAATTATAGATGGCTGTCCATCTGGTTTAAAATTAGATTTTGAAGCCATTCAGTATGAGTTAGATCGTCGTAAGCCAGGACAATCAAAAATTGTAACACAACGAAAAGAACCAGATACTGTAGAGTTTTTATCTGGTATCTTTGAAGGTATAACCACAGGAACACCAATTGGTTTTATCATTAAAAATACAAATCAAAAATCTAAAGATTATTCTCATATAAAGGATGTGTATCGTCCAAGTCATGCGGACTATACTTATGATAAAAAGTATGGAGTAAGAGATTATAGAGGTGGTGGACGAAGTTCAGCAAGGGAAACCGCAAGTAGAGTTGTAGCTGGTGCTATTGCAAAGCAATTTCTAAATTCTGTTGCTATTAATGCATTCACTTCTTCTGTTGGTGATATTTTCTTAGAAAAACCTTATAAAGACTTAGATTTTTCTAAGATAGATTCTAATGTTATTCGTTGCCCAAATGAAGCTATTGCAGAAAAAATGATAGCAAAAGTACAAGAGGTAAAAAAAGAGGGTGATACCATAGGAGGTACGATTACTTGTGTGCTTCAAAATGTTCCTGTAGGATTAGGAGAGCCTGTATTTGATAAATTACATGCAGAACTCGGAAAAGCAATGCTATCTATAAATGCCGTAAAAGGCTTTGAGTATGGTAGTGGTTTTTGTGGAGCAAGAATGAAAGGTAGCAATCATAACGATAAATTTAATGAAGACGGAAGTACACAAACTAATTTATCTGGTGGCGTACAAGGTGGCATAAGTAACGGAATGGATATCTATTTTAGAGTTGCTTTTAAACCTGTAGCAACTACACTTCAAAAACAAGATACTATTAATAGTGCTGGTGAAACTGTAGAGATGCAAGGTAAAGGCAGACACGATCCTTGTGTGGTGCCAAGAGCAGTACCAATTGTTGAGGCTATGGCTGCATTGGTATTGGCAGATTACGTACTCTTGCGTAGACAAGAATCTCGCGATTGGTAATAACCTTATATTTAAGCAGTTATCTATCTTAGCTATACGCATAAAACCGCTAAGCGGAAATTTAATATATAGAAAAATTCCTTCCTAAAGCGAAGGTTAGTATGGGCTTATGAAAAAACTAGCATTACACTGGAAGATTATTATCGGAATGGTACTTGGTATTATTTGGGCCTTAATATCGAGTTCAATGGGCTGGAGTGAATTTACTATTAATTGGATTGATCCTTTTGGGACTATATTTATAAATCTTCTAAAATTAATTGCAGTGCCTTTAGTATTATTTTCTATAATAGGAGGCGTTGCCAATATTGGTGATCCCTCTAGCTTAGGTAGAATGGGTGGTAAAACTTTAGGTATTTATTTGTTAACGACAGTATCTGCTATTGCCTTAGGTTTACTTTTAGTAAACGTCATTAGCCCAGGTAAATTAATTGATGAAGAGAGTAGAGTAGACAACAGAATAAGTTATGAAATATGGGCTGATGCTGAAGGTTATGAAATTAAAGACGGTATTAACTATCTTAAAGACCCAAAGTTTTTTAAACGTGCACAAGAGATTTCAGAATTGTCTAAAAATGAATTGCAAAATGCTGCAGTGGCAGACAAAATGAAAGCGGTTAAAAGTAAAAAAGAAACCTCGCCATTACAACCACTTGTAGATATCGTACCAAGCAACTTCTTCTATTCGTTATCTAACAATGGTCTAATGCTTCAGATCATTTTCTTTGCTGTGTTTTTTGGAGTTTGTTTATTATTTATATCAAAAGATAAGTCGCAGCCTGTTCTTAATTTAGTAGATGGTATAAATGAGGTGTTTTTAAAGATGGTAGATCTTGTTATGCAAGCAGCACCATTTTTTGTATTTGCTTTACTAGCTGGTGTTGTAAGTAAAATGGCAGGTAACGATATTGGAAAAGTTGTAGAAATCTTTAAAGGGTTAAGTTGGTATTCACTTACTGTACTTATTGGCTTATTACTGATGATTTTTGTTATATATCCGCTTGTTTTAAAGATGTTTGTTCGTAAAATACCATACTCAGGATTCTTTAAATCTATGAGTCCTGCACAGACTTTAGCATTTTCTACATCGAGTAGCGCAGCAACATTACCTGTAACTATGGAATGTGTAGAGCAAAACCTTGGTGTTAATAAAAAGATAAGCAGTTTCGTTTTGCCTATTGGTGCTACGGTGAACATGGATGGTACAAGCTTGTATCAAGCCGTTGCAGTTATATTTTTAGCTCAAATGCACATGATAGATCTAACCATTGGTCAACAAGTTACAGTAGTTTTAACGGCAACTTTAGCCTCTATAGGTTCTGCTGCAGTACCTAGCGCTGGTTTAGTAATGCTTATTATAGTACTAAGTTCAGTAGGCTTAAACCCAGCTTGGATTGCTATAATCTTTCCTGTAGATAGAATCTTAGATATGTTTAGGACTGTAGTCAATGTAACAGGTGATGCCACGGTCTGTTCGATTATTGCTGATGGCGAAAATATGTTAGATTATATAGACCCAGAAAACCCTACAGAGACTTTTGATTTAGATTCATAATTTCATTTTTCATTAAATCTCCTTAACTTTAAAGAGTTAAGATTAACCAAAAATATAAATGAATGAATGTTTGCTTCATAATGTATCCTTGGGAAACTATAGATCCTGAAAATGATACCAGTTTAGCTTTAATAAAAGAATGTGCTAAAAGAGGCCACGGAGTAGCTATATGTACTCCTGCTAACCTAACGATTAGAGATAGTGTTACCAATGCGTTTTGTAATGTTATTGGGCGTATGGAAAAAGTACCCTCATCGCTAAAATCGTTTTATAACAAAGCTAAATTACGAGAGGAAATGTTGCCTTTAGCTGGTTTTGATGCTATTTTCTTTAGGGCTAATCCACCATTAGACCCAATAATGCTTAACTTTCTCGATTCTGTAAAGGATGATGTTTTTATTGTTAATTCTTTACAAGGCATGCGCGAAGCCAACAATAAGCTTTATACTGCTGCTTTTGGTGACGCACATAGCAATATTATACCAAACACCCACGTATCAAAAAACAAAAATTATTTAATAAAGCAAATTAAAGAGTCTAAAGCTGATAAAATGATTTTAAAACCATTAAATGGCTTTGGTGGTTCGGGTGTTATTCTTATTGAAAAGTCGGCTATGAACAATATTAATTCGCTGCTGGATTTTTATATTTCTACTGGTGATGATGAGTCTAATTATGTAATCCTTCAAGATTACATTGAAGGTGCAGATCAAGGTGATGTAAGAATTTTATTGTTGAATGGGGAACCCGTAGGGGCAATGAAACGTGTACCAGGATCGGATGATCATCGTTCTAATGTGTCTGCAGGTGGGAGTGTACAAAAACATTCACTTACCAAAGCGGAAAAGGCTTTATGCAAACAAATAGGCCCAAAATTAGTTAAGGATGGGTTATATTTTGTTGGTATTGATGTTATTGGTGGTAAGCTTGTAGAGGTCAACGTAATGTCACCAGGTGGCATTACTTATATCAACAAGGTTTATAAAAATAAACATAAAGTAGAGGAAAAGGTAATTGACTTTTTAGAGAGTAAAGTTTTAGACAAGTTACAAGCCTTTGATAGAAGAACAAGACTGCGCAAAACGGTTGAAGAAGCCTAATTATTTCTATTTTAATTAATCTCAGATTTTATAATTGAATGAAAACAATAGATTGGACAAGAGATGAGCTTGTTGCCTACATATTACTGTTTGCTGCACACTCTGATTTTAAGGAAGATAATAAGGAACGTAATGTCATTATCTCTAAAGTAGATATGCAAACCTTTCAGGAAATTCATGACGAGTTTAGTAATGATAACGACTATCAAAGTATTAAGAAAATAATGATAAGCTTAGATCAGCATAACTATGACAAGGAGGATATTGATATGCTACTCTCTGATATTAAAGTGTTGTTCTTCGCTGATGGCGACTTCAATGTATTAGAACAAAATATGTTGCGGTTTTTAGAAAAACTATTAAAGCCTTAGCCATGCAAAAATTGCCCTTAAACACAATCATCTCTAAAATTAAATCAGAAGAAACCTTTCATGCAGTAGCAGAGGACTATTCCTTTACTATAAAGATTGATGAGTATGTACCCTATGTCTGTGGTGCTGTGCATGATGGACATCAATTTAGAAAAAGTCTTTGGGATAATTGTTTACACACCGAATATGAGCGTTGGTACGAAGAAGATCCTGAAACTAAGAACATGGTTTTATCTCACCCAATTGTTATAGCAGGTTGCGACTCTAGATTTGAATACGATCTTAATAGAGATCCAGAACATGCCGTTTTTGATACCGCTTGGGGAAAACAACTTTGGAAAAATCCCTTACCAGAAGTTGAAAAAGAAAAGAGCTTAGAAAAACACGCTAATTTTTATAAAGTTGTCCATGCTTTAATTGAAACAATAGAAACTAAGTTTGGATCCTGCATCGTTTATGATATGCATAGCTATAATTGGCAACGATGGGATAGGGAAGTGCCAACTTGGAATTTGGGTACTTCTAACATAGATACGGAACGTTTTGGTGAATTTGTTGAAACTTGGCGACAAGCATTAGCAAGCATTGACTTGCCAAATGGTATAAAACAAACTGCCAAAATTAACGACACTTTTCAAGGAAATGGTTATTTTTTAAAATACATCACAAATAACTTTAAGGATACCTTAGTTTTGGCGACTGAAATCGCCAAGGTGTATTGCGATGAATATAAACAGATTAATTACCCAGAAGTTGCAGCAGCTGTCGAAATTCAGTTAAGACATCTTATCCCACAGCACGCTAACACATTTTATAAACAGCTTTAAAAATAATGCCCCAAATAAAGACTACAGAAGAGTTTCAAGATTTATTTGATATTGATGCCAACCTTAATAGATTGGTTAAAAATATTGAATTACTTAACTACATAAATCCACTTAACATTGCATCCGAGAAGAAGAAATTCTTTGCTTCAAAATATAATTATGAACCAGAGTTTAAGTATCGTAAAGTTAGGTTTAACGGCTATAAATTACACCGTTTATTTTTCTCTCAACGACTAGAGCGGATCGGAGATGATGATATAAGGCAACTCTATGAAGATGTTATTTACGAATATTCGAGCTTAATTGAATGCATTGAGACTATTGGGCAAGGTCGTAAATTTTATTTTAATAGTCTTAAGAGTTTTGGAACGCCAACAGAGAATGATATTGAAAATGCCAAATTCATTTTACGTTTTGATGATTCTGAATTTAATGAGGAAATGCTTCCTATTTATAATGCGGATGAGGCTAAGGCTTATTTTGAAAAATTTTCTAAACGGTATGATTTTTCATACAATGTAAAAATTTCAAGTCATCTTTCTGCTGCGGCAATGGTGCTTAACAATACACAAACTTTAGTGCTTAAAAAAGGTTATAAATATAGCCTCAATCAATTAAAAGTTTTGAGCAACCACGAAATAGGCGTGCATTTGGTTACCACGTTTAACGGTTTAGATCAACCCTTAAAGGTATTTTCTAATGGTTTGCCCAATAATGTAGAGACGCAGGAAGGACTTGCTGTATATGCAGAATACATGAGTAATTGTCTTACTATTGAGCGTTTGAAAGAACTGTCCTTTAGAGTTTTGGCTGTGAATAGTTTAAATAAGGGTTATGATTTTTCAGATACATTTCATTTGTTACACAATCATTATAAACTAAATAGAGATAAAGCTTTTGCTATTACCTTAAGAGTTCATAGAGGTGGCGGATTTACAAAAGACCATTTATATTTAAGGGGTCTGCGTAAGATTTATCAATATGCCAAAGCAGGTAACGATTTATCCATTCTGCTTTTAGGTAAGGTGAGTCAACATTATATACCTACAATGGAGAAGTTGCTACAGTATGGTCTTGCGGCAAAACCCAAGTATTTTACGGATGCTTATGTTACTAATGACAATGCTAATCCTAATTTAGATTTTATACTACGAAGTTTAAAATAAGCCTCAAAGCTTCAAATTTTTGGTGAATATCTTGGCATTGAGACTTGTAAATATATTTAAAAATCATCTTTAAAACACCTTAGAGGTTAATACGTTTACCTTTTGGGTATTTTATAGAATAAGAATGCTCTACTTTATCGACCGCACCAGAGCTTAAGTTAATTACCCATTTTAGAATACCTTTATCTTTGTCGTATTGCGAAGTTCCAGTATCAATATCATCGAGTTTTATGGACTTATTCTGTGTTATTGGAATTCTATCTAGTAGTGTTAATTGGATATTAGACTGTTTATTATTTCTTACTTCAATTTCAAAAGCTTTGTATACTACCTTGTTATTTCCTATAAATGTTGTTTTCTTAAAATCATTTCGCTGTGTACGTTTTACAATTATATTAGGATTTACACCAAGAGAAATGGTTAAGCTATCTGAGGTTGCACCTGGGTTAATATTGGTCTTACCGGAGTAGCTTCCTTCAAAATAAACATTAGCTTCTGCTGGTAACAAATTATATTGCTCCCAGTTGCCGATTTTTGCAGTAAGAAATACATTTTCGTTTAATACTGGTGCCGAAAAATAAGTGTATTTAGCTGGGACATTAAATTTATCAATTTCTATCACTGTGACGTCTCCGTCTGAAGGTATAGAATAGGCTTTGTCAATTTCAAAACGTGTGTTTGTTATGCCAGTTTCTATGGTGACTCCGAGTTCATTCTTATTCGGTCTAAATCCATTTTTGGTCTTTATTACAATAACACCATTGTTACCTCTATTACCGTAAATAGCTGTTGCTTTTGCATCTTTTAATACATCAATTGAAGCTATATCATTTTCATTTAAAGAGCGAAAATTACTTTCATTTACAAGGTAACCATCAATTATAAATAAAGGCTCTACATTACCATGAAAGGAAGAAACTCCTCTTAATTGGACAAGAGAATTACCTCCTGGTTGCCCAGAACTCTTTGTAATATTTAGTCCAGCGACTTGCCCAGATAAAGCTTTAACAAAGCTATTATTGGGTCTATTCTCATATCCAGTTACAACTACTTCATCTAAAAGAGACGCATCTTCATTGAGTGCCACATTCATAATGCTAGAGTGTATTGGTAGTTCTTCGGTTTTCATGCCTACATAAGAATAAACTATAGCGTTGCCTCCAGATGTTTTAAGCGCATAATTACCATCAAAATCAGACTGTACTCCGTTAGAGGTTCCTTTCTCAATAATAGTAACACCTGGCAAAGGCAAGCCATCACTAGAAGATGTTACCACACCAGAAACCGTTTTAACCAGTGGATTATACTTGTAATTATAAGATCTTGTGGCACGCTGAGATTGATAATTGCTGTAGGGATTAACAAAATTTAAATACTTTGGATTTACAATTGGTTTTTCGTTATTGGTGTTTGGATCGCTTGTAGACAGCACTAAATCTACATTGGTCCAATCACAACCTGAATTTTGAAACACATGTGCTTTATATTCTAAATTTATTGGGCTATTGATTTTATCGGCTTTGAGATCGTAAATAGGGAACCAACCAGCATTTTTAATATTGTAAGCTATTTTTAGGTCTAATTCAATGGGTTTTTCAGAATTTAACTTTAAGGTTATTTCGCCAGTTTGTATTTTTTCGTCACTATTAAATTCTAAGAGCTGTTTATTAATAGTCTGCTTTTGATTAGTTAGTTTATCTACAGTTTTGTTAGAGGTGTTAATTGCACTTTTTAGCTCTGTTATTCTGGTTCTGTAATACGTTGCAAATTTCTTTAATTCTTCTAAACTTACCACTTCAGACTCGTTACCCAATCGTTTATTACTTTGAATTAAGCTTATTTCTTCATTATACCCAGAAATTAAATCATATTCATATTGAATAGAACCTTCAATAGCCTCTAAATCGGCTTTTAATGCTGTAATAGAATCATTTTGCTTTTGTTTAGAAAGGTAGTTAATTCCGTAGTTTATAGATAGTATAGAGGCTGTTTTTAATCCGGATATTTGAATACTACTTTCTTGTATATGTGGAGACAATTTATTGAAGGTAAACTCAGTAGTACCAGATTTTAATTTAACGGGTGCTTGGCGATTAATCTCTGCACCATCTAGGTAAACAGTTACACTTCTAATTTTGCTTTTGGTCTGCGCTTGTACTTGTATAACGAAGCAAATAAGTAAGCTACTTAGGATGTTTTTTTTCATAATTTAGATTTTAATGTGTTAAAACTACTAAGTACAGTTTGGCACCAAAATCTAAAATGAGTAAACCTTACGTTTACAAAAGTTAAAGCTTTATATTAATGAGTGATCATTATTGGTGCAGTTTAAAGATGTTATTTGCACGTTATAAATTTTAATCAAACATAAATGGTTTTATAACGAGTAATTTTAGTCTCCATTATAAGATGTTATATTTTCGAAGTAACAAAATAAGTGCTATTAACCAATAATTACTTTCCCTCAAAGTAAAATTGAAATTTTGTTAAGATTAAATTAGTTTTAAGTAAGTTGTTAATTCATAAAAACCTTTTAGAGTGGATGCTAAAAGGTTTTTTTATGCAATAAATTTAGCCTTTAGATTTGGTGTAGGCAGCATACATTGCGTTTTTTTACCAAACCATTTATAACGGTTTTTAGCGATGTAATTGTACACCCAATTTCTTATAAAAGTGGGGATTATAAAAAAAATAGCCAATAATTTAGTTGGGAAGTCTAGTTGTTTAGCCACTTTAAGCGCAGCCGTAGATTTATGGTAAATTCTTCTTTCACTTGGATTATAAAGTAAAATTGAATCCGTTTTAATAATGTCTATATTAAACTCACGTATCAATGATTGACCAATGTTGCTTTGCAACGGTGCAAACAAAAACTTATTTGCCGTATCACGTTTTATAACAAATAAAACACTCGTATTACAGAGGTTACATACACCGTCAAATAAAATTAGTTGTTTGTTTTTAGGAATAGTCTCTATCACGCTACAAAGATACAACCTCATTAAAAGGTGTAACGGTCAATTAACAGGAAATTAGAACTTATCGCTTTTTAGTTTCCACCAATTCTAACAAATCTAAACTAACATTAGTTGTAAAAAGACCGTAATTAACCGTAGCTTTTCCTTTTTCTATTGCGTCTATGGTGCCTACAGCTTTACCATCATGCATTCTAACACGGTCATCAATTTTTAATACAGGCTTGGGCGTTTCTACAACAATGGCTTTCTTTTTAGCTGCTTTTTTCTTTTTACGGATAACTTCAACCTTTTTTTCAGCCTCTTGTTTTACTTGTTGTTCTTTGGCTTTTTCTGCGCGCTTTTGCTTGGCAGATACTTTTTTGCGTTTAGAGTTTTCTATTTGAACTAAACGAAAAAGCTCAGACATAAGTTCGCGCTTTCTTTTATTATTCTGAAATTTTTCTGCCAAATCATTTACCTTTTGTCCTAAGTAAATTAAACGTTGATTACTATCGTAGAGCTCTTGAAAACTTTCTAGTTTCTTTTGAATTTTAGTGTTGGTTTGCTCTAATTTTTCTGCTTCAGATAGTTTCTTCTTTTCATTGGCTTTTAAAGATTGTTCTGTCTTTTCTAAACGACTCCGTTGTTTTTGAAGTTTAGCTATAGTGGCATCAAAACGGACTTTACCGCGCTCAATTTTCTTTTTAGACTTATTTATTAAACTGTATGGGATGCCGTTTTTTTGTGCGACTTCAAATGTAAATGAACTACCTGCCTGCCCTATAACCAACTTGTACATTGGTTCTAAACTACGCTCATTAAATAGCATGTTTGCGTTTTGCATATATGGTAACTCATTAGCTAATAACTTTAAGTTGGAGTAGTGGGTGGTTATAATACCAAAGGCTTTTCTGTCATAAAAGACCTCTAAGAACGTTTCGGCTAATGCGCCACCTAACTCAGGATCACTTCCGGTACCAAATTCATCTATTAAAAAGAGTGTTTTGGAGTTACACTTCTTTAGAAAATAATTCATTTGCTTCAATCTATAACTATAGGTGCTTAAATGATTTTCTATGGACTGGTTATCGCCTATATCAGATAAAATTCTTTCAAACAAACACATGGTACTACGCTCATGTACTGGCACCAACATACCTGTTTGTAGCATAACCTGAAGTAAACCAACAGTTTTAAGAGTAATACTTTTTCCACCTGCATTAGGCCCAGAAATAACTATAATTCTATTTTCATTCGTTAATGTTATGGTTTGCGGAAACGTTTTCTCCCCTTTTTCTTTATTAGCTAAATAAAGTAAGGGATGATATGCATCTTTTAAATGTAATTGCCTGTTAGTGCTAATTTCTGGTAATATAGCGTCTATACGTTTTGCATATTTTGCTTTAGCCGCGATAACGTCTATTCGGGTTAAAAAACTTTGATAATCATTTAGAAGCGGTAAAAAAAGCCTGATGTAATCTGTAAGTTCTTTAAGAATTTTAATGACTTCTTCTTTTTCTTCATACTCAAGATTATTCAACTCGCGGGTGTATTGAAGTGTGGTTTCTGGCTCTATATAGACAATGCTTCCGGTTTTACTACCTCCCATTATAGCACCTTTAACTTTGCGTCTATACATAGCCTTAACGGCAAGTACACGCTTATTGTCTACAACCGATTCTCTGATGGCATCTAAATAATCTAAACCATGGTATCGGTTTAATGCCGAAGAAAAACTACTGTTTATTTTCCCTTTAAGCTTACCGATTTCCTGTCTTAATTGTGCTAATTGTTGAGATGCGTCATCCTTAATATCTCCAAAACGATCAACAACTAAGTCTACTTGATCTATGATTGCAGTAGTCACTTCTATATGATTACTATACTTCTCTAGTTTAGGGTAATACTCTTTAAATTTGTTTAAAAATTTAAGAATACTGTTTACGGTTAGCGAAATACTAACTAACTTCTGAAAACTTGTAACCTCTAAATAAGTGTTATCTATATGAAGTAGTTTTAGTTCTTTATCTAAAGCATCAAACCCATGATTAGGAATACGATTATCGTTATCAAAAGAGGATAGGTATTCATTAACATAATCTAATTCTCGCATAAGCTGTGCTTCAACCTCCATAGGTCGTAAGGCCAAAACAGCCGCTTTACCTATGGCTGTAATAGTATGTGTGCTTATTTGATCTAACACTGTAAAAAACTCTAGGTCTTTAAGTGTTTTTTCATGAATTTGAATCATGACGGTATAACTTATTTTAGAATTGCAAATTTAGGTTAATTATGAAGATGTGCCTAATACCTTAGACTATTGTGCTTATTCTTATTTTTGAAAAAATAATTACAGTAATGAACGTAGACATACAAGCCAGTTGGAAACCTTATCTTAAAACAGAATTTGATAAACCGTATTTTAAAGATTTAACGGATTTTGTTAAATCAGAATACGATCTATATACCTGTTACCCTAAAGGTTCTGAGATATTCAATGCTTTTAATCATTGCCCTTTTAATGCGGTAAAGGTTGTTATTTTAGGGCAAGATCCCTACCATGGTATGGGTCAGGCCAATGGTTTATGTTTTTCTGTTAATGATGGTGTTGCTCATCCGCCTTCACTCAAAAATATTTTTAAAGAAATAGAGCAAGATTTAGGAATCCCTTATCCAAAAAGTGGTAATCTAATGCCTTGGGCAAAGCAAGGTGTTTTACTCCTTAATGCAACTTTAACTGTTAGAGCGCATAAAGCGGGTAGCCATCAAAATAAAGGATGGGAACAGTTTACAGATGCAGTTATACAATGTATAAGTAAAGAAAAACAAAGCGTAATTTTTTTACTTTGGGGAGGTTATGCAAAACAGAAAAAGAAACTTATAGATATAAACCGTCACTTGGTTTTAGAAACAGGCCATCCATCGCCTTTAAGCGCTAATAGAGGCTATTGGTTTGGTAATAAACATTTTAGTAAAACTAACTACCAGTTGGTGCAAGATGGCGCGAATGTAATTGAGTGGAAACTTGAGTAGTCTTTTGCGTGTTCTTAATAAAGGGCATGCTCGCTTCTTTAGAAGTCTTGTTGGTTTTATTACAACTAAAAAATAACAATAAAAAATTGACAACAACAAGAGAAACTAAAACCAATATAAATATTGAGATCGTAGACATTTATAGAAACTGATGATTGATTTAAACAAATATAATTAAAAAATTGAAATTCTGTGATTTACGAACTGAAAACACTATGATTTTTAGAACTTAAGCGAGAAACAAAATTGCTATTAATCGGTAATAGTTGCTGTTAATTTATAGTAATCAGTAACTTAAAAGGTTTATTTTTAGTCTTTTTAAATTATTTAAATTTTAGTTATTAGATCCGAATAATTCACTTTTTTAGGAATAATATCTAACTCTAGCAGTTGTTCTTGGACATTATTAATTGTTTTTTCATCAATAAGCTCTTGCGACCATTCTGTTAATGATAGCCATTCTTGTACATCCTCTAATTCTTGCTTGTAACGGTTGGCAATGGTTTTGTCTATACTAGGAATTAACTTAAATTCTGATGTGGTTTTATTAATAATGGTTAGTATGGTCTTTAAGTCTTTTTGGTTATGTTCTAAAAACTCTTCTCTAACAGCAATAACAAAGCATGGCCATGGAGAAGGGCACTCACCAATCCTTCTAAAAACACCATCATCCACTAAAGGCTTGGTTGTAAATTTTTCCCACATAAAGTAATCCGCAACCTCTTCTGTTAAACCTTTTACAGCACCATCTAGGTTTTTAATAACCTCAAAGTTTAAGTCTTTTTCTAAATTCCAGTCGTTATTTTTTGCATTAATGTATGCCATTAAATGTGAGCCAGAGCCATAGCGACTTATAGCAGCTTTAGTTCCATTTATATCATCTATAGTGTTAAATTTAGAATGCTCAGCTACATGTATTCCCCAAATTAATGGGGTTTCTACAAACGTTTGAACGATGCGAGAAGGATTACCAGCTATGATATCTTTAATAATACCTTCTGTAAGAATTACCGCGATGTCTATATCACCAGACCGTAAGCCTTTGCACATTTCACCTGTACCACCATAGTAGTCTTGCCATCTTAGATTAATACCTTCTGCTTTGTATGCGCCATCTTTTAAGGTGAGGTACCAAGCTAAATTAAAATGCTCTGGAACACCTCCTATATTTACTTTTCTCATTTATGATGAACTTGTTTCAGTATAATTTTAAATATTCACTATACGCTCTAAAGCGTATAAAATTAATTGTTCTACCGTTTTTTTAGGGTTTTTACTAAAATCACCAGTTGCTCTATTGGCAATAATAGCATTAAGAGATAAGGCCTCGTGGCCGAGTAGCTTTGATAGTCCATAAATCACAGAAGTTTCCATTTCAAAATTAGTAATTCTAAAGTCTTTATAATTAAAACTTTCTAGTTTTGAATTTAAACTTGCATCGTGCAGAGGGAGTCTTAATACACGTCCTTGCGGCCCATAAAATCCACCTGCTGTGCCTGTCATACCTTTAAAAATGGGAGCGCCTTCAAAATAACGCTCTAAGTACTTGCTGTTATTTATTATTATTGGTCTTGCTTTATTTTTATCCCAATTCGTATGGGCTATAAAAGCATCTTCAATTATAGGATTGCTAATACCTTGTATTTGATAAAAGTGCAACATACCATTAACATCTAAACCGTGCGTACTAATTAAAAACGAATCTACAGGGATGTCAGCTTGTAAAGATCCTGAAGTTCCTATTCTAATAATATTTAAACTTGTTAACTCGTTTTTAGGTTGACGTGTTTTTAAATCAATATTCACTAAAGCGTCTAATTCATTTAAAACAATATCGATATTATCTGGCCCAATACCTGTAGATATAACCGTAATCCTACGATCATTGTAATAGCCTGTTTGTGTTTTAAATTCTCGTTTTTGTGTGCTAAACTCAACACTATCAAAATATGTTGTGATTTTTTCTACACGATCTTGGTCACCAACAAAAATAATAGTGTCTGAAATATCCTCTGGTTTTAAATTAAGGTGATAAACACTGCCATCTGCATTTAATATTAATTCAGAATCTTTAATTGGCATCTAGTATTGTTTTTATAAGTTTATTCTGTTCTATACTAAATTGAAATTCTAAACGCTTTACACCACCATAAGCCATGTCGTTTTTTAATTCTGAAGCAAAATTTCGTTGTCTCAATAGGGCTTCGTGTCCTTTTCGGTTTAATGTAATTTTGTTTTCTGTAACTTCAAAAAAGATAGATAGTCTGTTAATTAAGCGTTTATGCTGTATATCTCCAAATCCGTAATAGCCTTGGTAATTTAGACTGTAGCCTAATAAATGATGTTTAGATTTTATAGTATGATCTCTAACTAATCGTAATATATTATCTTCTAAGACACTCAATCCACTGTCTTGGTGTGGAAAACGCTTTAGATGTGCTTTAAGGCAGTTGGTCATATACTTAAAGCTAGATTTTTTTACAATATAGGGTTTAAGGATATTGTGGTCTGATCCGCAATAGGTTCTCCAAAGCGCAATACAAAGCTCAATATCTTCTTTTGTTAACAAAACCTTATTTTTGTAATGCTTTTTAAGTTGCCCAGCGCTTAACTCCGCTAAACCTTTTAGATTTTTTTCACCCTCTACACGTCCACTGCATATAAGATAAAGTGGTTTGTCTATTTCTTTTTGATGTAGAAGATTGATAACTCCTAAGAGATTAATATGACAAAATAAATCATATTCAAACCAAAGATTTATTTCTGAGTATTTGTCTGTATCATCTAATTTAGATAGTTCTTTTTTTAATTCATAACTATCAACCTCAATATCATAGTAATCTAAAAGAAATTTACGACGAATATCAAAGAATTCATCAGAATCTATTTTTGGTATTGTTGGACCTTCAGATAACATTTCTTGCCAAGTTAAAATATCACCTGTAAAATTTAACTCTTTTAAATACTCTGTAAGAACACCTCCGTTGGTAATATGAAGTACTTGTTTCGCCATAAAATTAACCACCTGCACGTTTTACATTAAAACCTTTACCCTTAAGAATGGTCATTATTTTATCGCGGTAATCGCCTTGAATAATAATTTTATCATCCTTAAAACTTCCACCAACACTTAGTTTAGTTTTAAGCGCTTTGGTTAATTTTTTGAAATCGTCGTTAGCGCCATTATAACCTTCGAGAATAGTTATAGGCTTGCCTTTACGTTTTTCATATTTACAAATAATGGGCTCGTCTTGCAGCCAAATATCTGATTTTTCTTCATTGGCATTTTCTCCAGTCTCTGTTTCAATATGATCTGGAAATAAATTTTTTAACTGATCTTTTAAATCCATTCTTTTAGGTTTTCAGTCTTTATATTTATATCGGCAATAAGGTAAAAAGACTGCAACGTGTTACTACTTTTTAATAAGTCCAAGTTCAACTAAACGTTCGTTCAAAAATTCCCCTGCTGAAATATCTTCATATAGTTTTGGGTTTTTCTCATCTATGCAGCTGTCTAAAACATTTAATTTCATTTCGCTTATGGGGTGCATAAAGAAAGGAATAGAATAACGGGATGTTCCCCATAATTCGCGTGGTGGATTAACAACCCTATGTATCGTAGATTTTAACTTATTGTTGGTGTGCCTAGACAGCATATCGCCTACATTAATCATTAACTCGTCGGGTTCTGCAATAGCGTCTAGCCATTCACCATCGTGCCGTTGCACTTGTAAACCTCGGCCTTGTGCACCCATTAATAATGTTATTAAATTGATATCGCCATGGGCAGCAGCTCTTACTGCATTTTTAGGTTCTTGTACAATAGGAGGGTAATGAATGGGCCTTAAAATAGAATTGCCATTATGAATGTAATTATCAAAATACGTTTCTTCTAAATTTAGGTGTAGTGCAAGCGCACGTAGAACATACTTAGCCGTTTTTTCTAACATCTGATAGGTTTCTTTACCTACCTTATTAAACTGTGGTAATTCTTTTACTTCAATATTTTCTGGATATTCTTTGCGACGTTGGCTATCATCTTCTACATATTGTCCAAAATGCCAAAATTCTTTTAAATCTCCCTCTTTTTTTCCTTTGGCACTTTCTTTACCAAAAGATACGTACCCTCTTTGTCCACCAATACCTGGTATTTCATATCTTTCTTTAGTTTTTAATGGTAAGTTGAAAAATTTTTTAACCTCAGCATATAAACGATCCACTAATTCGTCATCTAAAAAATGACCTTTTAAGGCTACAAAGCCAATGTCTTGATAGGCTTTTCCTATCTCATCAATAAATTTTTGTTTTCTATTTGGGTCTTCTGAAAGGAAATCCTTTAAATCTACGCTAGGTATTCTATCCATTTGAAGTATAATTTTAAATTCTTTATCAATATACAAAACTAAGGTAAAGACCTCAATATTGATGCATTTTATTTACATTTGAAGTATAACATTAATGAACATATGCCTACCATTACCAAAAGTAATATAGATTATGACAAGCGTAATTTAAGTGATAAAGCACTGCTAAAACTCTATTACAATATGCTAAAGCCTCGCCTTATTGAAGAGAAAATGCTTATTCTTTTGCGACAAGGCAAAATTTCTAAATGGTTTTCTGGTATAGGACAAGAAGCAATATCTGTTGGTGTAACTATGGCACTTAAACCAAGTGAGTATATTTTACCAATGCATAGAAATCTTGGTGTTTTTACAACGCGGGAGATTTCATTGCATCGTTTATTTTGTCAGTGGCAGGGCAAAGCCAGTGGGTTTACAAAAGGTAGAGATCGCTCTTTCCATTTTGGTTCCCAAGAGCATAATATTATAGGAATGATATCTCATTTAGGACCTCAACTCGGTGTAGCAGATGGTATAGCTCTTGCAAATTTATTAAAAAACAACGGGCAAGTTACCGCTGTTTTTACAGGAGAAGGTGGCACGAGTGAAGGTGATTTTCATGAAGCTCTAAATGTGGCTTCCGTATGGCAATTGCCTGTTATCTTTTGTGTAGAAAATAACGGCTATGGACTCTCAACACCAACTAACGAACAATATCATTGCAAGCACATAGCAGATAGAGGTAAAGGTTACGGTATAGAGTCTTTTATTTTAGAGGGTAATAATGTTATAGAGACCTATTCTAAAGTTAAAAAACTAGCAGAAAGTATTAGAAAACGACCAAGACCAATTCTTATAGAGTTTAAAACCTTTAGGCGTCGAGGACATGAGGAAGCAAGTGGAACTAAGTATGTGCCCCAAGAATTGATGGATGCTTGGGAAGCCAAAGACCCAATTGAGAATTTTAGAAATTATCTATTAAGTAAAAAAATATTATCTACCGAATTAGATGAAACATATATAGCCGAAATTAAAACTGAAATTGATACTGCTTTAGAATCTGCCTATGCAGAAGAAGATATAATCCCAGACTTAACTACAGAATTAAATGATGTCTACAAAACCTTTGACTACAAAGCATTTACACCAAACAAAGACACCAAAGACATACGTTTTATAGACGCTATTTCCGAAAGTTTAAGACAATCTATGGAAAAGCATAAGGGTCTTGTTATTATGGGTCAGGACATTGCTGAATATGGGGGAGTATTTAAAATAACCGAAGGGTTTGTTGAACAATTTGGTAAAGAAAGAGTTAGAAATACTCCAATTTGTGAATCTGCTATTGTTGAAACCGGAATGGGATTATCTATTGCTGGCCTAAAAGCAGTTGTCGAAATGCAATTTTCAGATTTTGTAACCTCAGGTTTTAATCCAATAGTTAATTATTTAGCAAAATCTCATTACCGATGGGGACAACATGCTGATGTTGTTATAAGAATGCCTTGCGGAGCTGGTGTTGCAGCAGGGCCTTTTCATTCGCAAACAAATGAAGCTTGGTTTACTAAAACAGCTGGGTTAAAAGTTGTTTATCCTGCATTTCCTTACGATGCTAAAGGCTTGTTAGCTACTGCAATTAATGACCCAAATCCTGTTTTATATTTTGAGCATAAAGCCTTGTACAGAACTATTCGGCAAGATGTACCAAGCAATTATTACACGTTACCTTTTGGTGAAGCTGCAACGATAAAAGAAGGTAATTCAATATCCATAATTACCTACGGTGCAGGTGTGCACTGGGCTTTAAAAACGCTTCAAGATAATCCTCATATATCGGCAGACTTATTAGATTTAAGAACATTACAGCCCTTAGACGCAGAGAGTATACTAACATCTGTTAAAAAAACAGGAAAAGCAATTATTCTGCAGGAAGACTCCATGTTTGGAGGTGTGGCTAGCGATATTTCTGCTATGATAATGGAACAATGTTTTCAATATTTAGACGCACCAGTAAAGAGAGTTGCTAGTTTAGAAACACCTATACCTTTTGCTTCGCAATTAGAAGATCAATATTTGGCTATAAATAGGTTTGAAGACGCTCTAAATACTTTACTAAAATATTAATTTTATCGGATAAAGTAATTTTTAATCGATTATCAAAAAGATTGTTGTTGCTTATATTGTGCTAGTTTGAAAATAAAATCTTAGATTTAGAACCTATTAAAACTAAAATAAACGTTATGAAGTTTAAATTACTCTATTTGTTGACATTTATCACATTAGTATCATTTGGTCAAAAGATACCAGATGCTATAAAACCACCAAGTTGGTCTAATAACTCATTAAATGCTTTAAAACCATACAAACTCGCTAATTTTGATCTTAAGAAAATTCAAGAAGAGGACAAGATTAATGATAAAGACAAGTCTAAGCCTTGGAGATTTGGTCATGATATTTACGTAGATCATAACATCAATGATGTAGGTGAATGGACCACTTTAGCTAATGGTGATCGTCTTTGGCGAATGACCTATAAATCTGAAGGTGCGTACACATTAAATTTTATGTTTGATGTTTTTAAAATTCCGGAAGGTGCTCAACTGTACGTTTACAACAACGAAAAAACTGATTTATTACGACCATTTACACACCATAATAATAATCCTGAAGAAATTTTAGGTACGTGGATGGTTAACGGAGACCAAGCATGGATTGAATATTATCAGCCTGCTAACGTAGTTGGTACAGCAAAAATTACTGTAGGTTCAGTCATCCATGGATATAGAACAGCTGAAACCTATCAAAAAGGATTAAATGACTCTGGTGCTTGTAACCAAGATGTTGATTGCGATATAACTCCTTCTAATGATCTTTTTCAATTAAATTTAAGAAAAGAAGAAGTTAAGAAGGCAGCAGGAATGATTACAGTTAATGGTGGTACTGGCATATGCTCGGGTACTTTAATAAATAATACCAGTAATGATGGTACGCCATATTTTATGACTGCTAATCATTGTGGAGGTGGTGAAGCTGGATGGGCTTTTAGATTCAATTGGAGAAGTCCTAATCCTTCATGTAGCACAACAGCAAATAGCACTAATGGTTCATTCAATCAAACGGTTAGTGGATCAATAGTTAGGGCTGCGAGTTCTAGATCAGATATGGAGTTAGTTGAGATTACTGATATCAATTTTTTTAACAATAATCCAGATGTAGTTTGGTCTGGCTGGAATAGATCAACCACTCAGGTACCAGTTGTAAATTTTGGTATTCATCACCCAAGAGGTGACATTCAAAAAACATGTAGAGAAGATGATGGAGCTTATAGACAAGTTGTTTCATTTAATGGTGATGCAAATACACAAATGTGGTATATAGACGAATGGGAGCTAGGGGTAACAGAACCCGGTTCCTCGGGATCTGGGTTATTTAATGAATCCGGACATTTAATTGGCGTGCTTTCTGGAGGTGCTGCAGCGTGCAGTGGAACTAGTAATAATGCCGCCTTTGATTACTATGGTAGGTTTGGTGTTGCTTGGGATTTTGGAGGTACTCCATCTACCAGGCTAAGAGAATGGTTAGATCCAACAGATACAGGTTTAGAAGTTGCTGAAATTTATCCAACAGTACAAATCTTTGATAATGACGCCACTATTAATGCTGGTTCAGGGTTAAACGCCGAATTATGTGGATCTGATTTTAGCCCAGAAGTAACATTGATTAATCGTGGTAACTTAGATTTAACTTCAGCAGAAATTTCATATAGTTTGGACTCAGAGGCTGATATAACAGTAAGTTGGACCGGAAATTTAGCTTCAAATGCAAGTGAAATTGTGGCAACACCTACATATAACAATCTAGAGCCTGGCCCTCATGTTTTTAACGTTTCTGTAAATTTACCTAATGGTATAGCGGATGAAAATAACACCAATGATAATTTTAGTTTCAATTTTGATGTATCACCTAATGTACTGACTTCCAATGTTATATTTAATATTACTACAGATAACTTTGCTAGTGAAACCACTTGGCAAATCACCAACAGTAATAATACAGTTATAGAAAGCGGTCCAACAGGTTCTTACTTTAATAATACTACATACCAAGAGACCATTGCCATACCAACATTTGGAGATTGTTACACATTTACAATTTTTGATTCTTACGCAGACGGAATTTGTTGCGGTTTTGGTAATGGCAGTTATGATCTACAGGATGATAATGGAAATGTTATCATTTCTGGAGGTGATTTTGGTGGTTCTGAGTCAGTACTTTTTAGAGTACAAGATCCATTAAGCATTAATGAGTTTGAACTTAACGAGTTGATTAATTTATTCCCTAATCCAGTAACTAACCAATTAAATATTGATTTAGGAAATATTAATGAAGATGCAACCTACCAAATGTTTAATACTATAGGACAGCTTGTAGGTAATGGCAAATTAAATAGTAATAGTACTACTACAATTAATATGTCTCAACAAGAAAGCGGTATATATTTTATTCAAATAAATACGAAATCAAATAGTATTACCAAGAAAGTTGTTAGAAAATAAACTTTAAATAGTAATTAAAAAGAGGTAGTTATTTTAGTATAACTACCTCTTTTTTTTTAGCTAATCATTTTTAATAATGCGCAAAATTTGAAGCTAATTGCGTTTAACAGCGACTTCAGAAACTTTAAATGGATACGCTTTCTTTACTAATTTAAACTCATCTTTATTAATGTCACTTGGTACTTTGCCAAACGTGTCTTTAATGTAATGTGCCCTTAAGCTAAAATATGCTTTTGATATTTCATCCTGTACCGAAATAAACATATGATATTTTGTTAAGGCATCATGGCTTAAGGAAATTACCGCCTCATTTGGGTGATCAGACAAATCATTTAATTTGTAGCCTTCACAGTAGTCACAACTACCGCTGCCATTATTGTCCACAAAGGATTTTACAATGTCTTGTACATCGTTAAGTTGTACAATTTTATCCTCTATAAAAATAGTGTTCTCACTGTTTAAACTTATTCTTAAAATATTCCGCTCATTAATGGGAGAGGAGCAGTCCTTAGTAGGACAATCATTGGCTGGTAATTGCCGTAATATGCCTTTATCAGCAGAAATGGTTGTGGTTACCAAAAAGAAAATAAGTAATAAAAAGGCAATGTCTGCCATGGAGCCTGCGTTGACCGTCGCAGAACGTCTTCGAAATGATTTCATAATGTAAATATTTAAAATGTTAATATTTTCTTAAACACAATAACAGTACCAATCTTGTAAAAGGTTATTAACAATTCATTCTATAAACAGATGTAATAGTCTATTTTTGCAAAATTAACGTCCTATGAAATTATAATATGTCAACAGACATTTTAAAAGACACAGTAACAGAGAAACGACTTTACGATTACCAAATCAAGGATTTGAATCGCATTTTTGATGTAATGCAAGATGAAGCCGAAGATTTTAATCTATTATATCAATTACCAACTGGTGGTGGTAAAACTGTAATTTTTTCAGAAATAGTAAGACGTTACATAGAAGCGCACCAGAAAAAAGTAGTGATACTTACGCATAGAATTGAGCTATGCAAGCAAACCTCAAATGTACTTTCTGGTTTTAAGGTTAAAAACAAAATCATAAACAGCAAGGTAAAGACCTTACCAGACCAAGACGAATACCAATGCTTTGTAGCTATGGTAGAAACTTTAAATAATCGCCTGTCTGATAAAGATTTTGAGCTTAAAAATATAGGTCTAATTATTATAGATGAAGCGCATTATAATTCATTCAGAAAATTATTTAAGTTTTTTAATCATTGTTTTATTCTTGGCGTTACAGCAACACCTTTAAGTAGTAACATAAAACTGCCCATGAAGGATAACTATGATAAGCTTATCGTAGGTGACGACATCTCTACATTAATTAAAAACGGATTTTTAGCAAATGCAGATGTGTATCATTACGATGTGGGACTAACCACATTAAAGATAGGAATCAATGGTGATTACACAGTAAAATCATCAGAGACTTTATATACAAATAGCGTAATGCAGACTAAGCTACTTGGTGCTTATGAGGAGTTAGCTAAAGGCAAAAAAACGCTTATCTTTAATAATGGTATTTACACATCAAAAGAAGTGTATTACACGTTTAAAAAGGCAGGTTATGATGTGCGTCATTTAGACAATACAGCTGGCAAACAAGAGCGTAAAGATATATTGCACTGGTTTAAACATACGCCAGAGGCAGTATTATCATCTGTAAGCATACTTACCACTGGGTTTGATGAGCCTTCGGTAGAAACCATAATACTCAATAGAGCTACACGCTCATTAACACTCTACTTTCAAATGATTGGTAGAGGAAGTCGTATTTATAAGGATAGATCTTCATTTCAAGTTATTGATTTAGGTAACAATGAAGCTAGATTTGGCCTTTGGAACCAACCTGTAGATTGGCAACATATTTTTAAGTATCCAGATTTATATCTCGAAAATATTGCCGATGACGAATCCATTGAGCGCGATTTTATATATGTAATGCCACAAACTTTAAAAGAAAAATTTAAAAAATCACAGATTTTAGATTTTGATATAAAATCCGCTTATAAAGAGGCATTAAACTCAGGAAAAAAATCATTTACAGTTATAGAACAATCTATTGCGCAACATTCTAAAATCTGTATAGATAATAGTGAAGACGTTTATGATGCTAGGGATCTAACAAAACTATTACAAGATGAAATTGCCTATCGCATTAAGCAATACTGTTATTGTATAATGAACAGTACCCAAAGTTACAAAGACTGGCTTTTTGAAGAATATAATCGTAAACTGCGTATTAGTTTTAATGGTAAGTTTTAACGTTTTTTTTAATGCTTTTATGTTTATATACTTTTATTTTGATTTAGGTATAGTTTTTGTAACTGTAATTAAATATTAAATTATACGTCTAAAATTAAGTGAAGTATTTAAAATTTATAGCACTCTTTGTATCCTTATCCTTTTCAAGTCTTTTGTATTCTCAAGTAAAAGATAAGGAGAACAAATCTATTCGTATACCAGCGGAACCTTCAAAAAACCAAAAAGAGTCCTTTCCTGTAAAAATTAAAGTAGCACCAAAATTAGATAATAAAGAGGACAAGTCTAATGGTGATACCTCTCGCGAAAAAAAGAAATTTGTAATAAAAGAATCTAAAAAACCGTTTTCAATGATTGAAGAAGATGGTTTAAAAAGTCCTAGTGAAATTTTTGAAAAACGTTGGAACAAAGATTTAGAAAAAGGAGGGGTTATTAGAACTATGTCAGATCAGTTTCTTGGGCGTCACAATGTGGATACTAAGTTTGTAAATATCATTTGTAGAGATCATCAATACCCAGACGGAGACAGGGTAAGTATATCTGTTAATGGCCATATTGTTAAACCAAACCTATTATTAAGAAGTTCTTATAGGCGAGTAGAAATAAATTTAGCACAAGGAAGGAACAAAATAGAAATTGAGGCCCTAAACCAAGGCGAATCTGGACCTAATACAGCAGAATTTGTAGTCTATGATGACAAAGAAAATTTAATTTCATCTAAAGAATGGAACTTGCTTACAGGTGTTAAGGCCATTATTATTTTTGAAAACGAAAAAGTAATCATTAAAGAAAAATCTCCAGAAGAAAGGGAAACTGACCAAGCGTCTAATAATGAATAGCTTCAATGTCCTTTGGTTTTAATTTTTCTAGCTTATAATTCCCTATTCTAACGCGTACAAGTCTTAATGTTGGATAACCAATAGCAGCTGTCATTTTTCGTACTTGTCTATATTTACCCTCCGTTAATGTTATAGATAACCAAGAGGTTGGCCCATGTTTAATATCCCTAACAAAACGCTTAATAATGTGAGAGGTGTCTGGCAGTAATTTTGCTTCGCATGGTTTTGTAACATACGCATTTCCATTTACAGAGATTTTAACACCCTTTGTAAGTGCGCTAATTTTATCGGTAGTTATGATGCCATCTACCATGACATGATATTCTTTTTCAATATTTTGGCTCGTCATATAATTACTAAACATTCCGTCTGTAGTTAAAAGCAGCAAACCTTCTGACTTTTCGTCTAATCTACCAACGGCCATAATTGCTTTAGGTAAATTAAACAACTCGCTCAAAAGACGCTTATTTTTACGCTTATGTTGATTGTTAATAAACTGACTTAAATAGCCATAAGGCTTATAAATTTTATAATATAAATGTTCTTCTTTAATAAGTTGTTACTATGCATTTATTTGTTGTTGTTATATACAACATAAAATTTTATCCTTAAATTAAATCTTAATTAATTTCTTAACGATGCGATTTCTTAATTTATTCTTCACTTCAACTATAAGAAGTTTTGATTGGATTGTGCTAATATCAAAAGTATAGAAATAATTTCTGTAATTAATTGATAGCGATTTTAGAAGTTTCCCATTTATATCATACACACTAAGTGTTGTTTCTGGCAATAATTCCCCATTAACAACTAGTAATTGGTTATCACTATTAATAGATACTTTAATTTTATCAAAATTTCGTGCTTCAACAGTTAGAGCATTACTCTCAAAACGTAAATAAAATCTACCAATACCTGAGATGGCTTCATCAGTATAGAAATTAAATTCATCAGTATTTAGGAGCGTAGACGTGTTGTTTGCGGCATCATCTAAATATACATTTATAGTATCAGGAAGATCACTTTCAAAAATACTAATTTCAATATTTTGACCTTGTATGGCATGAAGCCCAATAGAAACAACTACATTGTTAACATCATTGTCATTTAAAGCCTGAACACCAAATGGAATAACTGTGTTAGCATCGACCAAATGAGAATATAACGAAAATTCAGGTATTATACCTCCGTACAAAGCAGAGTCAAAGCCAACATCTAAACCTGCTGTGGCATTACTATTAAAGTAAAATTCTGTACTCGATGCATCGTTATTAGAACTTGCGATAAGCTTTAAATATCCAAAATGGGATTTAGATATGGGTGAAACATTTTGATTAAAATTTGATGTTGGTTTAAATGCGTTACTCAATAAGAATGATAAGCATAAAGCTATGAAAAGTAAAAGTCTACGATTGTATGGTTTCATAATAAAATGGTTGATAGCAGTTTTAAAAGTAATAGAGAATGATTCACTTTTACAGATTTTCCGATAAGCTTTAATAATTTTCCGATAAAAAATAGATTTATGTCTATTTTATGGTTTATAAGACAAAAGACATATAAACATTTGATTTTATGATTTGTATATAAATTATTAACACTTTGTTTTTAAAATTCAATTTATTATTTAAGTATCTTTAAAACATGAGAACATGTTTTTTATCTTTTTTAATTTTACTATTCGTTTTTAATTGTAGTACACCTAAAAGTTCTACATCACCTATGGCTAACTCTGAAGCTATGGAAGCGATTAAATCTTTGGTTGAAAATGGTGCTTTTAAATTTAAAGCAGATGTTATGTATCCTATGCAGACAGCTGATGCTACCAGGATAGCAAATCAATTACTTATGAATACAGGTAATCTCGGTGCACGGGTAAACCTAGATAACGGCTATGGTATTATCTTTAAAAACGATTCCGCAAAAGCGAATCTTCCTTATATAGGTGAGGTTAGAATTAGTCGATCTTATTTAAATAGTAGTGATGCTGGTATGAGCTTTAATTCTAGGATAGAAAACCCAAATTTAGAAAATGGTAAGCAGTACCTATTAAAATTTAGTGTTAATGACAAGACTGAAAACTACCAAATCATAATGCGCTTTTTTAATAATGGTACGACAGATGTTAGTATTTCGAGTTCTCATCGTACGGCAGTAAAATATAGAGGAAAAATTGTACCATTAGAGGACGATTCTTTATAACCTATAATAACTTTGGCTTGTTCCTCTTGTACAAGGGCAGTTGCTTGCACTTTGTAATAAATTAAGGCCAATGGTAACTACGTGTGTTCCAGAATTAAAACCGGATAAATCATTAAGCGTTAATTGGTAAGAATAGGCAAAGTAAAGTTTATTATGCAATATGCCAGCCATAGGCCCTACATTTAGTGGATTTAAGAATTGATCATTTAGAAACCGATAAGACGCACCAATCCAGTAATAATCGCCATTATGATTAAATTTTCTGTACTTAATGTTTATATCGGTAGCAGAACGTCTGTCACTATCAAAGAATTGGAAAAAGACAGAAGGCTCAAATTCAACATATTTGTTATGTTTTGGTGTAATAACGAATCCTGAATACAACTGATAATTTAGAAGTTTACTAGGCTCAAACGCTATAAAAGGATTGGTGTCTTTAGAGACTAAATTATTAGCGTTAAAGCTTAGGTAGAAATTATCCCAACGGTAAAGAAAGCCAGCGTCAAAGTTATTGTTATTTATAGCTCTATCTCCATTTATGGCAGGATCTAGAATTGGTATATCGTAGGTAGTATTAAAGTTTTCGATGTCTATTCTAAAGCTGTTAATATTGTAGGATAAACCTAGGGATAAGTACTGCTTAGATTTCCAATCTAGAATTAAATGATGAGCAAATGAAAATTTAACCCCTTTTTGTCTGGTATTACCGTTTTTGTCATTGTAGGCAGAAATACCAATACCAGATTTATTAGAAATCCTAAAGTCTGCATAAATCGATTGATTATCGGGTGCGTTTTTTATACCAACCCATTGTGTTAAGCCGTTAGCCCTTATCTTTAAATTATCACCTATACCTGCATAGGTTGGCGATATTACAAAATCATTATCAGCCAGGTACTGTGTCCAAACTGGTAGGTTAAGCTCTTGTCCGTAACTTAGCGTTATGGATAAGAGCACTGTTATATAGGTAATAATTTTTTTCATTAAAGTAGGTTTAATTCTATAGATTTGGGTTATCTATAAAGCGTAAAATGTCCAACAATCTCTTTATCAATAATAGGGTCATTTGTTTTAACAACAAACCAATAATCACCTGTAGGTAATTCTTTACCGTTGTAACGTCCATCCCAAACTTCACCAACCGTATAGGTTGCTACCATACGTCCATAACGATCAAAAATATCGAAGGTTAGATTTGGGAAATTTTGGGTACAACCTGGTGCCCATGTATCATATTCTCCGTCTCCATTAGGTGTAAACCAATTTGGAATACAAATATCTACGAATTCTAACTCTATTTGTGCTTCAGCAAAACAACCGTTGCTATCTGTAACCGTTATAGTATATAAACCAGATTCCGTTATAATGTAAGTATTTTGGCCGCCATAATCTTCGCCATTCATGGTAAAGGTGTAACTGCCAGTGCCGCCATTAGCATTA
>NZ_CALGNH010000028.1 GCF_937958655.1 uncultured Winogradskyella sp. | reverse complement strand
TGTAGAGGCCACATTGTCTCCATAACCACCGTCAATAACAACATCTACAAGGTTTTGCCATTTTTCAAAAATAAGCTCTGGGTCAGTTGTATATTCTAAAACATCATCATCATCTCTAATAGAGGTAGATACAATGGGGTTGCCTAGTTCAGAAACTAAAGCCTGCGCAATAGTATTATCATGCACACGAATACCCACCGTATTCCTTCTTTTAAAATCTTTAGGAAGATTATTGTTTCCCGGAAGAATAAAAGTATATGGGCCAGGTAAGGCTCGTTTAAGAATTTTAAATGTTGCTGTATCTATTTGCTTAACAAAATCGGAAAGATTACTTAAATCGGCACAGATAAATGACCAATTTGCTTTTGTAAGTTTTATACCTTTTATGCGAGCAATCTTTTCTAGTGCACGTGATTTGGTAATATCGCAACCCAAACCATAAACGGTATCGGTAGTGTAAATTACCAATCCTCCATCACGAAGCACTTTTACAACTTTCGCAATTTCCTTTGGATTAGGGTTTTCTTCGTAAATTTTAATAAATTGAGCCATACAATAGCATTCACAATCCCGTTATAGTATAAATATCATACAATTTTCACTATGAAAAAAGTTGCATTATCTGTTTTTACACTGTTGTTTTTTCTATTGGTTTCATGTTCATCGGATGGAGAGAATCCTATGCCACCAGAAATGATGGAAGAAATAGTACCAGAAACCTTGGAAGCAGTTACTCTAAATAATGTTACTTATGGCTCAGCTGAAGGTCAAAATTATGATATCTACCTCCCAGAAAATAGAACTTTAGACACTAAGGTTGTCTTACTTGTTCATGGTGGTGGATGGACTTCTGGCGACAAGGCAGATATGGTAGGTTTTCTTGAGCTCCTTAAAAGTCAACTACCACAAGTTGCTATTGTGAATATGAACTATAGGTTGGCAGACAATGAAACATCGCCTTTTCCCATGCAGACAGATGATATTACTACACTAGTGGCACAATTACGGGAAAAGCAGACCGAATATCAAATTTCAACCAATCTTGGACTCTTGGGGGTAAGTGCCGGCGGACATTTAAGTCTGCTATGGAGTTATGCTTATGATACTGAAGAACAAGTAAAAATGGTATGTAGTATTGTTGGACCTACTAACTTTTTGGATGAAGCATATTTAAATAGTACAGACCCTGCTATACAAGAATTAATTGGTTTATTTGGAGAGGATACAGAACTATTAGAAGAAACAAGTCCCCTATTTCAGGTGAAAACTACTTCACCACCTACACAACTTTTTTATGGCGGCCAAGACCCGTTGATACCAACTTCGCAGGGTGTAGATTTAGATGCAAAACTTACAGAACTTAATGTGCTGCATGAATTTACTCTTTATGAAACCGAAGGTCATGGTTGGGTGGGTGATAACCTGTTTGACACTTCTATTAAATTAAAAGCCTTTATAGAAACTCATTTGTTAGCCAACTAGCTAGTGTTTAATTAGTGAAGTGATTTAGATTTAAGAATATCCCCTACCGTTCTATATCTTCAATATAGCCTTTCTCGTGCATTCTTAAAATATCATTATTGGTAAGCACATAAATAGCTTCGCTATAGTTCTTTTTTAAATCAATATCATCCACGCCCGTTCTTCTATCGGTTTCGTAATTGTTATAATTAATATACATACTATCTTGAAAAACTTCTACGACTTTAAATGTAGAAAAATACCCTGTTTCTGTTTTAAAAGTATATTTATCAAACATTGCAGGTTGCTTAACCAATTCAGCTACTCTGTTGTCCTTTTGTTCTGAAGCATCAATGCCCCAACAAATTAAAAGTGCAATAATGGCAAGCCCAGAATATTTCCATACAGGCGTTTTTACGGTACTCTTAAAATTTTTATAGGCTAGTTTACCATCTTCTCCCAATCCTTTTTTCTTAAATCCTTTGTGGCAGTGTTGGCATTCAAATACACCTGTTTTACCAGCAGGAAAAACAGGAATCCAAAAAACATGTACATGGCGACCATAAACACTAGCGGTCATTTGGTCTTGTGTTTCACAATTTGGGCATTTTACATTACGTAATTGAGCTGATTTAAGATGAGTAGAGCGATGTCCGAATACAATCATTTGGTTGGTTTTTTATAGAATGAAATTAATATTAAAATATTTGAAATAATACTTGTAGCAAATCTCTTCTAAAAAACAAAACCTAAACTCCCTGAAAACAGGTATTTTATTGAAATATGATTTGTATTAAAAACACCTGTTGTCCATTTCTACTTAGAATAACATGAATATGTCAGTTCGAGTGATTTTTGTCAGACTGAGCTCGCCTGAACGGAACGGGCAGGCCTGTCGAAGTCAAGAAAATCCTATCGAGAACTATTTAACTGGTAAAAATTCTTATTCTCAATACGAGTTTTACTCATTTCAATCGTAAACTCGCTCGAACCAATCCGTCCAATTAGACGGGTTGATAGAATTTCATCAAAATCAACAACGGGTTAAGAATTAGAGCCTGTTTAGGAATTTGTCAATTGTTTTCTTATGTCCCTTTTTGCACAGCACTTTGTTAAAATTTTATTCCGTAACTATGGCTATGGACTAAAATTTTGCCGCGTTCTGTAACAAAAATGTCCAATAATAATTTCAATCACAAATTCCTAAACATACTCTAAAAAATACCAACTCACTAATTATTAGCGTATTAAATTGCCTAATCTCAACTATTTTTTGTAATTTAATCACATGGACTTACCAGAAGAAGTACTTTATATGATGGTTACTATAATTGCGCTTAGCCTAGCGTTAGGTCTAGTAGGTTACCTTACTAAAGACAGTAGAAACTTTAGAAGTAGCAGAAATAGAAAAGCTAGAAAGCAATTTTAGTTCGTTTATTGATACAAAACGTATCTAGGCGGCACCAAACCGTTTAAACGCAAATGTACCAGCATTTGCCCTCTGTGGTGAGTAATATGGTCCGCAAGGAGCATAAAGATTTGTCGCTTACTCCTATCCAGTCCAAAATAATCAAGGGTATCATCTAATTGTGTAGTATCAAAATCTTTTAGTAAGGTAATAGCTTTTTCAAAGGTGTTATTGATTACCACAAGCATCTCTTTTTTATTTTTATTATGCGTTTTATAGATGGTATCTGTTTGCCATGTTCTAGCTTCTCTCCCACCTAATAAAGATTGGCTATGCCAATCTAATGCATAACCAATATGCATAAGATTTTCTGCAAAGCTCAAGGACTCTGGTGTAGCCTTATAATTATACTTCTCCACAGGCATCACCTCCGCCACAAGATTCAGATATTTCTGAGAGTTCTCTAAACGCTCTATAAAATCGTTTACAAACTTTTCTTCTTGGGAAAAAAGTGAAGGTATATTAAGAATTAATAACGTAATGCTAGTTACTATGGTAATTTTGGTTTTAATCATATTTATCTAAGGTTTATAGATACATCCTTTGATGAGATGTTAAATTTATTCATAATGTTCGCAATTCTTTGAATACATCTTGTTGCAGAAATATTTATGTGTACAAAAAGCACATCATCATTTAAGTCTTTTACTTTGTCCCAAACCTTTCCTTCAAAGGTTTTGTACCTATTTGAGTGCTTGAAGTTAGCATCAATGATTTCCTTTAAAACAATCCATTTTAAAATGGTTTCTTCTCTACTAAATATGTCAAGCTGGTTGTCTAAAATGAATTCAAAGTCAAAGTCTGAATCATTTTTAAGGTATTTTAGAAATCTTATAAAAACATCTTGCCAAGACTTGACCTTTAATATTTTGTCACCAACTATTAATTCGTCTGGTTTATTTCCTTCAGCCATTTCACCAGCATCATGATCTAATGGAGAGAAAGTTAATTTTTCGACAAGTTGAGTATTCCAATTAGAAGTTTCTTTTAACTCTTCGGATAAGGGAAATGTACTGAGCAACCATTCTATCATATTAGATTGGTGTTCTAATATGCTCTGTTCATTCCATTGACTTCGTTTGACTATGTCCAATCTAAAATTTAGCGATGAGGTTTCAAGCTTTTGTTTTTTTTCGACAAATGGTTTATTTCCTATTTCACTATTGAACTCCGTAAGAATTAGATTTCCTATATTATGTAAAAATGTTTTATGAATTTCCTCATAATTATCTCCTAATTCTGTTTTCCATTTTTCGCCAATTTTTTGTGGCATAATATGTTCAATCGTAACTTTTTTATTCCTGAAATTAACAGCTACTTTTGTATTGTTTTCTTCAATCTTACCAAGAATTAGTTTTGAATACTTGCTAAGACCTTTATAGAAATTCATAGTTTTTAAACTGTTGCTTAACTCTGTGTCATTTGGAAGTCTCAGCCTGTAAATCATATTTGTTAATAATTGCATCATTGATATTTTACCACTAGCAATATCTGAAATACGCTTACTTAGCGTAACTATGTTTTTATTTTCACCTTGGGTAAGACCTAATATTCTTCTGCGTACCAGATAAGTACGTATTGATTGAAGAATAGAAATAAGTGCATCATCGCTCAATCTGAGTTCGTTAACAACATATTGATGATATTCTAAGAGGCCTAAAACCAATGGTTTAAATGCTTCGGATTTAACATCGTGAAATATTATCCTAAGCAATTCTTTTATTTCTTTGTCATTATTGCTTTCACGTGAAATGATATCAGAATTAATTTCTGTAATAATCCACTTATAACACTTAACATACCTTACTATATCATCGATGAAGTCATTATGCTTCTCAAAGCTTTCATTTACGAAATCTTTGAATTGTTGATATAACTCTTTAGTGTTGTTGTCACTAACAACTTTTAATGATGTTGCCTTTTTATATTGTAGATAATCTCTAAAAAATCTTGAACTATTATTCTCAAAAACCTCCTCAATTTTAGGATGCCATACTTTCTCATAAATATGTGATTGACTTTCACTATCCATTTTCAACAAAACAAAATTTCTTACTAAATCTGAAAGAGATAAGGGTTTACCTAAAGAGTTTAAAGTTTCAAATATTATTTGTGGGTCTTCACCTTTAAACGGTCTTTCATCAAGAAAGATAACCGCAACGTTCATTCTTTGAATCGCCATAATATAGTGTTCAAATTTGACATCTTGGTTAAGCCTACTTTTTTCTTGTATTAGTTTTTTAAACAATTCATAAGCTATTTTGATAATACCTGAATCAGCCTCCTCTCCGTTTACTAAAGATTTATAAGAATTCCAATCTCTGGTAACTTGTTTAAGCTTTATCTTGTCTTGAAAAGTTGAGGTATTATTAGTAAGAAAGTTCAAATTGATAAAATCCACTTTCTCCTGTTCCATTTCAGAATCTCTTAAGGCAATTAAAAAAATCAATGTGGTTGTCAATCTCTGCTGACCATCAACAATTATAGACTTATTTGCAAATCCTGCCTTTTCTTCTTTGATAACTAGCGTTCCAAAAAAATGCTCGAGTTTATCTTTTTGCTCTTTATCCAATTCAGAATCAATGATTCTTGTGACATCACTAAAATATCTTTCAATTTCAGGCTTACCCCAAGCGTAAGCTCTTTGAAAAGGCGGTATAAAGAATGAAGTGGCATTCTTTGCTAAAACATCATTTATTGAATGGCTTTCTGTTTTCACTTAATATTTTTTTGTGTGTTTTGCTTTACCAACTATGATGAGGCTATCTAAAAAGTGATTATAATGTTATCTTTAAGTCTGTCGAAATATTTTAACCTACTAATAACGAATATCATTTTCGACATGCTCAACTTGACAAAAAGGATTTTAATCACTTTTTAGATAGTCTTTTCAATTTTACAACACCTCTAATTTAGCAAAACGCAACAACAGCTTTTTTATATCCCCTCTATCAAACTGTATCTCCGCCTTTTTATCGTTACCCACACCTTCAATTTTTAAAACCTTTCCTTTTCCAAATCGGGTATGGTTTACCAATGCCCCTTCTACGAGATTGGCATCAACTACATTTGTGTTTTCAGCAGGTTGGGAGATTTGTGGTTTTAATTTTCTAAGTTTTCGTAATTGACTCTGGTTTGGCCCCTTTACATTTAGCGGTGTTCCATTCTGCGGTTTTATTTGGCGTAATTTGCTTTTATCCACTTCACCAAAAATATCACCACTTATGGGCGATTTGTAACGGTAACCATCATTAACAGGTGTTAAATTCTCTACATACTGCTCTTCTATTTCTTCTAAAAAGCGGCTAGGTTCTGCATCTATTAATTTTCCCCAACGGTAGCGATTTTGCGTATAGGTAAGAAAGGCTTGTTTCTCAGCACGAGTTAAAGCCACATAAAACAGCCTTCGCTCCTCCTCCAATTCGCTACGCGTATTCATACTCATGGCAGAAGGAAACAAATCTTCTTCCATTCCCACAATATATACATAAGGGAATTCCAGTCCTTTTGCCAAGTGAATGGTCATAAGTGCCACCCTATCATCATCTCCAGTGTCTTTATCTAAATCTGAGGCTAAGGCTACATCTTCTAAAAACTCGGTTAGGCTTCCTGTAGTGTCCGCAAGTTCTTTTTGCCCTTCCACAAAATCTTGAATACCATTA
>NZ_CALGNH010000027.1 GCF_937958655.1 uncultured Winogradskyella sp. | reverse complement strand
TTCAACATCAATAAATATACTGTCTGTGTCTAAAGTTTTTTGTAACCTACTACCTTTTCTATTTAGCCTAGTGCTTAATCTACTAATTGCAGTGTTTACCTCATTAAAATGTGAAATATCGAGTAACGATAGTTTCTTACTTAGGATTATTTGTGTTTCGTCGGATGTTTCGAGATTAACCTGGGCGTCGTCCTTTTCACAAGACCAAACACAAGCCAATAAAAGTGCTGCCATGCAAAGCATAGCATTTAAAAATCTGTTTTTCATTATTTATATTGATTTAATGGTACACACTTGTATCCATTAATCAGTCTTATGAGGGATACTTAAAATTAATTAAGATTTTAATACTAACGAAAAACTCAATTGTTAAATTGTAGGAAAAATATAAAATTTGATTACGGTTTTTCCGTAAATGAATTATAAAATGATTTTATCTTAAAATCTATAGCCTATAGTAACACCCAATTTTCCAACAAAGTCGTTATTAAAATCACTAGTAATTAAATTTCTACCAACTCCTAAACTAAGTTCGCCAATTAAGCCACTTTTAGTGTACCATTTACCACCTACACCTATACCAAGTGCAAAATTAGTTTCCTTTTCGCGTTGAGTTCTAGTAATGTCACCTTGATTATTAAAAAACGTGATTTCATTTAATGTCACCGTGCTTAAAAGTCCAAACCCTTCTAAGAAAAAACCCGAGGAATACTTATTTCCAAAGTACATTCTGTAATATGGTGATAGATAAAAGTCTATATCATCCTTTATCTCTTCATCGTAAGGGATAAATACCTCCAAACCTAAACCGGATTCTTCATTTAATAAATATTCATAGCTTACGTTAAAAGCACCCACTACCATAAAAAGTGCGTTTAACTTAATTTCACTCGTAGGATTATCAATTGAGTCTTTATCGATAGTGTCTTGTGCACTGACATTTAAAAAAGAACATACAAATAGTAATACAATAATTGATTTTTTCATAAATGATTTAATGAATTCAGTTTTTCTATTATACAATAATACCAATAGATCATTAGATTTTAAATAGGTTAAGTAAAAAATTGTTTTTATTTTAAGGTTACAGCAATAAAATCAACTCAATCTTAAAAAGAATTTCTATTTTTAGAAACCTAAATAGCCCAAATGAATACGAGTTTTACTATTTCAATATTTATTTTATTCTGCAGTTTATATACCGTTAATGCTCAAATTAATTTTGAAGATACTAGCATTGCTCGAGATATAGATTTTACATGCGGATATACACCCATTGGCAATGGTGTTTCTTTTTATGATTTTGATCACGACGGTTGGGATGATATTTCGTTTACAACTGAAGATGGCCAATTACCTAAATTCTATAAAAATATAAGTGGTCAATTTTTTGTGCCTATTACTTTAAATATTGGTATGGTTAACTATAGGACAAAACAAATTAATTGGGTAGATTTTGATAATGATGGTGATAGCGATTTGTTTTTAACAAGCAACACAAATGGTAATCGATTATTTAAAAATACGGGTAATTTATCCTTTGAGGATATTACAGTACCTTCTGGTTTACCAGTTACTAATTTTTTAACCTCTGGTGCGTCTTGGGGAGATTATAATAATGACGGGTTTTTAGATGTTTTTATTTGTAATAGAGATTTTTCTATAAGTACATCTACCCCAAATTACCTTTTTAAAAATAACGGAGATGGTACTTTTACTGATGTCTCTGAGGTTGCAGGTATAGATCGCTTAAAGCATTTATCATTTTGTTCTGCATGGTTAGATATTAATAATGATGGTTGGCAAGATATATATATTGCCAATGACAAATCTGCGCAACCGTTTCATAGAAATCAACTTTACAAAAATAATGGTGACGGCACCTTTACAGAAATTGGCGCATCATCTGGTACTAATGCTTTAATTGATGCTATGACGGTGACGGTTGGAGACTATAACGCAGATGGCTGGTTTGATATCTATGTTACTGATCTTGAAACAAGCATATTTTTTAAGAATAATGGTGACGAGACATTTACAGATATAGCTGCATTAACAGGGACTGAATTTAATAGCACAGGATGGGGATCTATTTTTTTAGATGCCGATAATGATGCTTATTTAGATTTATACGTTAGCGGAACTAACGTTAATACGCCAAACGTACTTTCGGCAGCATTCTATGAAAACTTAGGTAATGACAACTTTCAAATCCCAAATAATGCAGGATTTCAAAATGATGATCGTTATAGTTATTCTAATGCCATTGGAGATATTAATAATGATGGACTTGTTGACTTTGTAGTAACCAATAACAATGATCAAGATATATTTTTATGGGAAAATAAAAACTTAGAAAATAATAATTGGATTAAAGTTAAGTTGCAAGGCACTACAAGTAACAGAGACGGCATAGGTAGTGTAATAGAATTATCCTCTAATGGACAAGTGCAATATAGATATACACATTGTGGAGAAGGCTTTTTAGCCCAAAATTCGGCCTCTGAATTTATGGGAATAGGTGCAAATACCTCCATAGACTACATAAAGGTGAAATGGCTAAGTGGTATAGAAGATGTTATAAGTAATCCTTCCATAAATGAACAAATTACAATTGTTGAAGGATCTAGTCTCAGCATTAACACAGTTGATATGGCTTCTGTTAAACTATTTCCTAATCCGGTTAAAGATGTTATAAACTTAACCTCTAAATCAGCTATTAACGACATTGAAGTTTTTAATATTTTACAACAATCCGTACACAAAATTAAGGCCATTAATGAACCAGAAATTAGTATTAACACAACAGCACTAAAACCAGGTTTATATTATATAGTTGTAAAAACAAATACCACTAAAACAACCCGAAAATTTATTAAAAAATAAGCCTCTAAAAATAAGCTTTTAGTTGAATTGTACCTGTATGGATCACCCGAGAGCTTTCTGTTTTTCGCCCGAAATAATTGAGGTTTAAATCTAAGAACTTGGTTAATTTTTTTTGCGCTAATAAACTCCAAGTAAAATTATTACCAGGTTGAAGCCCTTCTAGTATTTGAAACCCTACAGGTGTGTTAGGGTTTCCTTCATATGTATTTTCAAAGTAATTAAACTCACCTGTTAAAGCAATAGTTGCGGCTTTATTGTAAGTAAAAGAAAAACCATAATTATTTTGAGTTAAAGCTTCTAAACTCCCTATAGTATTCTTTTTAGAAGTGTATTGATAAAAGACATCAAACTGCGCATTTTCATTAAACACATACGATAGTTTTGGCTGAAAACGTTCTTCTTTAATATTAAAATTACGGTTGGCGAAGTTTTCGCTTAAACTCTCATCCGTCTCAAAATTTGCTAAAACATTTGTGAGCCAATTAGTGGCAAATTTATGATTAAAATTTAACTGATGATTAGTGAGTTTATTTTCCTGAAACCCTATAGATAACAAGTTTCGATTTGTATTTGTTAAAAAGGTATAAGACGTTGTATAGCGTTGTTTACCTCTATTGTAAAACAAAACATTTCTAATACTATTATTTAAAGCCAGCTGATTGTCTGTATCCTCTTTAAAAGGATTAAGATTAAAATTATTGCCATTACGTCGTACTCTTCTATCTACCAAATAAGACGTTTGGTTGTAAAAATGAGAAAAGAACTTTTCGGTTTTATTTTTAGATGTACTCCATTGAATTGGATTAAGTGTAATCGTTTGGCTTAATCGATTTTGGTGTGTTCTTATGAAAACCTGATTAGGCAATAAAACCCGTATGTAATTACCTTGGTCGGCAAACTGAGCCAATTCAAATTCATTGAGTTCTTGTATACCATTTTCGTTATAATCTATCCAAGTATAGGCACCTTGGCCTGCTTCTACCTCAACGTATGTAAAATCTTGTTGTGGTAGTGTACCAGAATTAGTTTCAAATCCTGTATTTAAAACAATCCCATTATTGAATAATTTCTGGCTAAAGTTTAAACGACTATTTAAACTTTGTTCGTCTTCAGTGGTCTCATCTTCAGCCTTTAAATCTCTGTAATTAAGAAAGAGCTGAAGATTGGTGTTTTTATTCTGTATAAGGCGTGATTTTAAATAATACGTGTTTGAGCTATTTACGCGCTCCACTAAATTATTGCGTAAACTATCATTAAAACGCCTAATATAGCCTACTTCTGTATAGATTTTGGTGCTATCACCCATACCTACAAAAGCTTCATAAGCCTTAAAACTTTGGCTCAATGGAGTTAAGGAATCGGTAGCTACAACACGTTGCTTATTGTCCTCTAAACCAAATTTGACTCCTGCCCATTTATTTCCTTTTCCATAAACAACTCTATTAAAAGAACGTAAAAATGTAGAGCGATTAATGGTACTTTCGCTATCTAAAAAACTAGAATTTGAAAATATCCTAAAATCACCCAATCTTAAATTTGAAGTTACATTGTGTCGGCTACCATTAAAAGTATTGGCATAATCTAAATATTCAAAATTATAAGTTGCAGTCCCTTTTTTAGAATGTGATAATTGCAAACCAGAGGTTAATAATACCTGATCGCCAAAATTAAAATTACCTTGATTGTCTCTAGAGTCGTTATCTAAGTTCCAATCTCTACTAAACTCGGCCCTATAAAGCCGTTGAATTGTTCTAAAATTCTCTTGTATAAAGTCAGCATCTATAAGGGCAGATAAATTCCATAAACTATCCGTTTGTATTAGTTTTTGATTGATACGTAGCTTAGCTGCAAAACCGTCATTGTTACCGTCATCGACACTAGAAAAGAGATTTAGGTCATTCTTACTTCCTGCCATTTCAAAAATCACATCTGTTTTATCTGTTGGTTTATAACTCCCATTTAAAACCGCTATTTGCAGACGCTCTGGTGCTACTAATTGAGTAATAGGTTCATAATTTCCCTGAGGGACTCCTTCAATTGGTGTAACATACTCAAAAATATTAGACACCGCATTGTCGTTACTAAGCACATAGTTTCCTTGATTGGCACCAACTAATGTAAATCTTACGCTAAATAAATCGTCTTCTGGGTTTTGAGAAAACACAAATACTTGTTCTCCATTAATAACATCTTGTCTGTAAAGAATTCTATTTTCTGAAAACGCTTCTTGTGTTGCCGAAGGCGCAACCATTAAACTTTGATCATCACCTGCTTCTGCTAAAATCTGAGTTTGTTCAGTAGACAAATTTTGTTGTAATGGTTGGTTTTTAGCATCGCTTTCAGAATATATAGATACATTTAAACTTAGAGTTTTAGACTTGTAACTACTTCCTCCAAAGGCTGTAAACCTAGAATAATTGCGTTCGCTAAATTGATAATCTACCGTTATTCGCATCTCTGAGGTTATAGGATAGGTAGAGTTAAAAATAATTTCACCAGCGTTATAATCTATAATATAATCTCTATTCTCTCCGCGTTCTAAGGGTACACCATTAACATAAACAGTTTCACTTCCTGAAACGATTAATATAAAAAGTTCATTATTTGGCCCTCTCAATTTATAAGGCCCTTGGTTACCCTCTTGGGCTGTAAATTGTGTTGTTGTAAACTGACCTCTTACCAGTGCTCCTGCAGCATAAACCTTTGTTTTATCACTTAAGTTTGCATTAACCATAAGGCCTTGCACACGCTTAGAAAAATTAGCAAAATAGCTATTGGTATTTTCCAAATCAATATCACCTGCTCTTATGTTCCAATTGTCGCTAAACAATTCAATAAACACTTGGTCAAACTCATCTAGTCTTTGAGAATAGCCACTTTCTTGCAGCGGAATATTAGCATCTTGTATAGAGGCTCTTAAGGATACTTTGTCGCTTAACTTTCCTGAAATTTGTAAATCGAGCTCACTATTTAATACTGAGTTTTGATTATTACCAATAGTAACACCACGCGAAATACTACCTGATGTCGTTAAACCATCAAAAGGTGTAAACGTATTGTTTTTTGGTGTTTGCCGCAATCGGTATAAAGCTTCAGAATTAGAAGATGACCGATCTACTATAACAGTGTCATCTAATTGCTTATAAACTTTTGTAAGAAAATCTGGATAACGGAAATATTCAATTTGAATAGTATCTAAATTAATAGGCCCTCTAAACTTTAAAATAGCCTTTCTAAAATCAATAGAATACTTTGAAGAATCTAATAGCCTTCCAAACTTAGTTTTAACTATAAATTTTGAAGGATTAATGCTTACCGAATCAATTATAATTGAATCTGCTACCGCAACTCGCTTTTTACTATAACTACCTAATTTCTCTTGGGAATTACCCAAAAAAGGACTAAGTAATAAAAGAAAAAGTAAAGCTTTGTTCATGTAGAATAATAACTGTTTAAAGCATAAAATATTTTATTACTAAAAAGACTTAAAACAAGTATTTCTTATTAGATATTATGTATTAGTTAGAATAATTGAATGCAGTACCAATTCAAAAAAATCGCTGAAAAACATAAACCACGGATAAAGTGCAAAAATAGAGCAAAATTTAATAAGTAAAATACGTAATGTTACGTATATATTTAAATTCTTATTTCTGTATATTCATCTCAAATTATAACAATAAATTATTTAAAAAATAAGATCTATACTTTAAAGTTTTTAGTGTAGCCTTAAATTCTATTTTAATATGAAACAAAAAATATTTAAATTAAAATTACTACCATCAGTGTTATTACTCTTCATTTTATATGGTTGTCAAAGGGATACTATAGCGCAAGATACGCTACAGAAGAACCTAATAACCAAAAAAAGGGTTTACCAAAATGATATTACAAAAAACACAAAAGTAAAAGACTTTATAGATTCAATTGATCAAAAAATCATACAGAAATCTCAGGATAATAGAACCCATAGTTTTAATGTCCTTACCGATGAGGCAATTTATATTGAAAAAGAGAATTACCACTCTTATACCTTCTTAATTCAAAGACCAAACGTAAACGGTTTGTTAGAGAATCTAGTATTAAGCTCAATCGATAATGGGGCGTATAAAGCAACAATTATTCAATATGCTTTAGATTCGTTGAGTGAGATAGACCACATGCAACAACCAAACCTAATACCCTTAGAGAATTTTAATGTTGATAATTTACTCGCTAAAGATATATATACCTGCCAAGACGGTGAAATTACAATTGGCTTTGCTTACATTGGTAATGCAGATGGTATTTTATATGAGGAGGCTGGTGATTGTATTAATGCCAATTCTAATGCTGGCTGTGATACTATTCGTTATTGGATACCCTGCCATACCAATGAAACCATAGATGAAGAGGACAACTCTAGTGGTGGCTCTAATGATGCTGATGACGGTAACAATAGCGGCAATAATGGTAATAGTGATGGTAATGATAGTGATGACGGAAATACCGTTGGCGGTGGTGGAAGCTCAGGCAACAACGACGATGGCTCACAAAATAACGATAACGAGGATAACGATGACTCAAATAACACGGATAATTGTTTTATGAACAACGATAGTAGCTGCAGCAATGAAATAACCTCACCCGTACAAGAGAGGACAGATAAAAAAAACTGCAACCAACTAAACAAACTATTAGAAGATTACCCAGTTTCTCCACCATTAAAATCACCAAGAGCAGCTATAGTGGACTTAAAGAATAAACTCAGCTCAAACAATGAAGAAGGCTATAGCTTTGTAAGTTTATCCAATAGTAATCCAAAAGCTGCTCTGGTAACAAATACAAATCCCTACACGATTAATTATAAAAATGCACCCAATGTTTATGGTGGTGCCCATACCCACCAAAACAACAATAAAAAACATCCTATACCCTCTGGTGGAGATATACTAGCGCTGTTGGGCTTTTCGCAGCAGTATAACGGCCCATTTGCAGAACCTTCGTTATTTGAGCATATCACCGTAACAGCACAAGGCGTGTATGCCATAAAAATAGAAGACATGCAAAAGTTCTTGCAGTTGTTGTCAATATTAAACGATAGGGATGATGCAAACAATGATGGTATCGATGAATTCCTTAATTTTGATGAGGCCTTAGCAACTAAGTACCAAAAATACGATGCCAATGACAATAGCGAGACCATAGCAGGTAGCCCTACGGAATACCAGAGGGAATTCCTTAAATTTATAGCCGATTATGATGGCAATGGGAGTTCCATTGGTATAGCACTATATAAAGCGGACAGTGCGCTAACGCAATGGAACAAACTCACCTTAAATGACAATACAAACATAGTAGAATCAACACCCTGTAACAATTAAAAAGAAAATATCATGAAAAAATATATAACAGTAATTACAATAATAGTTTGTATGCTTTCTTGCAAAGCGCAAAGCCCAATTATTCCACTTGGCGACAGAGATGTACCAGACAACTTAAACGGCGTTTATTTTAAAGATGTCAATAATGAGTTGGATAAGTTTATAGGTACTTGGGTTTATCAAAATGGTGACACATCATTGACTATTGAATTAATGAAAAAAATACAAGTCTTTAACGGAAGATGGTATGTTGACGAATTACTAGGCGAATATAAATATATTGAAAATGGAACTGAACTCATTAATTATCTACCAAGACTTACTGACCCAGATATAAATGATCAACAACATTCCATAAGTGGAAACAAAGTAGTTTTTCCACTTAACAGCCCAATATGCACAGATTGCAACCCCACGGAAAAGCGCTTTATATTGTATTTTAGAGATTACACAAGACGTTATCTCAATACCGAAATATTAGTACAGCACCTAGAGGATAACGGTTTAGAAAAGATAAAAATCTTTGTTCAAGGTAATGGCCCTGTACTTTTACCAGAAGGTGCACCCGAGACTCCAACGGTGCCCTATGGTGAATATATTTTGATTAAACAATAGTTATAATTATCATAAATACTGTATCTAAGTCCTGCTAAAACAGGACTTTTTTTAATTTAGCTCATATTAAAAATCATAGTATGAAAATAGCATCGTATAACGTCAATGGCATTAGAGCTGCCGTAAATAAAGGTTTTATAGATTGGTTAAAAGCAACAGATCCAGATATTATTTGTCTTCAAGAAATTAAAGCTATGAAGGAACAACTAAATCTAGAGCTTTTTGAAGAGGCTGGCTACCAATATAATTACTGGTTTAGTGCTCAAAAAAAAGGCTATAGTGGTGTTGCCATTTTGTGCAAAAGCAAGCCCAATCATATAGAATTTGGTACTGGTATAGAATCTATGGATTTTGAAGGACGAAACCTTAGAGTAGATTATGATAAAGTCTCTGTTATGAGTATGTATTTACCATCTGGCACAAACGATGCCAGATTAGCTCATAAATTTGAGTATATGGACTTAATCCATGCGTATTTAAACACACTTAGAAAAGAAAAACCAAATCTTGTAGTTTGCGGAGATTACAATATTTGTCATGAGGCAATTGATATTCATAATCCAAAAATGAAAGGAGTGTCTGGCTTTTTACCCGAAGAACGCGCATGGTTAGGTAATTTTATTGATAGTGGTTTTACAGATAGTTATCGTTATTTACACCCAGAAAAACAAGAATTTTCATGGTGGAGCTACCGTGCAAATGCTAGAGCCAACAATAAAGGTTGGAGACTAGATTACGCCATGGTAAGCGCACCTTTACAAGAAAAAATAAAAAGAAGCGTTATACTTACCGAAGCAGTACATAGTGATCATTGTCCTGTTTTATTAGAGCTCGATATTTAAAGCATTAAAACTTTATAATGAATAATACCCCTAAAGTCCCCTCAAGGCGACAATCCAAAAAATTTGAATCGTGCAATTGTCCCCTTGAGGAGACTTTGGGGTTGTAGCAAAAATTAAAAAACAAATATGATTAAAAAAATTTCTTTAGTAGCATTAATACTAACCTTATGCACCTCTTGTGTATCAAAGAAAATATATACAGATTTAGAGAACAAATACAGTAACCTTAAAAAAGAAAACAGAGCCTTGTCTGATGAAGTAGAGACCTTATCAGATCAAAAAAATCAGGCTTTAAATGATTTAACACAACTTACAAAACAATACGAATCCGCAGTTGAAGATTTAAATCAAACTAAATCTGAATTAGCTGCCACAAAATCAAACCTAGATAATTTAAAAGCGTCCTACGAAGCCTTAGAAAAGAATAGCTCAGCTGAAATTTCTAAGAACTCTAAAAAGAATCGTGAGCTTTTAGCACAGCTAGAAGCCAAAGAACAAGCACTTGCAGCAGAAAATGAACGTCTTATTAAGCTTAAAAAAGAACTAGAAAATCGTTCTAACCGTGTGGCCGAATTAGAAAATGTAATTGCAGCCAAAGATGCCAATATGCGTGCTCTAAAAAATGCGATTTCTAAAGCACTTACCAATTTTGAAGGTAAAGGCTTAACCGTAAAGCAACGTAATGGAAAAGTTTATGTTTCTATGGAAAACAAATTGTTATTTCAATCTGGTAGTTGGGCCATAGGCACAGAAGGCCGTAAAGCTGTACAACAATTAGGAGGTGTACTGGCAGAAAACCCTGAGATTGCTATATTAATAGAAGGTCATACAGACGACGTTCCTTATAAAGGTAATGCCCAGCTAAGTGGCAATTGGGATTTATCGACTAAGCGCGCTACAGCAATCGTAAATATTCTTAGAGAAAACACAGAAATTAATCCTGAAAATTTAACTGCTGCCGGACGTGGTGAATATGCACCAATAGCATCTAATTCTACAGCCGAAGGTAAAGCTAAAAATAGACGTATTGAAGTTATTTTAACACCTAAATTAGATGAGATTTCTAAGTTGTTAAATGATCTATAATTAAGAATAGCATAAAGCACAAAGCGACGCAATCTTATCAATTAAAAACCTTAACAAAGTTTTAGACCTTTCATAACTTAAGAACATGAAAGGTCTTATTACTTTTGCTGTAAATTGATGAGATCCTGAAACAAGTTCAGGATGACAAATTAAAATTTGCCATGAAATATACAACATTGCCGCACACCGACATTAAAGTAAGTAAAATATGCCTTGGCACCATGACTTGGGGCAACCAAAACACTCAAAATGAAGGTTTTGCTCAAATGGATCTTGCACTCGATAAAGGCGTAAATTTTTTTGATGTTGCTGAGTTATATCCAGTACCTGCAAGTGCAGAAACATACGCTGAAACCGAACGTATTATTGGTAACTGGTTTAACAAAACAGGTAATAGAGATAAAGTGGTTTTAGCGACTAAAATTGCTGGGCCTGGTGATTACACAGCACATATTAGAACCACAGGATTTAGTAAAGACGCATTGCACGAAGCGGTTGATAATAGCCTAAAACGTTTACAGACCGATTATATAGACCTTTATCAATTACATTGGCCAGAGCGCCAAACCAATACATTTGGAGTAAGAGATTATACGCATAACCCTGACGATAAATGGGAAGATAATTTTAATGAAATTTTACATAATCTTGATGAAATTGTAAAATCTGGAAAAATTAGACAAGTCGGCTTATCTAATGAAAAAGCTTGGGGAACTATGCGTTATTTAGAGGAATCTAAGTATAACAACTTACCTCGAATGATAACGATCCAAAATGCCTATTCCTTATTATGCAGACCGTTTGAGGGCGATTTAGCAGAGGTAGCTCATAGAGAAGATATTGGTTTACTAGCTTATTCACCAATGGCTTTTGGTGTATTATCTGGTAAATACATAAAAGGAACAGCGGCAGATAATGCAAGGCTTAAGTTATTTCCTCGTTTTGCAAGATACAGTGGAGAACAAGCTACAGAAGCAACCAAGCGCTATCTAAAAATAGCTGAAGATAACAGTATGACTTTAGCACAAATGTCACTAGCATTTGTTAATAACAGACCTTTTGTAACCAGCAATATTATTGGTGCTACAAATCTTTCACAACTCGAAGAAAATATAGATAGTATTACTATTTCATTATCAGAAAATGTAATGAAAGCTATAAATGAGGTACATGCTGAAATCCCTAATCCAGCACCTTAATTTCCATAGTATAATTAAAAACAAAAAGCCCAACTGAGATTTCAGCTGGGCTTTTTCAATAGATATTAATTGATTTTGTTACCATCTTTATCAAAAAAATGGTATTCAAGATATGTGTAAGCATCTCTGGGTAAAACTTTTACCCACTTTTTGTGTTCTAAGAACCATTTGGTTCTTACTGATGGATACCCTTTTGTTAAAAAGGCTGCTATAAAAGGATGTGCATTTAAGGTTATTTTTTTATAGTCTTTTTTAAGAATCCTATCTAAGTCTTGCTTTATACGTTGTACAACTTTAATTGGCGCTTCAATTTCGTCACCACCTACAAGATTAGGATTTTCTTCTTTAGTTTTAATATTGCGCTCTGGCCTAACGCGTTGTCTGGTAATCTGTACTAAACCAAACTTACTCGGCGGCAATATCTTGTGCTTTGCTTTGTCGTCTTTCATCTCATCTCTGAGAAAGTTGTAAAGTTTTTTACGGTTCTCTGCACGTGACATATCAATAAAATCGATAACGATAATGCCACCCATATCACGTAGTCGTAATTGTCTGGCAATTTCTGCAGCAGAGATCATGTTTACTTCCAAAGCTGTTGCTTCTTGGCTTTTTTCTTTGTTAGAACGGTTACCACTATTTACATCTATAACATGCATAGCTTCGGTATGTTCTATAACAAAGTAAGCGCCTTTAGCCATTGAGACCGTTTTACCAAATGATGTTTTAATTTGGCGTTCTATACCAAATTTTTCAAATATTGGTATACCGTTTTTGTAATACTTTACAATAGACTCTTTCTTCGGTGCAATTTGTTGCACGTAATCTTTTACTTGTATATACAATTCTTCATCATCTACAATAATACCAGAGAATGAATCATTAAATATATCTCTCAAAATTGAGGATGCTTTATTCATTTCCCCTAATACTTTTGTAGGGTGATGTGCTTTGTACAATTTTTTACACATTGCTGTCCATCTTGTCAGCAAATTCTGTAAATCACTATCTAACTCAGCAACTTTTTTTCCTTCAGCAACTGTGCGTATAATTACACCAAATCCCTTAGGTGTGATACTTTTAACTAGTCTTTTTAAGCGTTCTTTTTCTTCTTGAGATTCGATTTTTTGAGAAATCGAAATACGATTAGAAAAAGGGACTAAGACAATGTATCGCCCTGCAATAGATAGTTCTGAACTAATGCGAGGCCCTTTTGTGGATATCGGCTCTTTTACGACTTGTACTAAAATGGATTGATTAGACTTTAGAGCATTTGAAATGCTTCCGTTTTTATCTAAATCCTTTTCAAAAGGAAAGTCTTTGAGCGTATAATCTCTTAATTTTCCTGTGCTTACACGTTTAATGAATTTTAAAAGTGAAGGTAATTTTGGACCTAAATCATGATAGTGTAAAAAACCATCTTTTTCGTAGCCTACGTTAACGAAAGCTGCGTTTAGACCTGGTAATGCTTTACGGATTTTGGCTATAAAAATATCTCCAACCGCAAAGTTATTATCATCTTCATCTTTATGTAATTCAATAAGTTTTCCATCTTTTAATAATGCAAAATCAACAATATCTGAACTTGATCTTACGATTAACTCTTTGTTCATAATGTTAATTTGTATCCCAATATTTATCAGGATGGATTTTTACTAAATTTTTTGACACAGAAATTTCCCATTATGGGAACTTCCAACAAATTTGAGGTGTACTCTATTACATACACCTAAATTCTATATCAAAGAACGTCTCTTTAAAACTGAAAAAAGTAGTTTTTTAAACTACTTTTTCAGCTTATTTCTTTTTGTGACGATTAGCGCGTCTACGTTTTTTACGCTTATGCGTCGCTACCTTGTGTCTTTTTCTCTTTTTACCACTTGGCATAATTAATAATGCTTTTTAAATTAATATTTTTTTTAAATGCTTTTAGTTAACTACAACATTAGATTTTACACCTTCTAAAAAAACTTTAGCAGGCTTAAAAGCTGGTATGTTGTGAGCTGGTATTTTAATCGTTGTATTTTTTGAAATATTACGACCTGTTTTTTCAGCTCTAGTTTTTATAATAAAACTTCCGAAACCTCTTAAATAAACGTTATCACCACTCTCTAGAGATGATTTCACTTCTTCCATAAAAGTTTCTACTGTAGCCTGTACATCACCTTTCTCTATGCCTAATTTATCAGAGATTTTAGCTACCAAATCGGCTTTTGTCATTGTTATTAGTTTTAGGGTTACTATAAATTCTAAGGGATGCAAATATATGTAATTTAATTTCAATATTTCAAGCGTAATTAATTAAAATTTAATGGGATAAAGATTTACTTTTGCTCTAAGGCTTTTAAACTCAAATGAATTTTAAAAATACGTTAATTGACTGGTACTCAAAACATAAAAGAGACCTGCCGTGGAGACATACCAATGATCCTTATTTTATTTGGCTATCTGAAATCATTTTACAACAAACCCAAGTTAAACAAGGACTGCCATACTACGAAGCATTTACAAAACAGTATCCCACAATTTTTGACCTCGCAAATGCCTCTGAAGAAGCCGTATTAAAATTATGGCAAGGCCTGGGTTATTACTCTAGAGCAAGGAATCTTCATACCACAGCCAAACACATTGCCTTTGATTTAAAAGGTGAATTTCCAAATAATTATAAAGATCTACTTAGCTTAAAGGGTGTTGGAGACTATACGGCCAGTGCTATTGCATCTATTGCTTTTAATGAAGTTGCTGCTGTGGTAGACGGTAATGTTTACAGAGTTTTATCGCGCTATTTTGGGATAGACATAGCCATTAACTCTACTATTGGTATAAAAACTTTTAAAGCACTTGCCTCCGATTTAATAGATAAAAAACGACCTGCTATCTTTAATCAGGCTATTATGGAATTTGGTGCACGGCAATGCAAGCCAAAAAACCCAGATTGTAATATTTGCCCATTTAATAAGAGTTGTGTAGCCTTAGAAAAAAATGTTGTTGACATATTACCCGTAAAACTTAAAAAAACAAAGGTTAAAGCTAAATTCTTTAACTTTTTAGTCTGCGTTGACACTAATAAGAATACTATTATAGAACAGCGCATTGGAAAAGGTATTTGGCAAAATCTTTATCAGTTTCCTTTAATTGAATCTAAGCGGAGTCTATCTGCTTCAGAATTTCATCTCCTAAATTTAAAGGATACATTTTTAAGAGATGTTGATTTTGATTTTTGGCTTTACAATACAGAAGATAAGGTTCATAAATTATCGCACCAGCATTTGCATACAAAGTTTTGGATCATAGAAACTAAGCAAGCTCTAAGTACTGCTATTCCGTATGGTGAACTCATTAAGTATCCTGTACCCGTATTAATTAGTGATTTTATTGAGTCCTTTAATTTTAAAGCGCTTTAGGTCTCACAATTTTTTATTAATTTTAAGTGGGTTATCTCAATTTAAGTAAATTTGTAGCTAAAATATATTATTATGTCAGGAACTTTAAATAAAGTTATGCTCATTGGGCATTTAGGGGATGAAGTAAAGATGCATTATTTTGATGATAAAAATTGTGTAGGACGTTTTCCTCTTGCAACCAATGAAACCTATACCAATAAACAAACTAATGAGCGCGTTTCTAATACGGAATGGCATAATATAGTGGTTAGAAATAAAGCAGCTGAAATCTGTGAAAAATATTTAAGTAAGGGAGACAAAGTTTACATTGAAGGTCGCATTAAAACCAGAAAATGGACCGATGATAAAGGTATGGATCGTTACTCTACAGAAATTCAATGTTTAGATTTTACGTTTTTAACCAATAAAAATGAGCAACAAGGTGGTCAGCAAATGCAACAAACGCAAGCGCAACAAGCACCTCAACCTCAACAGCAGTCACAAAATAATGCGGTTACTGATGTGGATGACGACTTGCCATTCTAACTAAATTTTATTGCACTTGGATCCTGAACCCACGGTTTTAATCTTAAATTTAATTAATTACAACACCTCTTTTATCGTTAGCGTTGTATTACTATTAGTATTACTTATTTGTTCAGCGTTAATATCTGGTGCAGAAGTAGCCCTATTTTCCTTAACCAAATCTAATATAGATAAAGGAATTGAAGATAAATCTTCATCAATAAAAATAATAGCCTTATTACTAGAGCGTCCTAAA
>NZ_CALGNH010000026.1 GCF_937958655.1 uncultured Winogradskyella sp. | reverse complement strand
AATCTCTTACGCTGTCAATTCAATATGTTAATGAACTTTTATTTTTTGCTTTTTTAACTCGTTTCCTCGTTAAGCGGGTGCAAATATAAAACCCTTTTTTTATTCCCACAACATCTAAACAAAAAATATTTCTGTTTTTTTTACCGATGCTGTTTTATGGTAATGAACTTCGCTTTTTAAGACTTCGTTAAGCCCCTAAGCGGGCGCAAATATAGAACTACTTTTTTATCTCACAATACCTTTTTTTAATTTATTTCTATTTACTTTTTATCTGTTTTACAAACGCTTTATTTATAAGTGATTAGACTCTAAAATTATTTGAAGTTTTTTATAAGCTTTGGGTAAGCTATATATATACTCATTGTTTTATGAACTCTGGTAGGCGTATTAGGGATAGTAACGTCATCCTTTTGTCTTAAACAAAAGATATAGCGGATAGCCCGACGTTTTTGATCTCATAAAACAAAAACGGAATACTCTATACATTTATTGATTACTTCCCTTTGGGGATTATATATGTATTTGTAAACGATATTGATAAATTATTTGTTTTTTTTAGAGCTTTCAAGTGGTGATAACATTGAGAACCGATATACGATTATGCTCTCTTGATAGTCTACTTATTATTACCGAAAAGATAATAATTAGTCCTTATTATTGTTTATGAAGAAATAAAGGATGCTCTAAAAATTATAAAAAGAAGTCCCATACTAGTCCAAAACGGATAGCGAAATCTCTAAACGGAACATTTGGCGCCGAAAAATAGTTAAAACCTGTTAGTGATGAATTGAAATGTTCTGCTTTAAAGAATATTCTGGTTTGTCTAATTTTTGCATTGATAAAGAAATCTAGCCTAGGAAAACCTCCAAACTGTGTTTCATTTTGAGTGTAAAACTCTGCTAATAGTGGATCATAACCGTCCATATTGTATTTGGTGAAGTAATTTAATGTAATACCTGTTTGCAGCTTCATTGCTTTTTTAAATATTTCATTTGAATAGTATAAGGTGTTTCTGGTTATAATTTCTGGCACATTTATAACATTGTCATCACTTATTAAATTTTGATACATCACGGTGTTATCTAATGCAAAATTACCTAATCTAAATTCTTTACCTACTTTAAGCCTTACATATTGAATTGCTTTATCGTACTGTGTTGGCCTTACAACTCTATCTTTATCTACTAATGAAGATTCTAAATTAAAATAGGTATGGTTTCTTATATTAGAAATATCTAAATCGATATTTATATATTTAGACGACTCTATACTTACACTAATTTGTTGGGTGTTTATATTTTTAAAATCATTGAAATTATACCAATTATATCTTGTATAATCACTTTGATATAATAGATGGTTGAAATTTGGGAGTCTTGAATTAATATTAATACCGCCTTTAAAATTAAGATCTTCTAATAATTTTAATTGTATATTTCCACCAATATTATTTCCTGCAAAGTCTTTTGAGATATTTAAAGATCCGCTACCTTCTATTATAAATCCTTTATATTGTTTTTTATAATGGCCATGTAAGGCGAGAAAATCAATCTTAATTCTGTTAGGTATATTTTGATCTTGAGCGATCACAACGGTATCGTAACCATAATTAATGTTGTTATAACCTAAGCCAAACGTTATATCTCCTAAAAAATTATTCTTATAATTTAAACCTAGTTGTGTATTAAAATTTTCTAAAGTTACTCTATCATTAATTCTATTATTGAAAGAATTTCCGAAAAAAGATTCAGTCGGGGTGGTTTGATTGAATTGATAAAACTTATCTTCTAATACAGTTTTATTAATTACTGATAATTGATTAGTAGATGAAGAATCTTTTTTATTAATAATTTTAAAGGAATGATTGATGTAAAATCGTTTTCCTTCTAATATATTCTCCGCATTTTCTAAATTTGGATCAAAGACAGATCTATCGGAAAATTCCTCGTTACCGTTTTCAAAATTTGGAATGTCTTCATTTTGTAATCCGCCGTTTTCTTGATTTAATAAATCTTGCATTACTATATGAACTTTAGCCTCATAGACTTTATTTTTAGATTGATAATTAGAGGTAAATCTAAAATTACCTGTACTTGTTAACGAGTTTTGATAATTACCTAAAGATCTTAATCCCTTGTATGCTATTGAAAAATTAAATTGTTTTGAGAGATTGACTGTAAAAAAAGCATCTAACATCTGCCCTTGTTCAAATGCAGTTTTGTAGGTTAGACGTGTCCAAGGCGTAGGGACTTCATAATAACTTATATTATTTTCTTCGTAATAATTATAGTGCCTTGCTCTTGCTCCAAATAAAGGTATACTGTTTTTAGAGTTAAAATTATAAGTTAAAGCATTGTAAGTCTGTCCGATATTTGAAAAAGGCATTAAACCAAAATTATCTTTCTGCAAATAATTATACTTGTAATCTTTTTTAATGGTTAATGTTGTATCTACTGAAGTGGTGTCTTGTTTTTCAGTAAACATTAAATACATGTCAATATTAGCTTTGTTTTTAAAACCATTTGACCTTTTCTTAGAAGTTGAATCTTCATCAATAGTGTTATTTATATTTCTGTTTAAATTTCTATTAATATCGACCTGACCTGACATTGTCATATAAATAAATAGAAAAGGGAAGACTATTGAATACTTTATTTTCATTGATCGCAGCATAAATATTCAACAAATTAAACTATAAATTATTACTTTAAAAGAGATCATTATAAATTACTTAACAAATAAAAGGCCATCATATTTTATGATGACCTTTTATATTATCTGATTTTTTCGATTATTCAATGATAAGCTTACGAGATATTTTTCTATTGCCTTGTGATATATTTATTAAATATATGCCAGAGTTAACATCGCCAGTATTAATAGTTTGTTTAAAAATTGACGCAACTTCAGTAAATATATTATTATAAACTAATCTCCCCTTTAAATCATATATATCAACTTTAACGTCGTTATTGCTATCATTTAAATTTGACTTAAAATTAATTGTAAATTCCCCTTTTGATGGATTAGGATATAATTTAAAGTTGTTAAGAGCATTTTCGTCCTCTATTCCCAACACCAAATTATTGCCAGATAGTACCAGCGAAAAATCTTGTTCATTTGGATCGGAAGGTGTCATTCCGACTAAATCTCCTTTGTGACTAATAGTTAATGTGTACGCTCCAGATGTTGGCGCTTCTAACTCAATGATTTCTATATTATCAACGTTATTATCATCTTTTGAATTAGAAAAACCTGATAAATCACTAAAATTTAACTTCCAAGGGAAATACACAATTCCATCCTTCTCTATTCTTAAATCTAGGTCATTTACTAATATTGGACTAGGATTATTTAAATTTGCTTCACCACTAATGGCAACTCCGGGAACATCCGTCCAACAAATTGTTGCTTTTAAAATATCACCCGCTTGAGCATTAAAATCAAAACTGTAGGTCTGTCCATTTAATAGTGTTAATTCGTCAATAAAAGACGACCTTGATTCATTGCTTGTTATCAACTCTGCGGCGGATTTACTATTTAGCAAACCCCATCCAAAAATGTGATCTGGTCCCGCTATATCCGGATCATCTTTGGCTGTATGACAAATGAGCCCTTTCAGTGTTGATGCATTCATATATTCGCCATTTAATTGCTCATAATATTGTTGTAATAGTGCTAATGAACCTGTTACGTTTGGAGCTGCCATGGAAGTACCAGAAAAAATAGCATAACCGTTACCTGGTACTGTTGATCTTACGTTTGTACCATCACCAGTAATGTCTGGTTTTATTCGTAAATCATCTGTAGGACCTTGACTACTACTTGGATTAATCTCTGTAATAAATTGCTGTGTTGCAGGGTTTATTAAAAATGAATTTGCATTTGCAACCACTAAATTATTCTTTGCTGTTTTATCACCTGTTAATTTATCTGCATTAACGTACAAACCGCCATTATATGATACATTACCAGAATTTCCTGCCGAAGCTACCATTAAATATTTGGGATTTACTCTGGCAATATCATCTATTTCTTGCGCACCTTGAGTATAAGCACCCATAAACCATGAAGCTAATTGATTACCGTTACTTTGATTTATTGGTATACCATAAGAGTGATTCGATAAAAACATTTCTATCTGGTCATCGTTTAGAGTAAGAACTATCTCTGGTGTATCATTTAAAAAGTTATAAGTAACCAGAGAAACATTTGTGGCCATTCCTTGTGCAGTGGCCGATACTCCACTTGCTGCCATAGTTCCTGCAACATGAGTTCCATGTGAATCAAAGCCTTCAGAACCATCAGTTCTACTAGTTTCCATATTTAGAATCCTAGAGCTTACTCCATCTTCTTTTAAAAACTCTACATGCGAAGTTTCAACAGGACCACCATCCCATATGCCTATTGTTATATTTGATCCATCTAAATCTAACCCTAAACTTCCTCCCACTTGAAGGTGATTTGTACCAGTAGCCACAGCAGATTGATCGTTATAAAGTGTTTTATATATTGGTTTACCATCTATTAGATCGTACAGTACTAAACTATTACCAAAAGCATCTATTATTACTCTTCTTTTATTCAAATTAAGTCTTAAGTAATTATCAATCCTTAATTTTCTATCTATTTCATTTTCTTTTATGCGCTTGTATAAATCTTGTTGTGTTTTATCAGATGATGACAACTTCTTAGGTAATTGTATGGATTGCGCTGATAAAAAATTGCATAAGAACAATGATAGCACAAGTAAAAACGAAATTTTTCTCATAATCATATTTTTTTTGACAAGATACGAAAAGTTAGATTTAAAAATGTTAACAAAAAAAAGGGTGTCTATAAATATAGACACCCTTTATATAAATAGATTAGATTATTACAGTTTTGTAAAGGTATAACCCGATAATACAGGTCCACCACCACAATCTGATTCTACATTGTCTGTAATTATAACCGTAAAACTAGAGTCATCTGCAGGATCGTATTGACCTGCAAAACTTCCTTGATCCACACTTAGATTAACATCATTTCCACCACATCCGACACCTGTGTCCACAAATTTGAATACAGTCTCAAAACATATTAGTGAAAATTCAAAATCAGTTGGGAAAGAACCGAAACCACAATCTAAAATATATTGAGCTTCAAAACTTCTGTCAAAATCTGAAGTGGCATTAATTGTTACTACACCATCATCAGGAAATACACTACAACCAAATAAACCACTACCTCCGAAAAGGTTAATTCTATAATCACCTGTAAAGGTAACTCCTTCACCTAACGGACATACTTCAAAAACACTTACCGTTGCACGTTGTATGCTTAATACAGATCCCGCATTACCAGCGATTTCGAGTACTAAGGTTTCTGGTGTAGTTTCTACACCGTTATCAACTCCATCAATAGTAAAAACACCTTTGTTACTTCCTGCAGGAACCGTTACTGAATTTGGAACGGTATAAACTGATGGATCTACTGTTGTATTTTCTTCATCATCAATTACACTGATACTGAAAGTTCTATCAGATGTAGATACATTAGAAACATCAACCTCAACTTGTAGAGCCCCTGTTGCATCAATTTCGATTGGTAGATCATAAGCAGCACTACTAAAACCTACTAACTCTTGGCCATTTACTGGATCAAAAACTATTAAATCTTCTTCACAACTCGTTAAGGACGTTGCAATAGCAGCAATAGTTAAAAATTTAAATATATTTTTCATAATCATTTTTTAATATCCTGGATTTTGCTGTGCAGCTATGCCAGGGTTAGCATTAATTTCTACAATTGGAATTGGTAATGTGAATCTAAAATCTGTAGCAGGTAATTCACATGCACCGCTTTGAATTTCACAAGCAATAGGATCTCTATCCACTCCTACATTTGCGTCAGGCCCTAAACGTTTGAGATCCTTATAACGGTGACCTTCATAACATAATTCGATTTTACGTTCTTGTAAAATAGCTTGGAAAGCCTCTTGTTGTGAGTTATAAACATCTAATGGCTGATCTGTACCAAAACGTGCATCTCTTAACTGCTTTATCAAAGCAGCAGCTCCTGCTAAATCTTGAGCAGGTCCGGCAGCTCTTGCTTCAGCAGCAATCAACAACATCTCAGATGACCTAAAAACTTTTAGATCGTTCATCAGCGGCTGACCTTCAGAACCAATATACTTTTGTATTACAAGGATATCATTATTAACAGGGTCTGGATCATTTAAGTAATCATTACTAATAACAGATGTTGGCGCTACATTTACAGTAAAACGAATATCTGCTGGATCTAATAAATCAAAAACAGATCTATCCATCTCAAAATAAGGAGACCCATCTAGTGTAGCAGATCCAAATGCAAATCGTGCACCTGCCCATCCACCAGCAAAAACACTACCTGTGGCACCTTGTCCGTCATAAGCGTCATTAAGCGTACGCTCTAGTTTCCAGATAATTTCAGTATTATCACTATCTAAAAACATATTTTGATATTGCGTTCTATCTGCTAGTCCAAATGTATTTAAAAGATCTGTAGCAAGTGCATCTGCTACGCCATATTGACCTCTAGTTATAGCCATTCTAGCTCTTAGCGCATTGATTGCTTGTACTGATGCAAATGTTGGAGTAAAATCACCTCCACCAAATTCAACTGTACTTAGTTCTAAAGCTCTATTTACATCAGCATTGATGTAATCCCAAACTTCTCCCGTAGTATCTCTAAGTGCTGTAAACGTTAATTGCTCTGGTACAAAATCTACTACAGGCACAGCTAAAGTACTGTCATCTCTAGGATCTGGGCTAAAATATATTAATAACTCAAAATTAGAAAACGCTCTTATAAAATGTGTTTGTGCTAATACATTGTTAAATCGCTCTTGTTCGTCTTCATCTAAAATTTCAACATTTTCAGCGGCTTCTAATAATACGGTAGCTCTGTTATTTACAATAAAATTTCTAACCCAAAAGCTTGATGCCGCAGCGCTTTCTGCATTAAGTACAAAATCATAAAGCGCAAAACCTTGGCCACCAGAATCAAAACCTATTGCAATTTCATCTGTAAAATTAGCTGATAAAGCAATTTCTGGAGTTAAATCTAACTGTCCATAAACAGCCAATAAACCAGCTTCTAAATCATCTACAGATGAGAAGGCGTTCTCAGCTCTTAGTCTACCGACTTGATCAATGTCTATTGCATCATTACAACTTGTAAATACTGCAATAAGACTTAATAAAATTAATTTACTTATATTTTTCATATTTCTTTTTTTTTAAAATCCTAATTCAAATCCTATTGAGAATGTTCTTGGTGTAGGATATTCTCTAGAACCGTTACTTCTTGTTTCTGGATCAAATCCTCTCCATTCTGTAAAAGTTAAAATATTCTCACCATTAAAAAATACTCTAGCACTTGTAAAACCGGTATTTTCTAATGTCGTTCTTGGGAAAGAATAACCAAAACTAGCAAATCTTAATCTTACAAAATCAGCACTTCTTAAAAAACGGTCTGACCCACCAAACGAATTTAAGTTTGTAGCATTAAATCTTGGTATATCCGTAACGTCTCCTGGCTGCTGCCACGCTCTTAATATATCAGTAGAAAAATTGAACTGACCAACATTTGTAGGGTCAATTAGACCAGCGTAGTCATTATCAAATCGGTCTACACCAAGCGCATAATTCCATTGCGTAGTTAAGAAGAAATTTTTGTAATCAAAATTAAAATTAACACTACCATTCCAATCAGGTATAATATTTTTATCTATCCATACTCTATCGGTATCTGCATCAGGATTTTCAGTTAAGTCACCGTCTGCTGTCAAATATAATAAATTACCGTTTGCAGGATTAACACCAGCATATCTAAGTGTAAAATACTCACCCAATTTCCCACCGTTTCTTCCTAAGCCTGGTATTTCACCGTTTGGACTAGGAATTTCTTGTAATTCATTCTCGTTGTAGTTACCTACTAAACCTAATTCAAAATTAAAGCCATCTGGTGCCTCTGACTGAAAGATGTTGTAGTTAATTTGAAAATCTATACCACGATTAAATACTATACCAGTATTAAATGACTGACCTGTTGTACCGGTTACAGCTGATAATGGTCTGGTTTGGAAAAGATCTGTTGTTTTTCTCTCATAAACATCTATCGCACCTCTTAATCTGTTGTTCCATACTCCAAAATCAACACCAACATTTAATTGTCCAACTGTTTCCCATCTTAAATTTCTGTTAGCAAACTGAGTTAAACCAATTGAGTTTTGATTGCCATAACCACCGAATGTCCCAAATAAGTCCAAAGTAAGATCTAATGCAGAAAAAGGACCGAATCCAGTAATATCTTGGTTACCTGCTGTACCATATGACGCTCTTAACTTTAAGTTATTAAATGCTGAATCTTCCATAAAAGGCTCGTTAGAAATGTTCCAACGACCAGAAACGGAGTAGAATGTAGCCCATCTATTAGAACCAGCAAATCTTGAGGATGCATCTCGTCTCACTGTAGCACCAAATCCATATTTCTGATCGTAATCGTAATCAAAAGACCCAAAATATGAGAACAAACCTGACGATAAAATATTAGCACGCGCTAAATCTATAAACACGTCTTGTGCAGCAACATCATCTACAAATCCAGATCCATCACCTGGCGAAAATGTAGCAGGATTTAAACCTCTTGCTTCAAAACCGAAACTCTTCAAATGCGCTTTAAAATATTCTGTGTATAAACCAACATCAAATGTGTGCTTACCGTAAGACTTAGACGCATTTAACGAAGTAACTTGGTTGTAAGTAAACTCTCTAATTGTTTGTTGATCAACAAAACCAGGAGTTGTTACCTGCGTACCAGCACTGTTTGGGTCTTCGTCACCTGCAAAGAAAATTGCATTGAATCCTAGGGGACCACGTGCAAACGTGAATACTTCGTTTTGGTAATCTGCGGATAAAACAGCGTTTGCTGACAACCAATCTGTTAATTTATAATTAAAATTGGCACTAGCTACTATTTTTACCTCCTCTTCTACACGAGAAAAATTAGCTAATTTATCAACCAAGAAAAGTGGTGTATTAGTAAATGTAACTGGAGATGTTAATTGCTCACCATTAACGTAATCATCTGGCGTTAAATATGGAACCGATTGAAAAGCACCAAGTACAAAATTTTGATTTATACCACCAGTACCTACACTGTTAGGCTCTTCTGATGTAGAATAATTAACTGTAAGATTAGTTCCGTAGTTAAATTTATCATTACTTGATTTCCCCGTTACATTAGTACGGAAATTGAAACGTTTTAAATCACTTTGTTGAAGAATACCTTCAGTATCCTGAAAACCAAAAGATGTAAATTGACTTGCATTCTCTCCACCACTAGATAAAGATAAAGTGTGACTTTGTGTTATACCAGTACGAAAAAAGAAATCTGTCCAATCGAAATTTGGAGCTGCATCAATTTGCGCGTCTGTTAAAGGCGAACCATCACCAGGATTAAATGGTGACACACTACCTCCAGCACCAGCACCAGCACCTCTATCTCTTTCATACCTCAACAACTGCTGAGTAGACATACGGTTATAGTCGTTATCTTGAAGCGTACTAAAAGCAACAAAACCGTTATAATTCATTCTTAAACCTTGCTCTAAGCCTCCTTGTCTCGTTTTAATTACGATTACACCGTTTGCACCTCTATTACCATAGATAGCAGTAGCACCAGCATCTTTAAGAACGTCAATAGAAGCAATATCCTGTGGGTTTAAAGACCTAAAGTTATCTTCATCGACTGGCGCGCCATCAATTATAAACAAAGGCTCTGTATTACCATTAATAGAAGCCACACCACGCAATTGTACTAAAGAATTACCACCCGGTTGCCCAGTACTTGTAGTAATGTTAAGACCTGCTACTTGTCCTGAAAGTGTTTGTACAAAACTTGCATTAGGACGATTTTCAATAGTTTCAGCCGATACTCTTACCGATGATACTTTTGATGTTGCTCTAGTTTGTGTTCCATAACCCACAACTACAACCTCATCTAAGGTGCTATCCAATTCTAAAACTGCGTTGTAAACACTGCCAGAACCTACTAGTTTTTCAGCATCTTTCATACCAACGTAGGAAAATACTAAAATATCACCTTGATTTACTTTAATAGTGTATTTACCATCAAAATCTGTTTGTGCACCTCTTGAGGTACCTTTTACAATTACACTAGCTCCAGGTAATGGTAAACCATCATCTGCAGTAGTAACTGTACCTGTGACTGTTTTCTCTTGTGCAAAAGAAAATTGTATCACAAACGCCATAAATAGCGTTAATAACCATGTTAATTTTAATTTCATAAAACAATTATTTGAGTTAGTCTAGTTGCAAACTTCTTAATTTAATATTAAATACGCAAACGTTTATCCCAAAAATATGTTAATACAATCCTACCTGTATTACTATTATCTAACTATTAATTTCTTCAATAGCTATAGTACTTACAACATTTTAAGGATGTAAAAACTCTTATTTGGTTGCGTTAAAATTTTAACTTTGCTCAAACTTTAACATTTTGAGTCTTAAAATAAACTATTCTGGCAGCGATTTAGAATGCGGTACTGACGAAGCAGGAAGAGGATGCTTAGCCGGACCGGTAACTGCCGCTGCCGTAATATTGCCCATTAATTTTAGTAATAGCATCTTAAACGACTCCAAGCAATTATCCGAAAAAAAAAGAATAACCTTAAAACCTATAATTGAGTCTGATGCCATTTGTTTTGCTGTACATCATATTTCAGAGATTGAGATTGATGCTATTAATATTTTAAACGCATCTATTAAAGCAATGCACACATCAATATCTAAACTAACCAAGTCACCCAATTTTATTATAGTGGATGGCAATAAATTTAAACCTTACCAGTCCATCCCATTTAAAACTATTATTAAAGGAGACAGCAAATATTTAAGTATTGCTGCAGCTTCTGTATTAGCAAAAACCTACAGAGATTTGTATATGGAAAAAATTCATAATGAATTCCCCATGTATAATTGGAAAAAAAACAAAGGTTATCCTACAAAAGAACATAGAACTGCTATAAAAAAATATGGTATCACAAAATACCATAGAAAATCATTTAGATTATTGCCCGAACAATATAAATTGGAATTATAACTTTTTATATTTGTAGCATTATCATATGTTAATGAAGCGTTATAGTATTATTTTATTATGTTTTGCTTTTGCCATGTCTTGCCAAAGGAATTATAAGGATTTAAAATCCCCTTATCAACTATTACACCCAAAGACAACATCGGTTACTATTATAAAGGAATTGAATGATTTTAACAAAAGTGCTGAAAACCATACTATACTATCTCACCTGTACAAAACCAATTTAAATTTAACTTCGGCAGTTTTAAAAAACATCAATACCACTAAACCTGTATATGTTGCCTCTCTTAATACCAATACATCAGACTATGTGGTTTTAACAAAAAATGACTCCTCTATTTTTAATATTGAAGCCATTCCTAATCATATCACAGAACGCCTTAAAGACCAAGATATTAAAAAAGTACAGATGGACTCAGTTGTATTTTACACCAAAATTTACGGCGATTACTTTACGGTGTCAAACAATCTTGAGTTACTAAAATCTTTAAATGCTGAAAATGAGAATACGGCCATCAGTCACTTAATTGAAACTTCAGACCATAAGTCTATTGCATCCTTTGTAACGCATAAAAATTCGGAGTTAATCTCTAAACTACTTTTCGATAAAAACTATTTAATAAAAGGAACAGATGCTTTATTAGATATTAATTATACCGACAATAGTGTTTCGTACCATGGAGTTATAAAATCTACAGATTCAAGCTTTATAAGCCTAGATGGCTTCGCTAATACAATTCCCCAAACGGTTAATGCGATAAAGATAGCACCCGCAGATACTAAATCTATGGTATCTATTACCTACAACGATTATTCAAACTTCACTAAAAACATTTCAAAAATTAATAAAATTAATGTGGATACCACACATACATTTCTAGATTTTAGTAATGAAATGGCCTTAAGTGATAATACGTTCATTCTTCACGCACTAGACACAGACTTACTATTGGAAAGGCTAGATACTAAAACATTTATAGAAACGTATAGAGCTATCGATATTTTTGAATTTGGAGATCCTGATTTTTTTGAAAACAGAACGGCACCATTTTTTTCTTTTAATAAGGGTAGGTACTTTTTTGCCTATAAACAATTTGTAGTGTTCTCAGATGCTATTGAAAATTTAAAACCAGTAATCTCAGCGGCTCTTAACAATAACACCTTAGCAAATTCTGAAGCTTATAGAAACATAAGTAAAAATCTCACTGATGAAGCTTCTGTGTTAATTTTTAAAAATTCTGAAGCTTTATCACTTTTGTATAATAAAACTATTGAGGGTTACGATGCTAATGCGCTTCAATTGGTTTACGATACTAATTATACTCACGTTAATGGTGTTATCCAAAAATTTAAAAAGAAAGCTAAGACTAATGTTATTACCGAAGCTTTTTCTACAGAATTAGACGCCACTATACTATCAACACCACAAAGTATTAAAAATCATGTTACTGGCGCTAATGATATTATTGTACAAGACGTTAATAATGTACTGTATCTTATCTCAAATTCTGGAAATATCCTTTGGAAAAAGCAACTTAACGGTAAAGTACTAGGCCAAATAGAACAGATTGACATGTTTAAAAACGGAAGATTTCAGTTAGCATTCGCAACTGCCAATCGCCTATACATTTTAGATAGAAATGGTAATAACATTTCTCGTTTTCCTCTAAAATTTAACGATAAAATCACTCAGCCTTTATCAGTCTTTGATTACGATAAAAAAAGAAATTACAGATTATTAATAACACAAGGTAAAGCACTTTTAATGTACGATATTAAAGGAAAACTCATCAATGGGTTTAATTATAAAGAAGCATCAACAATTACAGCGCAACCCAAACATTTTAGAATAAGAACTAAAGACTACATAACGTTTTCTGCTGGTAAAACCTTAAAAATACTAAATAGACAAGGTAAAGACCGAATTGTTGTAAAAGACAACATATTGTTTTCGGGCAATGAGATCTATAAGTATAAGAATACATTTACCACAACTAACACTAGCGGAAAATTAGTGCAGGTAAACACTAAAGGCTACATCACTAAAACGGATCTTAATCTACCTGAAAATCACAACCTAGTCACTACAAGTAAAACCTTAGTAACACTATCTGAAAATAAATTAAAAATTAAATCGAAAACTATTGACTTAGATTATGGTGATTACACACCAGCCAGAATTTTTTATCTAAACGATAAAATCTATGTTACAACAACAGATTTACAAGCTAAAAAAGTTTATTTATTTGATAGCCAAGCAAAACCTATCCCTAACTTCCCAGTTTTTGGCACTACTGCAGCAGAATTACAAAACCTTGACAAGGAACAAGGCTTAGAACTTATTACCCAAGCTGACGACAAAACCATTATTGTATATAAGTTAAATTAAATCACTTCTGTAGCAGTACTCTGACGAAACAAGATCACTAATTAAGCGCGCAACGTTATTGATAAAAGCAAAACATACCAAAGACGCATATATTTTATTAAAATATAACGTAACTTAAATCTTAAGGTTCCTTAGACTTAGAACACTAAATTTATTTTTGGTTTTTTCTTTAATTTTAAATCCTGTGTTTTGTAGTATTGTAGACTCATAATTGCACCTAATAGATCATGATAAAACGACAAAAAGCTTCAATAAAACAGTGTATAATACATAAAGTTGGCAACAAGTTTAACGACACAAAAAATGCTTTTTCAGATGCCATTATTAACTTTGATGAAGCAACCTACAACCTTATTTTACCTTATCTTTTAAAGCCTTTTGTTAGTGCCGCTGAGAATTATCGGTTTCATCATCATAGTAATGTTGGTTTAAATGAAATCAACACCTACTCCGACCAAATATTTAAGGATGAAGTTGATTTTGTAGACGTTTCAAAACATGTACTAACACACCTTTACGAACAGAGCAATTCTGCTAATATTAAGACTGGAGATGTACTTATTTGCCACTTTGAAAATATCCAATACGAAGACTACTTTGTAGACGCCATTGGTATTTATAAAATTGAAAATAAAACTGAATTTTTTCAAACGTACTTAGAGGCTAATAGTTATGATATTTTAGTACAAAAAGGCGTACAAGCAAAGAAAGTAGACAAGGGTTGCTTAATCCTAAACACTTCAGACATGGAGGGTAAAATTGTTTTTAGTTTAGACAATAATACATACGACACACAGTATTGGATAAAACACTTTTTAAACATAAAATACCCAGACGATAGTAATCAACACACCAAAAATTGTATTGAGCTTTGTAGAGAATTTTCAAAAGAAATTTTACAGCCTAATTTTGGAGGACAAGAACAAAGTAATTTCTTAGCCAAAACAGTAGATTTCTTTAAAGAAAATGAAATTGTAAATATTGAAACCTTTAAAGAAGAGGTTTTTAATGAAGAAGACCAAATACAACTCTTTGAGGATTATAAAAAAACGTACGAATCTGAACATAAAGTACTTATTAGAAATCAGTTTGATGTCTCAGAACGGGTTTTAAAAAAGCAAAAACAAAAGATAAAAACTGAAATAAAACTAGACACCAACATTCAAATTAAATTAGATGTAGACGCACCAGACGCTTCCGCCGAATATTTAGAACGCGGCTACGATGACGATAAAAAAATGCATTACTACAAAGTCTTTTTTAACGCAGAAGCTTAATTTAATTAATTTTGAGCCATTATGGCAAAGCAAAAAAGGGAAACATTTAATGACTTTGGATTAGGTGAAAAATCATCATCAGTAGGTTACCGTGCCTTAAATAAAGACGGTAGTTTTAATATTGAAAAAATTAATATCCCATTTTTTGAACGCCTAAACTTTTTTCACTCATTGGTAACAATGAAATGGTCTCACTTCTTTTTGTTTGTTTTACTAGTTTATTTAGTAGTTAATATAATCTTTGCTTCTATTTACAGTTTTATTGGAGTAGAGAAACTTACAGGCACCAAAGGTATAAGTGCACTTGATCAATTTATGGAGGCCTTCTTTTTTAGTGCCCAAACTATTACAACATTAGGTTACGGACGCATTGCGCCTTTAGGTTTATCTGCTAATATTGTCGCTGCTATTGAATCCTTACTTGGTCTCTTATTTTTTGCCTTAGCTACAGGTTTACTTTATGGTCGGTTTTCTAAACCTATTTCAAAAATTAAATACAGTGAAAAGGCGGTTATTGCACCCTATCTTAAGATCAACGGATTTATGTTTAGAATCGTTAATCCTCAACGAAATCAATTGCTAGACGTTGAAATTAACGTTAGTGTATCCATGAAACGAAAAGGCACTAACTTACGCAATTTTCATATTCTACAGTTAGAACGCGAAAAAGTAAGATTCTTCCCGTCGCTATGGACGGTTGTACATCCAATCAACGATAAAAGTCCATTATTTGGATTATCAGAAGCGGACTATTTTAAAAAAGATTTTGAATTTATAGCCATGCTAAAAGCCTTTGACGAATCCTCTGGGCAAATGGTATATTCTAGATCGTCCTACAAACCCAATGAAATAGAATGGGGACAAAAATTTATTTATGCCGCCAAAAGATCTAAAGGAAAAACATTTATTGATGTCAGCAAAATAAACGAAACGTCTAAGGTTGTACTTAATTAATAAACGACGCTTCAAAAAGCGTCTCAAAGTGTTTTAAAAGTTTTTGCTTTACCTCTTCTTCCTCAACGGTATCCACACCCAATTCATTATTAAGTGAAGTCACTGCCTTCCCTCTAATACCACAAGGAATAATATGATCAAAATAACCAAGATCGGCATTAACATTTAGCGCAAAACCGTGCATCGTTACCCAACGACTGGCACGCACTCCCATAGCACAAATCTTGCGTGCAAATGGAGTACCTACATCTAACCAAACACCTGTCTCGCCAGGACTGCGCTCAGTTTTAAGTCCGTATTCTGCTAATGTGAGGATGATAATTTCCTCTAAAAATCGAAGATATTTATGTATATCCGTAAAAAAATTATCTAAGTCTAAAATAGGATAACCCACAACTTGCCCAGGACCATGATAGGTAATATCTCCTCCTCTATTAATTTTATAAAACGTAGCGCCTTTTTCGGCTAATTGAGTTTCGGATAGTAATAAGTTGGCGAGGTCTCCGCTTTTACCAAGCGTATACACGTGTGGATGTTCTACAAATAAAAAGTGATTCTCTGTTACTAAACCAGCGTCTTCCCTTCTATTCTTAATTTTTGTATCTAAAATGGCTTTAAAAAGTGTTTCTTGGTAATCCCAAGTTTGCTTAAAATCTTTAAGGCCTAGGTCCTTAAATTTTACCGTTTTATTCATTTACAAATTCAACTTTTACATCTAGCATTAAGGGATCTTGTAAGTAATCTATCCAATTGGCTTTGTAGGTCACTGTTTTTCTATCATCGGAAAGCACAGCATCTTTTATAGAAACTGATTTTACAGCTTTAGGAAATGTGAGTTTTACGTTGTAATATGATGATTCAAAATAGGTCATAAACTCTTTATCCGTCTCGTCGTTCTCATCAAAAAGATCTGCCATAGCTGACCTGTCCTCTGCACTAAGTTCTGAGTTTGTTACTCTTTCAAAACCAGCAGAAGACATATTATACTCCACAGATTCATCCTCCGAACCCATAAATTTTCCGAGTGGAGATCCATTTTTCATAGCGTCTAATTGATCTCCTTGACCATTAAGACTTTGCACTTTTTTAATTTTTTCTTGAATATTCTTTAAATCATCAAGAGATTCAAAATTCAACCCAATACCAATATCCATCTGCCCTTTATCTTCATCCATTTTCATTGTCATAAACATATCTTTAACAGCTTCCATAGCTAAACGCTTGTCTTCTGGCAATGCTGCTATACTATCCTTGTGCGTTTCCATAAGATCTGCAAACACCATAGTAGTATCCATAACTTCTCCTTTCTCTTTCTTATCTTTTTTAGCACCACCACCCATTTTATCGGTAAAAGCTTTCATAGCATCACCCATTTGATAGGTGATTAAATATTCACCAGATTGTCCATCATTAAAAACTATTGATTCTGTAACATTACAGCTGGTTAAAACTAAGTTTAGACTGAATAAAAGGATTAATTTTTTCATATAGTATTTAATTGATTAGGTAATGTACAAAGATACAAATAAGTTAGACTTAACTGATCTATGCGCAAGGTGAGGATTTATATAAAATACTTTTATTTACAATTGATAAAAGCATTCTATTTACCGCTAATATTTTAAGTTTTTTTGTGCTTAACCTTCTGTATTATAAAAAAATTGTTCTTTCCAAATTTTGCCGTCTTTAACTTCATAAACTGCAATCTCATCGGTTTGAGAACGCTGTCCACTTGGCTTATGAGTAGTATCCATCCAAAACTTAACTGTAAAATGACTATCTGCCACCAAAGGCTCGGAAACCTTAGTGTCATGAACTTCAAAATTATCTTGCCACCATTGCCCTTTTTTCTGTAAACCTTCAAAACCATGGACTTCTTTCATAGGTTCTGCCATTTCAATACTTGTAATATTAGGGCTATAAAGCTCTTGGTAGGCCTTGTCTTCTTGCTTAGTTCTACAATAAGAAACCAATTTTTCCGCGATGTCTTTTGTTGTCATTTTTTTCCTAATTTATGATTCCTTTAAAATTAAAAAATATAATGACACTAACCAAGCATCCGTTAGCGTTCGGGATTATTAAGGATTACCAAGGCTGCAATAACACCTGGTACCCATCCGCAAAGCCACAATAAAAATGTGATTAAAATAGAACCACAACCTTTATCTAAAACTGCTAAAGGTGGACATATAATTGACAATATAACACGCCATATACTCATATAATTTTTGTTTAATGCTAAAATAGTTCTACGCAACTGATTTGGTGTATCTGTATGACGTGGTTTTATTAAATTTGTTACAGGCGTAAAAAGTACACTTAGATTACCCTAAAATTATGTAGATTCGTTTTATGCAAGTTAGAATTTTTATAATCTTAGTATTAACCTCATTGTTCTGTGAGGCGCAATATTTTTTTTCGGGTTATACAAATCCTGAGGAATGGCAAAACACAGTATACCTCTCTATTGTAGAAGATTACCGAAAAATGTCTGGTGTATATTCTGAACAAATTATTGCTAAGACCACAGCAGATAAAATTGGCTTTTTTGAGTTTAAAGGCAATATGTTAGATGCTGAAAATCGTATCTACCGTATCCATGTTGATAAATGTACAGAAACACAACAAGATCTAAACCATTTTAATGGTCATTGCAGTGATAGTGAAGAGTTACTCTTTATTGCCAAAAACACAGATACCTTAAAACTTCCTTTTTCGTTTGGTAACCAAGTGTTCTGTAAGATAGAATCTAGTAATCCTAAAGCCAACGCTTTTTTAAGAATTGACTCTCTTAAAAATGACATGCGCTTTGCTTATAGCGAAGTACGAAGCAAAGCCAACCGAAAATTGAATAACAAAAAATGGTTTAAAGTGCTACAAGCGTATGGCGAAGCTTTAAACGAACCCATTGCAGAACTCTCTGTATATTCATATTTATCTGACAGAGGTAGTGATTTACACAGCTATTATGTAGAAGATTTACAGCACAACTCATATTACGATGATCTTAAAGCCAGACTCGAAAAAAAGTACCCAAACGCACCCTACACTATTCAGTACAAAAATGAGCTTACAGCAGATCGTTACATGTTGGCAACATCTAAAGGTACAGCCACTTCGCAATGGGATATATACTTGTTTATTATCCTTGCACTTTCAATTTTACTAAATGCATTTCTACTTTTTCGTAGCAGGAAACAAAAACTTTCTAAAACCAAAGATTTAAAAGCAAGACTATCTAAACAAGAGCAAGTAGTTTTGGAGTATTTACTGCTAAATAAAACCAATAAAGATATTGCAGAAGCCCTTTTTCTAAGTGTTAGCACTGTAAAATCTCACACAAATAATATTTACAAAAAGTTGAATGTACAATCCAGAGATGGTGCAAAGTCATTATTTATTAGATAGTTGCAAAATTCAACCCTAGTACTAGTACCAATTTCAAACCTTATATTTTAAAAAATTACATCTTAATCGTAGATGTTTGTTTCAATATAAATCGTAAAACAATTATTTATGAAACAAACACTAACTACTACGTTTACAACTTTAATTAATAGCGGTAATAAATTCTTTAATATTAAAATAATTATCTACAGCATCTTACTAGTATTTGCCTTAACCTTTCAGCTACATGCGCAAAACCTTAATATAGAAATTACAGAAAACACCAAAACCCCTTTTTTATTAGGTAAAATAGATAAAACAGGTTTACAAAGTGATAATTACAAAACGTGGTTTACAAAAAATTACGAGGATTATAAACCTAACTTGGAATTAATTAACAGCTTTGCTTCAAAACTAAAAGCTTACAACATTACCCTTTTTATGGGTACTTGGTGTGGTGATAGTAAAAAGCAAGTGCCAAGATTATACAAAGTTTTAGAGGCTTGTAATTTTCCCATGAATCAATTAACTGTTGTTGCCGTCAGCAGACAAGCCCATATGTATAAACAAAGCCCACTGCACGAAGAAGCCGGCTTAAACATCCATCGCGTGCCTGCGGTAATATTCTACAAAAATGGCAAAGAAGTTAACCGTATTGTAGAGCACCCTGTACAAAGTTTTGAAGTAGACATACAAAACATAACGACTACAAACACTTACAAACCCAATTACCAAATCGCAGCTACAGTAGACAAAATTCTGAAGAAAAAAGGTGTAAAAGGCTTAAAAAAGAAACGCAAAAAACTATTGAAAAAATACAAAGAGACTGTTACTAGTATGCACGAATTAAACACCTATGGGCGTATATTATATGGCACCAATCACATTGACGAAGCTATTGCTGTCTTTAAATTAAATACCGAATTATTTCCTAATGAACCAAGATCCTATATGAGTTTAGCTAATACTCTAGGAGTTACAGGGCAAAAAGAAAAAGCTATAAAAGTACTAGAAAAAGCTATAAAATTGCATCCCAAAAATGATGGTCTTAAGCAAAACTTAGACGTCATAAAATCAAATTAAAAAGCAGTTCTCAAATTCTATCAAATAATGTAATTTTGCTAATCTAAAATAACAAGAATGCAACTTTCAGAACAAGAATTAGTACGACGCGAAAAGTTAGGCAAATTACGTGCTTTAGGGATTAATCCATATCCTGCAGATTTATTTCCTGTAAATCACACCTCTAAAGAGATAAAATCTAATTATGAAGAAGGAAAGACCGTAATTATAGCGGGTCGTCTAATGGCTATTAACATCCAGGGTAAGGCATCCTTTGCGCAGTTACAAGATAGTGAGGGTCGTATTCAGGTTTATTTTAACCGTGATGAAATTTGTAGAGACGAAGACAAAACCTTGTATAATGAGGTCTTTAAAAAGTTAATTGACTTAGGGGATTTTGTGGGTATTGAAGGCGAATTATTCACAACAAAAGTTGGTGAAAAAACCGTAATGGTTAAAGATTTTAAGTTACTAAGTAAAGCCTTAAAACCTTTGCCTATACCAAAGCAAAAAGATGGAGTGACCTATGATGCATTTACAGATCCTGAACAACGCTACAGACAGCGTTATGCAGATTTAGCTGTAAACCCTCATGTTAAGGATGTTTTTGTAAAGCGTACCAAGTTATTTAATGCCATGCGTCAGTTTTTTAATGATGCTGGTTATTTTGAAGTAGAAACACCAGTATTACAACCTATCGCTGGTGGTGCAGCAGCACGTCCGTTTGTAACACACCACAATAGCTTAGATATCCCTTTGTACATGCGAATAGCCAACGAGCTTTATTTAAAGCGTTTAATTGTTGGTGGTTTTGATGGCGTTTATGAGTTTTCTAAAAACTTTAGAAATGAGGGTATGGACAGAACCCATAATCCTGAGTTTACAGCCATGGAAATTTATGTGGCTTACAATGATTACAATTGGATGATGGATTTCTGCGAAAAGCTATTAGAACATTGTGCTATTGCAGTAAACGGTACCACAGAAGCTACTTTTGGGGACTATAAAGTTGACTTTAAAGCACCATATAAGCGCATTTCTATGCGAGATTCTATACTAGAATTTACAGGTTTTGATATTTATAACAAATCTGAAGATGAGATTAGAGCGGCTGCCAAAGGCATGAACATAGAAGTTGATGCCACTATGGGTAAAGGCAAACTTATTGATGAAATTTTTGGTGAGAAATGCGAAGGCAACTACATACAACCCACTTTTATAACCGACTATCCTAAAGAGATGAGTCCGCTTTGTAAAGAGCACAGAGAAAACCCAGAATTAACAGAGCGTTTTGAGCTTATGGTGTGTGGTAAAGAGATCGCAAATGCTTATTCTGAGCTTAACGATCCTATTGATCAACGCGAACGTTTTGAGCATCAATTAGAACTCGCAAAGAAGGGTGACGATGAAGCTACAGGAACTATAGACTACGACTTTTTACGTGCATTAGAATACGGTATGCCACCAACCTCTGGTATGGGTATTGGTATGGACCGTTTAATTATGTTTTTAACCAACAACGAGAGTATACAAGAAGTCTTGTTCTTCCCACAAATGCGACCAGAGAAAAAGCAAGTCGCTTTAAGTGATAATGAAAAAGCCATTTTTGAAGTTCTTAAATCTCAAAAACGTATGGTATTAAACGAGCTTAAATCCCAGTCTGGCCTAAGCAATAAAGCTTGGGATAAAGGGATTAAAGGTCTTGGAAAACATGGTTTAACTAAAGTTGAAAAAACTGAGGAAGGTTTGTTTGTGGAAATTATATAAGTTATTTGTCATTCTGTTTTAAGAATTAATCACGATTTAATTTGCTGTTTAGTTTAGTTTAGTTTAGTTTAGTAATCTAACCTTAAATCATTTAGATTATGAAAATTTTATTAAGTATTGCGATTATTGCATTTGCAAGTATGTCATCTGCGCCAATTAATGAAAACAGTGCAAATACGACTAATTCAAGTGAACTTGCTTTTTTTGAGATGGAAAGCATACCTCTTGAAGGTCAGGTCTGTAGAACGGTAACAACTTCTTGTGGTGGAGACAACTCTTCTACCAATAGAGCATGTGTAACATACGAAGGTACAGATGCTCGGGCGGGGGCTAATTTTTTAGCTCAAACAAAAGCAAGAGCAGCTGGAGTGGCTGCATGCCAGGCAATGGCTAGTACTACTACCGCTACAGCTATAATTAAAGACTAAAAACAAATTGCGCCTAATTCTTACTAATGCTTTTGGCGTATTTTTTTGTTTACAGTTTTTAAGTCCGTATTATGAGATTATTGTTTTTTATTTTATCATTTATTTGTTTTAAGTCATTCTCGCAAAATTACACTATAAAATATGACGTTAACATTAACGACCCAAGTTTAAGATGGAGTACGAATGACGCCTACCATTTAATAACAAAATCTAATGGAATAAAATCTATTGAGTATAGAATAGATAAAGACACCATTGTTATTAAACCAAATGGCGTATTATATGAGACAAAAACAAAATATTTTAGTGACAGCCTAAAATTTGAAAGATTAAAAAATTTAAAAACTAAAACCATAGAGTACACAAAATATAATGGACAAGCTCATATAATAGACACTATATGCATCGCTTACAAAAAAGGACACAAGAAAAAAATAATTTTAGAAATAGAATGCCAAAATTTATATTTTGAATTTAGAGGTAGATATTATGAAGCATATTACGCAAAGAATATACCAATCCCAGGTGGCCCATTTAAATTCATTGGTGCGCCTGGTATGATTCTTGAAGTGAATAGTTTTGACGAAAGTGTAAAAATCAAAACACTATCAATAGTTGAAAATCCTGATTTTACAACAATGACAAATATTGATAAACACAAATTGTTTGATAAAAGTAAATATACACTATCATACAATGATTTTGTAGTAGTTTTTTTAAATAAATGGTATGATATAATAACTAAAATTGAATCTCAGTACCCAGGGAGTGAAAGTAGTTTTAATAGTCGCAGGATAGAAATATTACCTAATAAATTAGACCCAGAAATCAATGATTAAATACGCAACAAATTCATTCGTATTTTTCTTTTTAGTTATTAACCTATCTCTCGCTCAAGATAAGTTAAATAAAGAGAACACCTCTAAGTTAAATCAACTTCTAGAAAAAATTTTAGATTCTTATAAAGAATCTGACGAGTCCTATCTTCTAAATTTTGATGATGATTATGATGATTCATTTTTGATATATAAATTTGAAAATAATTTTATCATAAATATTAATGAATACACCTTTAAAACAACTGATATTAAATCAAATAAATTTAAAGAGACAGTAAAAATATTAGATGGTGAAATTATATCCTATAAGCATATTAATAGTGAGACTGGAGAAACAATACAGGAAATTCCATCTTATAAATTTGTTATACCAAAACAAAAATTCGAAATACTCGAAAAAATTATAGTTTCACTGCTCTTAAAAAATACAAAAACACAGCCTAAACTGATCTTTAAAAATGCTGGAACTTAATGCAGCGTATATTTTTTTTATCAATACTCTTCTTTCCATTATTTAGTTTATGTCAAAACTTAACTGTCAAAACTATAAATCATTTAAATTTAAATCCTGTAGCAGATGTTAAAATACTTGTTCTTGACAATAATGGTAACATTGTAACTATTAATAGTACTGATATTAATGGGCGTATTTCTTTAGATATCCCTTATGGTACTTACAAGATTAAAGCTTCTCATGTCGCCTATAAAAAATGGACTAGGAGTATAACTTTTAGCACATCTAACCCTGTGATAATTGTTAATTTGATGCAGAAGATAGAAAATCTAGACGAAGTATTAATACAAGCCTCTGGCTATATCCGAAAACATGGTGATACCACAACTATAAGTCTACCAAAAATAGTTAATGGTAAAGAACGTAATGTTATAGACGTTTTAAAAAAAATAAAAGGCGTCAAAGTTTTGGATGATGGTACAGTAATCTACAATAAAAAAGAAGTTACAGATGTACTAATAAACGGTACAAAAATATTTGATAATGACTATAAAAGTGTTCTTGATAAAATAAGACCTCACGAAATGGTCAAAATTCAATTTATTGAAAACTATAAGGATGATACAAATTCTGATCTTATAGCCAAAGATGCCATGGCCATGAATTTAGAATTTAAAGATAAACTGTTTTTTTCTGGAACTCTTGAAGGAGGCCTTGGTATTTCATCTGGACGAGTCATAGGAATAAACCTATTACAAAATGCAAAATGGATAACATCTTTTGTAAACCTGAGGCATCAAAATACAGGAATTAGTGAATCATATAAGATGATGACTAATAATGAACTTTTAAATACGGATATAACATCCCATTACGCGCCATATACATCACTATCTAGTTTAAATGCAACTGGATTAAATGGTATCGATGCGACTGACTTTAACGACACATATTCATCTCGTATTAATACAACAATTAAATTATCAAAAAAAACACAATTACTAATTAAAAGCAACAATATCAGAGAAGAACTAACCAGATTCAAGACTGTAACTTCACAATTTACTGTAGATGACGAACCTATTATAAGAAATGAATTTACTAACCAAAGCGTTAATCATATTAATTCAGAAAATAATATTGGAATCCTGCATAAAAATCAAAAATCAATCTTTAAAACAGACCTGTATTTTAAGAAATTAAGCCATGATTACCAGCAAGATATTGATTTAAATGGAGATCTCAATGAACAACTTATTGATGAATCTAGACAACATTTCAATTTAAATATTAAGTATGAGAGGTTATTGTCTAATAACATCCCTTTAGTTTTAAATGCAGGATACCATTATAAACCTCTAAATCAAAAACTAAATAATCATGGGTTTACCAACATAAATCAAGAACTGAAAACACGAGAAAATATTTATTATGCTAATGCTTCATTATTACATAAACAACAAGACAGTTCTATAGCAGGAATTTATTTAAAAAGTAAGCTTAGTGGAATTGAGCAAAATCTAAATTCAATAGATAATGCCAACACATTTTTTAATGAAGAAAAATTAATGACTAATGAAATAAAGTTTGATTGGGTAAAAAATTCAAAAACAAAAGAGTGGAACATAAGTCCTGGAGCTAATCTATACGTTTTTGATCTTGATAGTGATTATTCATATCTAAAATTTACCCCTCTTTTAAAAGCTAGTCTAAAAATAAAAAATGAAAAAACAACCCATTCTTTTTTAGCAGAGAGTACTACGGATTGGGTATTGAATAATCCTTTTACACCTTTTAATGTTCTTGATTCATTCAATAGCTCTTATGGTATAAATTCAACTAATGATATTAATAGAAGTTCACAATTTTCGTATAGTCTGTCAACTATTAAGAATTTAGATAATATATCCATATCCAGTAACCTAAGACATAACAGTAAATCTTTATTATCAGATTTTAGCATTGATGTAAACAACAGTATTAATAATATAGAAATTACAGATAGGGACACTTATTCATTAGGTGTAATAGCTAAATACAATACTTTATTATGGAAGCTTTTCTTTTTCGAAGTGAGTTTAAATCCTTCATTAGTAAATTCATTTATAAAGGATAATAATGATATTATCAATAAAATTAATAATAGAGTTTATTCTGCAGAGATGAAGTTTAACAGGCGTTTTACAGAAGAACTTTTTATTGGTACTACTACCCAATTAAATTATCGTGAATTTAAATCTGATTTAGGCACAAATGATGTGTTAAATTATAGCACTAAAGTTTATTTAACATGGGAATTTGGAAACTTTGAATTAAAAGGAGATTATGATCATATTAAACTAGGAAATGATGTAAAAGCCGTAAACTTTGCTTCATTTAATCTCAATTACACACCTAAGAAAAGTAATTTTAAAGGATATTTACAATTATTTAATGTACTAAATACAGAAAGCATTGTTACTAGTAGCTCTTCTAATACTGGTGAATTTTTGTCTTCATTTAACTTGCCACAAAGAAGATTTATAGCTTCTTTGGCTTATACTTTTTAAGTAGTTTTCTTTAAATTAATATGTTGTTGTTCAATACATTTTAGTACTTTCACGTCGCTATTAAAAAAACCTATTCGCAATAAAAAAATATGTTCTCATACTGTTGTTAACAGTCCTCTAGATCTTGTGGTTATGATGATGAAATGAATCCAGCTCCTAAACCTCCTATCGTATTAGAGTATGGAACAAACCCCAACATTCAAAGCTATATGGATACGCTTTAAAAATCAAGTTAAATAAATACTAAAGTCAATTATAAAATTGAAAGATTCTCAATAGAATCACTACTTTCGTGCATATTTTTTAAAATTTAAGAAAAAGTGAAACAACTATCTATTAAACTACTTTTTGTAGTATCCGCTTTTATGGTATTTTCCTGTTCTACAGCAAAAAAAGCGAGCAAGTCAAAAAAAGATGCCTCAGCAATGGCCAAACCACCAGCTAAAAAACCTGGTAAAAATGACCCGAAACCTTATAACAAAGTTATCACTAAAGATGCTAAAACCGATAAAGGTCTGTTTAACGTGCACTCTTTAGACGATAAGTTTTATTATGAAATACCAGATTCACTTTTTAACAGAGAAATGCTAATGGTAACTCGTATTGCTAAAACTGCAAGCGGACTTGGTTTTGGTGGTGGAAAACAAAACGAGCAAGTTTTACGCTGGGAAAAAAAGGGTAAAAAAGTAGTATTAAGAGTAGTTTCCTATAACGTCACTGCTGCGGATTCTTTGCCAGTTAATGAAGCAGTAAAAAACTCAAATTTTGAACCTGTACTTTACACATTCCCTATAAAAGCATACAGCAAGGATTCTACAAGCACAGTTATAGATGCCACACCTTTATTTGAAAAAGATGTGAAATCTCTTGGCTTACCTCAATTTAGAAGAACAGGCTACAGAGTTACACGCTTAGAGAGCGATAAATCTTTTATTGAGAGCGTTAAAAGTTACCCAAGAAATATTGAGGCTAGGCACGTAAAGACCTATGCTGCTGGCAGACCACCATCAAATTCTAGCACAGGAAGTATCTCTATAGAAATTAACAATTCTATGATACTACTTCCAGACAACCCAATGAAACGTCGTTATTTTGATGAGCGTGTAGGTTGGTTTACAAGTAGTACAACAGACTATGGTTTAGAAAACCAAAGAAGCAAATCATTAACCTACCTAGACCGCTGGAGACTAGAGGTTAAAGACGAAGATATTGAGAAGTTTAAACGAGGAGAGTTGGTTGTTCCTAAAAAGCAAATCGTTTATTATATAGACAGAGCGACTCCAGAGCAATGGAGAAAATATATTAAGCAAGGTATAGAAGATTGGCAAGTTGCCTTTGAAGCTGCTGGGTTTAAAGATGCTATTATTGCTAAAGACCCACCAAGTGTTGAGGAGGATCCAGAATGGACTCCAGAAGATGTTAGGTATTCTGTTGTACGTTACTTGGCCTCACCAATACCAAATGCAAACGGCCCTCACGTAAGCGACCCAAGAACAGGCGAAATATTAGAAAGCGATATCAATTGGTATCATAACGTTATGTCATTGCTACGAGGTTGGTTCTTTGTACAGACTGCAGCTATCAATCCAGAAGCTCAGAGTCCTGAATTTAAAGATGAAGTTATGGGACGTTTAATACGATTTGTATCAGCTCATGAGGTTGGTCATACACTTGGCTTACCTCATAATATGGGAAGTAGTGTTGCTTATCCTGTAGAAAAATTACGTGATGCTGAATTTACACAAAAGTATGGTACTGCACCTTCTATTATGGATTATGCACGTTTTAATTACGTAGCTCAACCTGGTGATGAAGGTGTTGCTTTGATGCCTGATATTGGTGTTTATGATAAACACGCTATTGAATGGGGCTATAGACCAATTTTAGACAAAACAGCTACTGAAGAAAAGCCAATTCTTAACCAATGGATTATGGATCATGAAGGTGACCCAATGTATCGTTTTGGACATCAGCAAGCTGGTGATGTTGTAGACCCAAGCTCACAGACAGAAGATTTAGGAGACAACGCCATGCTAGCTAGTGACTATGGTGTTAAAAATCTAAAGCGTATTGTACCTAATCTTATCAAATGGACTACAGAGGCTGGCGAAGCGTATGATGACTTACAAGAAATGTACGGCCATGTAGTATCACAATTTAACCGTTACACAGGTCATGTTTCCAATAACATCGGTGGAGTTTACGAGCATTACAAAACGGCAGATCAAGCAGGTGCTGTTTATACACCAGTACCAAAAGCACATCAGAAAGAAGCTATGACATGGGTTAATAATAATGTATTTAATACGCCAGAATGGTTAATTGATAAGACTATTTTTGATCGTATTGAATGGTCTGGCTCAGTTGAGCGAATTCGCAGAATACAATCCCGAACCTTAAACAATATTTTAAGCTTAGGAAAGATGCAACGTTTAACCGAAGCATATACGTATGACAGTAAAGCCTATTCACTTACTGAAATGATGAGCGATGTACGCAAAGGAGTTTGGAGCGAGCTGCGTACAGGGAAGAAAATTGATACTTACAGACGTAATTTACAGCGTGCTCACATTGATAGATTAGCGTACTTAATGACCGCAGAAAATCAAAGTGGTAGAAGTATTAGCCCTTACGTAAAAACAACGGCAGTAAACACGAGTCAGTCCGATATTAGAGCGGTAGTAAGAGCAGAATTAAAAACCTTACGTTCTCAATTACGTCGAGCAAAAGGAGGGGACGCTATGAGCAGAATTCATATCGCTGACGCTATTGAACGTGTTAATAATATTTTAGATCCTAAGAACTAGATACGTTAATAGACAATCTAGGGAAAGAAGGCTTCGAGGTAAAACTTGGAGCCTTTTTAGTTTTTAAACTAATTTGTCAACAGAATTCTAATAACAAAAATTACTCAACACTGTACAGGATAAAACTGTTCTCATAAATAATTTAAAAAAATATAGTGAATTTTAAAACCTCGTCACGCTATTGAGCGTAACGAGGTTTTGGGTTACTAACTAACCATCATTAAAACTAATTTAGTCTTCTTTAGTTTCAATTTCCTTATCTATATAAGCGACATCTCTAGTGTTTTTCTGTACAGCAATCGCTGCAAAAAGACTCAGGACAAATGACATGCCGTAAAATCCTTTTTCACTTAATTCTAAATCTGCATTCCAGAGTCCTATGACCAATAAGACTATTGCTGCTATTGAGGTAAACCAACTAATACCATAATACATTTCGGTAACTTGTATATCCTCTAATTTATCGCGCACAGCTTTCTGTACTGAAATAACTGAGAATAATCCAAAAAGTAGAATGGTAAAATAATACCCTTTTTCATTAAGCTCCATAGAAGCATTCCAAAGTCCTACGCAATAGGAAATCATTCCGATAAAAAGAGCGGTCCAAGAGGCTCCTATAAAAGCAGGCGTTGGTTTTTGATTATAGATTTTCTTTTCTTTCTTTTTCTTTTTTACGTTTTCATCATCCTTTAAGGATACTGTTGTTTGATAATTCATAACATTTTGTTTTAATGATTACAAGGCAAATTTGAAACATACAACTACTATTTCAAAACCAAAAAATATCTATTACTGACGATATATTTTATTATTTATATATTTTAACCTTTATTTTTTATACCTTTATTTAAATACTAATGACGATATAATGTTAGCATTAAAAGCTATTATTGAGACTTACAACACGGAAGAACAACAACAATTTGTTGGCTACTTAAAATCGAAAAATAAACGTGCTGACACTAAAAACATTCAGTTATTTCAACTTTTAGGTCAATCCGAGTTAGATTCAAAGTCTATTTGTAGAATACTTTACAAAGTTGATAACTGTAATGCCTATCACGCCCTACGGAAACGTTTATTTCAATCGTTAATAGAATTTACTGCTAACAAAAACCTAGAAGACGAGAACTCTGTAGACATACAGGTTATAAAGTATGTTTTGGCTTCAAGAACTTATTTGCTTCAAAAAAATTACGATATCGCATTCAAAATATTAGATAAAGCAGAACGCCTAGCCGATGAACACTTGTTGTATGCTATTCTGAATGAAATCTACCATACTAAAATTCAGTATGCGCCAAACTATCCAAAGGCTGATTTAGAAGACTTAATAAAAAAGCAAAAAGAGAATCAGAAAAAACACCAATTAGAAGATCAGTTAAACATTGTTTATGCACAACTCAAAAGTGTTTTAAATTCTATTGCTTACAAAGGCAACGTTGTAGATTTTGAATTCGAACTTAAAGCTATACTTAAAAATTATAAAATTCAGCTTAACGATTCACTATCCTTTAAATCATTGTATCAAATTTTAGCGATCGCCAATATTTCAGCCTTCGTAACAAGTTCTTATTACGAAATTGAAGGTTTCGTATTAAAAAGTTACAACCTGTTGAAAGAAAAAAAAGAGACCAACAAACAATTGTTCTACCAGATTCACATTGTTTATATCATCGCAAATACCTTATTTAGAAATAAAAAATTTGAGGAGTCTTTAAAGTATATCAATGAGATGGAAAGTTTAATGCAAGTTAACAAAAAGAACTATTTCAAAGAATTTATATTAAAGAAAACACTTGTTGAAGCCCTCAATTACAACTATTTAGGCAAGCAAGATAAAGCCATTCAACTCATCTTATCTATAATTTCAAAAAAGCATAAGGACATTGAAACTTTACTAGATTTAAACTTATCTCTTGCAACGTTCTATTTCCAAAAAGGAGATTTCAATAGCGCCAAATCTACACTAGCGAAGTTTTACCATACCGACCAATATTACACGGAAAAAGCTGGAATCGATTGGGTTTTAAAGAAAAATCTAGTAGAATTATTACTTTACATAGAATTACAAGATGACGGGCTTTTAGAGTCTCGAATAAGGAGTTTTAAACGACGTTATTCAAACTACCTTGAGGATATCGATCAATCTAGAATTCTATTATTTATTGATTTCTCAATGAAACTTTATAAAAACCCTGAATTAGCCCACAACAAAAAATTCAGAAAACAATTATACCTTAACTTTCAATTAAATGCTTCAAAAAACAAAGATATTTTTGTTATCAGTTTTTACGCATGGCTAAAAAGTAAGTTAGAACAAAAAGACCTTTACGCTACAACCCTTGCTCTTATTTCTAATACCAACTACTAAGAATCTTTATTAAAAAGTACCGCTTATTTAAACCAAATAGAATTTAAACGGTCTAACAGACAAACATTAAAACCATTTAAAATGAAAACATTAATAGCCATTGCACTAGCACTCTTTACGCTAAACGGATTTGCCCAAGGTGAAAGAAAACACAGAAAAGACCATAATGAGCGGTCACAACTAATGAAAGACATGACACCAGAGGAAGTCGCAAACATTAAGTCTAAACAACTAACTCTAAGCTTAACCTTAGACGAGATACAAGAATCAAAAGTTTACGATCTAATCTTGGAAGAAGTTAAATACACAAAAGCAAATAGAGAACAGCGCAAAGCCAATAAAAGTGAGGGTAAAAAACCAACAAAAGAACAACGTTTAGCGATGCAAAATGAAAGGCTAGATAAGCAAATAGCATTTAAACGTGCTATGAAATCTATTTTAACGGATGAACAATTTGCAAAATTTGAAAAGCTTAGCTCAAAAAGAAGAGCAAAAAAAGCAAGACAGGTAAAAGGAAATAGAAATTAGATCAGCCTTTTAAACCAAAAAGGTCTTAAGGATCGCTAAAACCGTAAACTTCTAAATTATGCATTGGTTAAAATCAAAATACGCTTTTAAAGCACAACATTAAGTGGACTAAATACTTTGCTAATCTAAATTTTAGGTCTAGTTACGCTGAACCTTTCGGTTACTCAACTATAGGCTAAGTGATATAAAAAAGTACATTTTACACAACCTCTTTTATTTAATTCAATAAAATTCTTATTTTTAGGGATCTATTAATTAAATAATTCAAAATGAAAAAGATATATACAATGTGCATTTTAGCACTTGGTTTATGCTTAGGAGTGCAATCTTTATCTGCACAATCTTTGTCTCTACAAGAGCGCACCGAAATAAATAAGGTGGCTGGTGAAACAACCGAATCTCTCATCAAAGCTTTAAACTTAAACAAAGATTCGCAAGAACAGGTTTATAATGCATATAAAGACTATCAAAAAGGGCATGCAAATCTTGTAAAATCTAAAACAATGTCACCAGAAGCGATGACAAAACTTAAAAATAGACTTACTAATAGAATGGAAGTTATCCTAAACGAAGAACAGTTTGAAGCCTATAAAACCATTCTAAAAGAACAAGAAAACTAATAGATTTCTAAAAATATAGAACAAAAAAAAGCCTCACAAATGTGAGGCTTTTTTTATAAAGTTTTTGCTACCTCCTCTACTGCTGCTATAGTTTCATTTAAATCTTGATACGTGAGTGCGTCGGTTATAAACCAGCTCTCAAATGCACTTGGAGCAATGTATACTCCGCTGTTTAACATACCATGAAAAAAGGATTTAAAGCGCTCATTGTTGCCTTTAGCCGCAGATTCAAAATCAACAACAGGTTCCTTAGCAAAGTGAACAGAAATCATTGATCCAATTCTGTTAATTGTATGGTCAATATCATTTTTATTGAGGGCGTCAGCAATACCATTATGAAGATATTTTGTTTTTTCAGCAAGACGATTCATCAGTCCCTTTTCATTATTAATAGCTTTTAGCATAGCTAAACCCGCGGCCATAGCCAAAGGGTTACCACTTAGAGTACCCGCCTGATATACTGGTCCTAATGGCGCTAATTCATTCATAATCTCATTTCTGGCCGCAAATGCTCCAACTGGTAAACCTCCACCAACGACTTTTCCAAAGCACACAATATCTGCATCAACTTCTTTTAGCTCTTGCACACCACCTTTAGCCAATCTAAAGCCAGTCATTACCTCATCAAAAATTAAAAGTATATGGTGCGTGTCACAGAATTGCCTTAAGCCTTCCAAGAAACCGTCAACAGGTGGAATACAACCCATATTACCAGCCACAGGCTCTACTATTATAGCTGCAATTTCATTGGGATTAGCTGTTATTAAAGCCTTTACACTTTCAAGATCATTGTACCTCGCCAACAAAGTATCCTTAGCAGTACCTTGGGTTACACCAGGACTATTTGGTGTACCAAAAGTACTCGCGCCACTACCGGCAGCTATTAAAAACGAATCACTATGACCATGATAACAACCAGCAAATTTTATGATTTTATCTTTTTTAGTAAACCCTCTTGCTAATCTAATAGCACTCATACAGGCCTCTGTACCCGAATTTACAAAACGAATTTTATCTATATTAGGCACCATAGCAACTGCTAATTCAGCAATTTCAGTCTCTAAAGCAGTAGGCATCCCAAAAGAAGTCCCTGATTTAGTTTTTTCAATAACAGCATCTACTACAGGCGGATAAGCATGCCCTAATAGCATTGGACCCCAAGAATTAATGTAATCGATTAAGCGGTTTCCATCTTCATCATAAACATAAGCGCCTTTGGCCGATTTAGCAAATATTGGTGTGCCTCCTACACCTTTAAATGCTCTTACAGGCGAGTTTACTCCGCCTGGAATAACAACTTGCGCATCATTAAAAAGCGCACTACTTCTTTGATATAACATACTAATTAGGTATCATTATTTCTTGACCAATTGAAAGATCATTTGAGGTCATATTATTTAATTCTTTTATCGCTTTAACCGAGGTATTATAGCGTTTTGCCAAAGCATATAACGTATCACCTTGTTCAACGACATATCTTAATACACCACTGTTTACTCTCACCATATCTGTTGGGTTGCCACTAAGGACTTCATCATCATACTTATAAAGTTTATAACGCTCAATTAAACTAATCAATTTTTGTGGATATTTTCTATCCGTAGCGTAACCTGCATTCTTAAGACCTTTAGCCCATCCTTTATAATCATCTGGTTTTAATTTAAATAAACTAGCATAACGTTTGCGGCTTACTAAAAAATCTGAATGATCCTTGTACGAACGTTCTGGGCGTTCATATTTTCTAAAACACTCCTGAGATCGATCATCATCGTGGTATATTTTTTCACCTTGCCAACCATGGCACTTTATCCCAAAATGATTATTAGCTTCTACAGCTAATCGTCCTCTACCAGAACCAGACTCTAAAATACCCTGAGCCAATGTTATGCTAGCTGGTATTTTAGACAATAGCATTTCTTCTTTAGCTTTTGCTGCAAAGCGATTAATATAAGCATCTGTAGAGGTCGGCACTTTAATAATAATTTTATCAGAATCCTTTTGGCTTGTGGTTTCGACCTTTGAAGTTTCAGTTTCTTTTACAATAACTTCTTTTTCAGTATTCTGTCTTTTTTTCTTTGTTACAATTCCCTTTTTAGGGCCACAACTAAAAACTAAAGTAATTAGAACAAGGGTAGTATATTTAAAAATTAATCTCATATATTAATTAAAGGTAGGTTTTTACGTTTTAAGACAAAATTCATACCAGAAATTCCTTGGAGACCACCTGTATGAATGGCTAATAATTTTGATTCTCTCGGAAAGTAACCTTTACCAATCATATCTATTAATCCATACATCATTTTTCCAGTATAAATAGGATCTAGCGGAATCATATACTTTGCCTTAAACTCATTTATAAACGAAATCAATTCTGGCTTTATTTTTCCGTAGCCACCAAAATTATAGTCTCTAATTAAATCCCAATTATCGTTAGTTGCAAATTTAAGAATATCTTGCCGTAAAAAATCACCTTTTAAAGCCGGAAAACCTATTATTTTTTGATGCGATTTAGAGGAATTAATAATACCCGCAATAGTACCTCCTGTACCAACGCAACAACAGATATAATTAAACTTTTTATCATCATTAGTTATTATTTCCTCACACCCTTTTACTGCCAAGGTATTTGTTCCTCCTTCTGGTATCAGATAAAAATCACCATAGGATGCTTTTAATTTTTCAATAAAATCAGCGTTATATTTCATTCTGTAAGTACCTCTATCTATAAATTCCAAACGCATTCCCATTGACTTTGCAAATTTTAGAGTAGGGTTAGAAACTACTTTATCTTCTAATTCATCTCCCCTTATAATACCTATAGTGTTAAAACCACTTTTATTGCCAGCATAGGCCGTTGCCGCAATATGATTTGAATACGCACCGCCAAAGGTTAAAAGTGTTGTTTTAGATAATGATTTTGCGTTTAGAATATTGTACTTAAGTTTCCTAAATTTATTACCGGAAACTACAGGATGAATTAGATCCTCTCGTTTTAAATACAATTGAACGTCCCCATCTAAAATTAAAATATTTTGTACTGAATTAATTATATCTAAAATTTTAAGCGTTTAAAGGTAATATGCAAAGTTCCAAAATTTACGCTGTTTTAAGTACTCTAAATTAGATTCATTTTTATGAGCTTCTCGTTCAAAAGAAATATTTCTATAGGCCAAGTCCCAATTTTTATACTTAATTAATCGAATTAAAAACTCAATACAGTATAGCACGTAAAACGGCATAATGAGCAATTCTAATTGCTGTTGTTTATGTATTTTCTCATGGTTAACCAACACTTTATTCAACTTTAGAATATTATACTTTAAAATTATAAAAGGAAAAATAGTAATCCCAGCATAACCTCTTGGCACCAAATATTTAGAAATAAATATCAATAATCTATAATAAAAAATTCATCTCAATTTACGTTATCTTTGTATGTAATGCTAATTGACACTATAATAATCAGTTTTAAAAAGCATAAAATCAAAACGTTTAGACTAATTTATCTCCTTTCCTCAGCAAAGGATCAGAAAAAGGCTTATGAAGACACATATCCCAATTGAAGACGGAGATTACTATTTAACACCAGAAGGTTATCGTTGTTTTACAGAACAATATCATTTAAAAAGAGGCTACTGTTGCCAAAGCGGATGCAGACATTGCCCTTATGGTTTTGATAAAAAAACCAATACCCAAAAGAAATAAACGTTGGATTTACTTTTAATGAAATATAAAATTAAAGGCCAATACACGTCATCGTGTAGATATAAGATACCCTTAGATAATACAACATATTTACAGTATTTATAGGTATTAATCTAAACATTAAAAAATGACTTTTAAAGAACAAATATTAGAGGGTATCCCAGATAAACTTCCACAGTTAAAAACTTACAACGCAGCCATAAATCATGCTCCCAAGCGCAAGGCAATCCTCAACGAAGAAGAAGAAAAATTAGCACTTAAAAACGCACTGCGTTATTTTGATAAGAAACATCACAAAACTTTACTTCCGGAATTTAAAAATGAATTAAACACCTATGGCCGCATCTACATGTATCGTTTTAAACCCGATTACAAAATATTTGCAAGACCAATTGATGACTACCCTGCAAAATCAAAGCAAGCAGCAGCCATAATGCTCATGATTCAAAACAACTTGGATGATGCAGTAGCACAACATCCGTATGAACTGATTACTTACGGTGGCAATGGAAGCGTGTTCTCTAATTGGGCACAATACCTACTGACCATGAAGTATCTGGCCGAGATGAATGACGAGCAAACCCTAGTGATGTATTCTGGTCACCCAATGGGTTTATTCCCATCTCATAAAGAAGCGCCTAGAGTTGTAGTAACTAACGGTATGATGATTCCCAACTATTCAAAACCAGATGATTGGGAGAAATTTAATGCACTCGGAGTTACGCAATACGGACAAATGACCGCTGGCAGCTATATGTATATTGGTCCACAAGGCATAGTGCATGGTACAACAATAACGGTTTTAAACGGATTTAGAAAAATAGAAAAAGAACCTAAAGGCCATCTATTTGTAACCTCAGGCTTAGGTGGTATGTCTGGAGCACAACCCAAAGCAGGTAATATTGCAGGCTGTATTACAGTCTGCGCAGAAGTTAACCCAAAGATTACACAAGTAAGACTAAACCAAGGCTGGATTGATGAAAAAATCACAGACTTAGACCAACTCGTCATAAGAGTCTTAAAAGCAAAGACCAACAAAGAAGTTGTTTCAATCGCCTATCTAGGAAATATTGTTGACGTATGGGAAAAATTTGATGAAGCAAACGTTCATATTGATTTAGGTAGCGACCAAACCTCACTTCATAATCCTTGGGCTGGTGGCTACTATCCTGTTAGTTTATCTTTTGAAGCCTCTAACGAAATGATGGCAAATGAACCAGAACAATTTAAAAAAGAGGTTAAAAAAAGTTTAAGACGTCATACAAATGCTATAAATAAGCATACTGCAAAAGGCACTTATTTCTTTGATTATGGCAATGCCTTTTTATTAGAGGCTTCAAGAGCAGATGCCGCTATTTATATTGATAAATCAGGAAATCTAGTTAATAAATCCCATCTCACTTCCCTTGGAGAAGAGACCGAGAGATGGGCTTATCCTAGCTATGTTCAAGACATCATGGGACCCATGTGCTTTGATTATGGATTTGGCCCATTTAGATGGGTATGTGCTTCGGGAAAACCAGAAGATTTAGCTAAAACAGATCAAATTGCATGTAGCATTCTCGAAGCTATAATGAAGCGTTCCCCTTCTCAAATTCAGCAGCAAATGGCGGATAATATTCAATGGATAAAAGGGGCTCAAGAAAATAAATTAGTTGTTGGCTCTCAAGCTAGAATTCTTTATGCAGATGCTGAGGGGAGAATAAAAATTGCTGAAGCCTTTAACCAGGCCATAAATAATGGTGAGATAGGCTACGTCATTTTAGGAAGAGACCACCATGACGTCTCAGGAACGGATTCACCGTACAGAGAAACCAGTCATATTTATGACGGATCAAGATTTACCGCAGATATGGCTATACATAACGTTATTGGTGATAGTTTTAGAGGAGCCACTTGGGTAAGCATTCATAACGGTGGAGGCGTCGGATGGGGCGAAGTTATTAATGGCGGTTTCGGCATGGTTCTTGATGGTACAAAAGAAGCGTCAAAACGATTAAAACAAATGTTATTTTGGGATGTTAATAATGGTATCTCTAGACGAAGTTGGGCTAGAAATGAAGGAGCACTATTCGCTATAAAACGCGCTATGGAAACCGAACCAAATCTCAAAGTAACACTACCCAATATGGTTGATGACGATTTATTAGAAACAATTTAAAAAAAGCGATATGAAGAAATTATTAAAGTTTACTCCGATTTTAGTGTTTGCCATCCTTCTATCTTCCTGTAGCTCTGTTAGAGTTGCAGCAGATTACGATAGAGAGGCAAATTTTAACCAATACAAAACCTTTGCATTCTTTAAACCAGGAATTGATAAAGCTGAAATAAGTGATATAGATAAACGAAGAATTCTAAGAGCTATAGAAGCCGAACTGATGGCTAAAGGCATGACCAAATCCGAAAATCCAGATATGCTAGTCAGCATTTTCACCAAATCCAATCAACGTGTAGATGTTTACAACAATGCATGGGGCGCTGGTGCCTGGGGCTGGGGCGGTTTCAACCGATGGGGTTGGGGCTGGGGACCTGGCTTTGGTTGGGGCGCTGGCTTGGGAGGAAATAACGTTTCTACCACAACCGAAGGCGTATTATTTATAGATTTAGTAGATGCAAAAGAAAAAGAATTAATATGGCAAGGCTCTGGTACTGGCTATTTAGTAACTAGAAATGTCGACAAAAAAGAAGCGCGTATTAAAGAGTTTGTTTCTAAAACTATGGAGCAGTATCCACCTGCTTCTAAATAGAATTCCATGAAGACGTTTTTAAAGCACCAATTAAATTTGGTGCTTTTTTGGTTTAATACCTTAACTATCTATTTATTCTAAATACCATATCTTTGGCGACTTTGAAAAGCAAAAGAATATGATATTAGGCCACACAACCCGAAAAAACTTTACCCAAAACCCTAAAAATGATATCCTCTCGGGATTAACAGTAGCACTTGCCTTGGTGCCCGAAGCTGTTGCTTTTGCATTTGTTGCAGGCGTAGATCCATTAGTAGGTCTTTACGGTGCCTTTATGATGGGAATTGTAACGGCATTATTTGGTGGTAGACCAGGAATGATATCTGGTGCTACTGGTGCCATGGCTGTAGTAATGGTTCATCTCATTAGCAAAGGTAACGAAGTTGGATTGGCGCTAGACAACCCAATCGACAACCTAGGCTTACAATGGCTTTTTATAACCTTACTATTTGTTGGTGGTATACAAATTTTAGCTGGTATTTTTAAGCTAGGTAAATTTGTTAGACTAATTCCTCACCCAGTAATGATGGGATTTGTAAACGGTCTGGCAATAGTTATTTTCCTTTCTCAATTAGGTTTATTTAAAGAAACTGTTAATGGTGAAAAAGTTTTTATGTCTGGTGCACCACTCTGGACAATGCTTGCTTTAATCGCCTTAACAATGGGTATTATGTTCGGCTTACCAAAACTTACCAAAAAAATACCGTCGGCATTAACTGCTATAATTGTAGTAGCGGCTATTACCATATTCGGAAATTTAGAGGTAAGTACCGTTGGCTCTTTTATTAGAGATGGTGGTGGTTTAGGTCTAGAGGGCGGTTTACCTACATTTCAGGATCAAATTTTTGGTTTATTCAGCACCTTGCAAGGGCATTGGGAAATTATATTATCAACAGCTTTTATTCTTGCCGCAGTAGGTTTAATTGAATCCTTAATGACACTAAACCTAGTTGACGAAATCACAGAAACAAGAGGTAACGGAAATAGAGAATGTATAGCCCAAGGCGGTGCAAATATACTCAACGGCTTATTTGGTGGTATGGGTGGCTGTGCCATGATCGGACAGTCAATTATAAATGTTGATTCTGGCGGACGTGGCCGCTTATCTGGGACTGTTGCTGCTATTGCCCTACTCTGTTTTGTACTTTTTGGAGCACCTTTAATTGAACAGATTCCTATCGCTGCATTAGTAGGTGTAATGTTTATGGTGGTTATCGGCACCTTTGCTTGGTCTAGTTTTAGAATTATAAGAAAAATACCATTATCTGACGCAATCGTATTGATTACAGTATCAGCTATTACAGTTTGGAAGGATTTAGCGGTAGCGGTAATCGCTGGTGTTATTATATCCGCATTAGTCTTCGCTTGGAAAAATGCCACAATGATTAGAGCGAGAAAACGCATGCAAGAGGACGGCACTAAAACTTATGAAATTTGGGGACCTTTATTCTTTGGTTCCATTCAAAGTTTCAATTCCAAGTTTGATGTTAAAAACGATCCCGATAAGGTTGAAATTGATTTTGTAGAATCTCGCGTAAGCGACCATTCTGCATTAGAAGCCATTTTTAATTTAGTTAATAAATATGAAGCTGCAGGGAAAAGCTTAAAACTAAAACACCTGAGTGCAGATTCTAAACTATTAATGTACAAAGCTAGTCCAAAATTTAAAGAAGTTATTATTGAAGATATTAATGACCCACGTTATCACTTAGCTGCAGACCCTGAAAAATTTACAAAACCACTCTCAGAATACAAAATGTAGTGCATGTTATAATTTATTTAACTTTTAATTTTAATAGTTTAACCATTAAGGTCTAGCTAGTTACGGTTTTATTTCTGACTATCTGAATAATAAAAAAGGTAAAACAATTGAAAATCAATTAATTAAACTACATTTGCTGCTTAATTTAATATATTTTAATATGAGTACTGGTACAGTAAAATTTTTTAATGACTCTAAAGGTTTTGGATTAATAACAGAAGAAGGAAACAACAAAGAGCATTTTGTACACATTTCTGGTTTAGTTGACGAAGTTAGAGAAGGTGATAATGTAGAATTCGATTTAACCGAAGGCAAAAAAGGATTAAATGCTATAAACGTAAAAGTTATATAAGTATATACCTTACAATCTTTTTAAAATGAAGCCTATCTGTTGGATAGGCTTTTTTTATTTAAAGTCCTTATTTACATCTTGTCATGATTATCCTCTGGGTATTGACTCGGAATATCTTCTAATTTTTGCTTAGTATTTCTGGCAAATTACTTTCTACACTCTAATATATAGCACTGATAGGAGTATCACTAGACTATCCTTTAAAAGAGAAATTTTTATAAAAGCTTCAAAAAAAAAGCAAAAATAAGTCTTCTCTCTAATCATTAGAGTTAAGCCCATATAATTCTTATAAACATTTAAGGATGATAAGGCTTAGCATGTCCTTCGTCAATTAACCATTGATTAATGTCTTCACCTTCCAAAAAAATATTAGCAAGGAAACGACCATATTTCCCTTGTTTATCCTTGTACGAATAAATAACAACTTCCTTATCAAGGATTCGACCTCTAAGTATATCTCTTACTTTGAGACCCTCTGGTCGTTCTTCACCTCTTAGCTCGGGTGTGTCTATACCATAAAGTCTAAATTTCATTTCTCTAGACACAAGAAAACCCAAATCTACTTGTGCGGTGATGGTATCACCATCATATACATCTATAATTTTAGCTTTATACTGATATTGAAAATCCATAAATCTATTTTTTTAATCAGTTAAAAATACTAATAATCAATAAGTTGTGCTATTTTATCTTTCACCTTTTCTGTTGACGGAATCATCGCTTGCTCCAATGTAGAATTCAAAGGAATTGCAGGCATGTTTTCGCTACCAATAGTCATTACTGGTGCGTCTAAATATTTAAAACACTCTTCTTGAATCTTACCTGCCAAAGCCCTTGCAAAACTATTGTTTGAGGGTTCTTCGGTCACCACTAAACATTTTCCGGTTTTCTTAATAGATTTTATGATAGTTTCTTCATCTAAAGGAAACAATGTTCTTAAATCTATAATTTCTATTTGGTTTCGCATATCTAATTCACCCGAAGCATTATATGCCCAATGCACTCCCATACCATAAGTTACAATCGTTATGGTTTCTTTATGTTCTTGCTTCCAGATTTCTTGTAATACCCAAGCTTTTCCGAATGGTAGCACATAGTCTTCGGACGGCTCAACTGAAGTCGCGCCTTGTGTACCAGGAACTTTAGACCAATACAAACCTTTATGCTCTAAAATTACCACAGGATTTGGATCGAAATAAGCAGCCTTCATTAAACCTTTAAGATCAGCACCATTACTTGGATAAGCAATTTTGATTCCTCTTATATTGGTAATGACACTTTCAACAGAAGATGAATGATAAGGCCCTCCACTACCATAAGCACCAATAGGTACTCGTAAAATCATACTCACTGGCCATTTACCATTAGACAAATAGCAACTGCGACTTACCTCTGTAAATAACTGATTAAGTCCTGGCCAAATATAATCTGCGAATTGCACCTCTACAATAGGTTTCAAACCAACCGCAGACATCCCAATAGTAGAACCTACAATAAAAGCTTCTTGTATTGGTGTATTAAACACACGATCGTCTCCAAACTTCTGTGCTAACGTTGCGGCTTCTCTAAACACTCCGCCTAGCCGTCCACCTACATCTTGCCCATATAGTAAACACTCTTTATATTCGCGCATTAATTCTTCAACAGCAAATAAAGCACAGTCTACCATAACTACTTTTTCAGCTCCTTCTGGTGAACGTGTTCCTTTTTCTTCTGTTATTGGTGTTGGTATAAAATCGTTTGTAAATAAATCTTCAGGTTTTGGGTCTTCTGCTTTTAAGGCTTTTTCAAAATCTGAAGCTACAGTTTGAAAGGCTTCCTTTTCTATAGCTTCTATGTCTTTTTCTGAAAATCCATTATCCAGTAATTGTTGTTTTAAAACTGGATATGGGTCGCGCGAACGTGCTTCGTCCAAATCGTCTCGGTACCATTCCATACGTACACCAGAGGTATGGTGATTTAACAACGGTACTTTAGCGTGCACTAAAAATGGACGTCGTTCTTTTCGAATCGTTGCAATCACTTTTTTAATGGCTTCATAGCTTTCAATAAAATTAGCTCCATCTATAGATATCGCTTCTAAACCATGAAATCCTGCCGCATACTCTGCAGCATTTTGGGCTCTGGTTTCGGCTTCGTTTGCCGAAATGTCCCAACCATTGTCCTGTACTAGATACAGTATTGGCATTTGCTTTAATGCTGCCATTTGAAAGGCTTCGGCAATTTCACCTTCGGTAACTGAAGCGTCACCAAGGCTACAGACGCTAATTGGTTTTTCAGACATCTCGTCTACGCTCGATGTGACAGGATTAGTTAATTTTTGTTTTTCTAAATATTGAAGTCCCATCGCGACACCAGTTGCAGGTATGGCTTGCATACCTGTTGCTGAGGATTGATGTGGTATTTTAGGTTTATCGTCGTCCTTTAAACTTGGATGCGAATAATAGGTACGCCCTCCTGAAAATGGATCATCTTTTTTGGCTAGTAATTGCAACATTAAATCGTAAGGCTCTAAACCAAAAGCGAGTAACATAGCATCGTCTCTATAGTAAGGAAAGGCATAATCTTGAGGTAATAATTGTAATCCTAATGCAATTTGAATGGCTTCATGGCCACGTGAGGTGGCATGAACGTATTTTGAAACTTGTTTAAAGTTAGCCTCATACAATTCGGTCATTGCTTTGGCGGTGCAGAGTTTTGAAAAAGCTTTTTGTAGTATTTTTTTATTCATATTTATTTCCCACAAAAGTGGAATCTCATTAATTATACGTTATTTTATTTTGGATTCCCACCTTTGCAGGAATGACAATTTACTTTTTAAACACTATCCTTTAACACCCCTAATTAGCTTCGCTAGGTATCTTCAATAAAAGCGCTGCTTTCATTTCGATAATCCTCAAGGGGATGATCCTATAAATGTACACTGAAACTATTGTCCCCTTGAGGGGACTTTAGGGGTGTTTTTGCGTTAGGGATTGAACGATTTGTTTGAGCTCCTCGCAGAGAGCGAGTAGTGAAAGCCCGACCACTTGCACTGAGCTTGTCGAAGTGTTGTGGTAACGCCCAAATAACCTAAGCTAGTTCTTTTCTTGTTTTTATCATCCAACCAAATTTATCATCTTGTTTTCCGGTTTTAATAGCATTTAAGGTATTATTGATGTCCTCTCCTACCGGACTTTCATCCGACACATGTATCGTCTCTCCCTCCATTCCAATCTCTTGAATGTATGCTATACCTACCGCTGTGCCTGTACCAAAGGCTTCTTCTAAAGTTCCGTTTTTTGAGGCTTCTTTAATTTCTTGCAAGGTGATTAAACGTTCAGTTACTTTAAAACCTTTGTCCTTCAACAAGTGGATGACGCTTTTTCGGGTGATGCCATGAAGCACAGAACCATCTAGCTTTGGTGTTATGAATTCTCCGTTAATTTTAAAGAAAATATTCATAGTGCCAACCTCTTGAATATATTTATGTTTGGCTGCATCCAACCAAAGTACTTGGTCGTAACCTTTGGCCTTTGCTAATTCTGTTGGTCTTATTGCTGCGGCATAATTACCTGCTGCTTTGGCTTCTCCTGTACCTCCGTTAGCTGCTCTAATGTACTGTTTTTCTGCCCATAATTTAATTGGTTTACTGAATAATGGGCCCGCTGGAGATGCCATAATTATGAACTTAAAACGGGTGGCTGCACGCATACCTATAAAAGGCTCATCGGCATACATAAATGGTCTTAAATAGAGTGCACTGCCATCTTTTGGCGGAATCCAATTATGCTCTAAATCAACCAGTTGCTTTACGCCTTCTACAAATACATCTTCTGGGAAATGTGGCATACCCATGCGGTCTGCACTTTTATTTAAACGTTTAGCGTTTTGCTCTGGCCTGAATAACATGGGCTCGCCTTTGGCATCCTTGTAGGCTTTCATACCTTCGAAAATGGCTTGCCCATAGTGTAAAGCCATGGCTGCCGGATGTGTTGGAATCATTCCCATTGGAACAATTCTTGGGTTAACCCATTCACCATTAGCGAAATCGCAGATAAACATGTGGTCCGTGAATGTAGTGCCTAATGGTATGTTGTTAAAATCTAAGTCTTTTACTTTTGATTCTTTTACTTTGGTAATTGAAATGTTGTAACTCATAATATTTATTATTTCGTCAGTTCGAGTAAAATTGCTTTTTCTGCAATTTAGTATCGAGAACTTTAATTGCTTCTCGATACAATTTGCTCATACTTCACAAACCACTCGAAGTGACGTTAGTTTATATTTTTCGATTCACATCAAACTGCTCAAAATAATCGGCAACTCTTCTCACGAAACTTCCACCTAGAAAGCCATCCACAACACGATGATCAAAAGAAAGCGATAAGTACATCATACTTCTAATAGCGATTTCATCTCCGTTTTCAGTTTCGATAACTTCTGGTCGCTTTTTTATGATTCCGAGTGCTAAAATGGCAACTTCTGGCTGATTGATAATTGGTGTTCCCATAACACTTCCAAAAGTTCCTACATTAGAAATGGTAAAGGTGCTACCTTTAATGTCGTCACCAACTAATTTATTCTCTCTGGCTTTACCAGCCAATTCATTTACGTTAGCCGCTAGCGTTTTTAAATCTTTAGTATCTGCATTTTTAACTACAGGAACTATTAAATTACCGCTTGGCAATGCTGTAGCCATACCAATATTTATATCTTCTTTTACAATGATGTTAGTGCCATCTACTGAAGCATTAATATTCGGAAAATCTTTAACTGCTTTCGCCACAGCTTCTACAAATAAAGGTGTGAATGTTAAACGCTCACCATACTTTTCTTGAAAAGCTACTTTGTTAGCATTACGCCAATTCACCATGTTGGTTAAATCTGCTTCTACATAAGCCGTAACATGAGGTGAAGTATGCTTAGAATAGACCATATGGTCAGCAATCATCTGACGCATACGGTCCATTTCTACAATTTTCCCTTTTCCTTTTTCAAATGTTAATTGTGGTATGCGATAGGCTGTTGGGTCTTGCACTGTGGGTTGCACATACTTATATGGACGACCATCTTTTATATACTGAAACACATCGCTTTTTCGTAATCTACCTTCATTGCCAGTTGCAGGAATACGTGCTAATTCTTCAAAACTAATGTGATGCTCTTTTGCTATTGAAATGATTAATGGCGAGAAAAAAGCCCCATCTGACTTCCCCAGAGGGGAAGAAACACTCGGCACGGAATAATTTTGCTTAGGATTTTTAACATTGACTTTATTCTCGACTGCGCTCGAACTGACAGCTTTTTTGGTCTCTACTGATTTAGAAGATTTTGTTTCCTCTGAAACCTCAAGAATAGCTATCACTTCTCCTACAGGAACGATATCTTTGGCTTGAAAAAGCGTTTTAACCAAAGTTCCGGAAGCTGGTGCAGGGACTTCATTATCCACCTTATCGGTTGCTACTTCTAGAATGATATCGCCTTCTTCAAATGCTTCACCTTCAGAAACTAACCAATTAATGATGGTTCCTTCAGATATAGATTCGCCCATTTTAGGCATTTTAAGTTTAAGCGTGCTCAAAATCAATAATTTAAAAACAGTATCAAAATTAATAAATAAGACATCTTACAACTGTTAATATCTTATAAATTAAATCATATCAGAATATTATTCTTTATTTTATTAGTTATAACGTTTTTTATACTTTTAATAATTGTATTTTAGTCGTGTCTAAAAATAATTTTCTGATGGCTCATTCACTCGACAAAATAGATACTCAAATTCTATCTATACTTCAAAAAGACAGTAATCGCACCACTAAAAGTATCGCTGAAGAATTAGGCATGACCACGTCTCCTGTTTTTGAGCGCATTAAAAAACTTGAAAAAGAGGGTTATATCAAAAAATATGTAGCCGTATTGGACAATAAGAAAATTGGATTAAAACTAACGGTGTTTATTGGTATTACACTACAAGGCCACACCAGAAGTTATTTAGAAAAGTTTGTAACTGAAATCAATAATTTTCCCGAAATCGTAGAATGCCATCGCGTGAGTGGGAACTTTGATTATCTATTAAAATTAGTTGTAGAAGATATTGAAGCTTATGAAACGTTTATTATTTCAAAATTGACACTTCTTCCTTATTTAGGCAATGTACAAAGTTTGATTACGCTTTCAACAGGAAAAGAAACTAATGAAATTGATTTGAGCAGGGTTTAGAAATTGTTGATTGTTGATTGACGATATTTGATTGCTTCTCGATACAATTTGTTCATTTTTCACAAATCTAGAAGTGACGAATTCTACTTCTTAAAATTTTCTCTTAAGGTCTTATAAACGTCATCCTGAACTTTCATGTTTTCAGGAACTTCTCTAAGTGGTTCAACTTCTCGTAAAGATTCATGGCAATCTGCAGGTAGTTGTTGATAGAGTTGAGTACCTTTTGTTTTCCAAGCAATCATCTCGTCACTAACGTGCTTAACCACCTTGGCTGGATTACCAACCACTAAACTTCGTTTTGGAATAATAGTTTCAGCTTTTACAAACGCCATAGCTCCTACTATAGATTCATCACCGATTTCGGCATCATCCATAATAACCGAATTCATACCAATGAGACAATTACGACCTAAATTAGCACCATGAATTATGGCGCCATGACCAACATGTGCGCTTTCCTTTAAAACAATAGATTTCCCAGGAAACATATGTACTGTACAGTTCTCTTGCACATTAACACCGTCTTCTAAAATGATTTGTCCCCAATCTCCTCGAATTGCAGCACCAGGACCTATATAACAGTTTTTACCAATGATGACATTACCAGTAACTGCAGCCAAAGGATGTACAAAGCTACTTTTATGAACAACTGGTATAAAATCGTTAAATGAATAAATCATAACTAAATAGTTGGTTTTGTTAAAAATTCATAATAATACACTTTGATTTGTAAGCATTTACTAAAAGCCTCAACCAAGTTATTATAAAATTAAAAATTATGATACCTAAAAATTCTTCAAAACTCGTTACTAAAGAACATATACCTAATTTAAGATTTTCTAAAACGGAAACCTTAAAAACAAAACAAAAACAAAATTTAAGAGCACATTACTTAAGGCGTGCATCTCAATTAGGAAATCTTTTAAAAAACAAGGTTAAAATCTATTTTAAAAATCATAAAGATGAATTACTACACGTCAATACGACTATATGGGCTGTTACTTCAAACTTCGTGATATTAAAAAAGGGCGTTACAATTCCTAAATCGAGCATTGTTTACATTGATTAACAATATTTATTTAAATCGCTTTAATGTTTCTTTTGTAAGCTCACTTAACACTAAACGTCCACTAATAGCAGCGCGTTCTGCGAGAAGTTCATCCCAATGGTCAGTACCTTTCCAGAACATCTGCTTCATCTCAAGCATAGCGTCAGTATTATAAGTACATAAATGTTCAGCAGTTGTTTTTACTGCTTTGTCTAATTCTTCATTACTCTCGTAGACATGAGTATACAAGCCTTTTTCTTTTGCCCATTCTGCTGGGTAAAATGAGTTGGCATCGATTGCGATTTGCGACATGCCGCTTAACCCGATTTTACGCTCAATTGCTGGTCCGACAACAAATGGCCCAATACCAATATTCAACTCACTTAGTTTTATGGCGGCGTATTTTGACGCCATACAATAATCTGTCGAAGCCGCTAAACCAACACCACCGCCAACGGTTTTTCCTTGGATGCGACCAATGATAAATTTTGGACATTTACGCATAGCGTTTATCACATTCGCAAAGCCTGAAAAGAAGACTTTTCCTGTTGCTTCGTCATTGATGTTTATTAATTCTTTGAAACTGGCTCCAGCACAAAAGGTTCTGTCTTTTCCACTTTTAAGGACGATTACTTTTATAGCGTCATTTGTTCCAGCATCTGTTATGGTTTGGGCTAATTCTGTTAACACATCACCTGGCAAAGAGTTGTGTGCAGGATGAAAGAATTCTATGTAGCCTACTTCGTTTTCAATATTTAATTTTACGTATGGGTCACTCATATTTTATCTAATCATTGAGACCTCTCGACTGCGCTCGAGGTGACATTTGTGTCTATTTATATTATTCCGAATTGCTCAAAGTGATGGTTAAGGTGTTTTCTTTCCAACAAATACCACTCATATTTATTTAACTCGCCAAACACCATATTATTTAATTTAGCGTCTGGATGTTCTTTAAAGTATTCTAAATACTTCTCGCGTTGCGCTTTAAATTTTGAAATCGCTGTCATCAAATCTTCATGCTTTAATTCGTCAAGCGTATCTTTTTCTAATAATGGGAATTGACTATTCTTCGGGAATTTATCATAATTCCAAAGACTATTTTTAACTTTTTCAAGAATTTTTTCGGGCGTTGAAATTTCAAAATCTTGAATTTCACCTGAAGCAATTTTATAAGTATATTCTAAATGCTCAATCAAGTGTTGTGGTGTCATGATGCCCCATTTTGGTTTTGAATTTTCATTTAATTTTGAAAGACATTCGTCAATTTTTTCCGAAGTCATTTCAACAAAAGTCTCTTGCTTTTTTTCAACCATAGTTAATATGGTTGCTATGGCCACTAGTGGACTATCTTTTTCTGTTTTCTCACTATCTGGTCGGTTTTCAAAATTCGCATCAAACACCTCAACATGCCATTTTACGATTCCGCTTGGATGCTCTGCCGAAGCGACATCTCTATCTACTTTTTCTTTACATGTTAATCGTACATAAATCGTATCATTATGATATAGCGGACGTAAAAAGCGAATACTATCTAAACCATAATTTGCTGCAACTGGCCCTTTATTCGGATAGACAAACAAGCCCGCCGCTGCCGAAATGATAAAATAACCGTGTGCAGTGCGTTTTTCAAAAATACTTCCGTCTAAAGATGTAATATCAGTATGGGCATAGAAATGGTCCCATGTGAGATTAGCAAAATTTTGAATATCGGTATCCGTTAGTGTTCTATTATGGGTTTTTAGAGACATGCCTGGTTGAATGTCTTCCCAATGGTATTTAAATGGATGCTGTTCTGCTTCCTTATATTTAGCTTTCTGTTGATAGATTCCTGTAATTTCAGTGATAGTTGTTGGCGAACCTTGAATTGCTGTACGCTGCAAATAGTGTTTGATACCACGCATACCTCCCATTTCTTCTCCTCCACCAGCGCGTCCTGGACCACCATGCACT